>CAZGCK010000029.1:0-12389 GCA_964524175.1 uncultured Bacteriovoracaceae bacterium | reverse complement strand
CGCAGCGTTTTGCGCGCGCACGGGGTTTCTTTTTCCTGGATCTGATTCGCCGACAGTCCCTTTCTTTGATCAGGTTTTTGCTGATCTTGGCGACCACCAATCGATCGAACAGCATCTGTCGAGCTTCTCGGGGCACATTGTTCGTTTCAAGGAAATCCTCGAGAACGTCGATGAACGCAGCCTCGTGCTTATTGACGAACTCAACTCAGCCACCGACCCAGAAGAAGGTGCGGCGCTAGGTCGCGCCTTTCTCGAAACCGTGATGGCTCACGGAGCGATCATTGTCACGACGACCCACGACCCTCACCTCAAAGCTACTGCGGTCTCCGATCACCGCATCCTCAACGCGAGCATGCAATTTGACGAGCAAGCCCGAACACCCACTTATCGCATGATCTTGGGTGTTCCTGGCCGATCACGTGCCCTCGAAACGGCTGAGCGGCTCGGCATTTCAAGCGATGTGCTGACCCTCGCCAGAAAATACCTCTCTCGCGAACATATCGAGTTTGAAGCTATGCTTGCCAAACTCGAGCAAGACGCGCGCGAAGCTGACCGCGCCCGCCGCGAAGCCGAGCACCTTCGAGCCGAAGCCGAACGCATGCACAAAGAGTGGACCGAGCGCACGGAGACCGCCGTAGGAGAGATGCTCGATCGCACCCGACAACGTCTCAGGCGCATCCTTGAAGCCGCACAAGACGAGGTGCGTGCCTCAGTGCGCAAGCTTGACGAAGCAAAAAATCGACACGAGATCGACAAAACTAGAGCTCAACTCAATGAGTCACTCACTCTAGCCAGCGAGCGCATGGAGTCTGCCCTTACAGAAGAAGCACCCGAGATCGCCGACGCACTCGCCTACAAAGCTAAAGCTCGCGCTCAGGAACCAGCAAAAGCCCCCAAGCTAGAAACAGGAACCGCGGTCAGAATTCCGAAATGGAAAAGCACCGGAACGATCCTCGAGATCACCGGAAATCGAGCAAAGGTCTCGATGGGCACTATTCAAATGAGCTTGGCTCTTTCAGACATTGAGCCTTTATCGGCGCTCGAAATCTCGGCCCTCCCAAAATCTCGTCCCAAGCCCTCGAGCGGAGGATCGGGTGCAACGAGTTTTGTTCCCGAGTCTCGCCTGGATCTCAGGGGCGTCCGCTTTGAAGAAGCGATGAGCGAGCTCCAGCGCTACCTGGATCTAGTGTTTCGCTCGGGCGCACTGATGGAGGTCACGATCGTCCATGGAATGGGGACGGGCGCACTGCGCGAAGGTACGCGTAAAATATTGTCCAGCCTCCCCTATATCAAGAACTACCGGGATGGTGGCGTAGGCTTAGGCGGTGCGGGCGCCACTCTCGTCGAGATCGACCGCGACTAGGACTGTAGAGCCGATTCAGAAGTTAATGTCGTAGCGGACTCTGAACTTACCTTCAGAGACATGATTGTCGTCGCTGGGATTTAGCCAGTAAACTTGATCTACCGCTACGGTGATGTGATTGAAGATGCTCTTACTGAGAGTGCTCACCACGGCATTTGAAGAGCTGCCGTATAACACTGAGCTATTCACTTTCAACACAGGCAATTCTCTCATCACTGTGAACTGGTACTTCTCTTGGGAGAAGTCTACAGCGCGTCCGAGATTCATAGATTCGCCAAAGTTCACAGCACTCGGGCTTGCGATATCGCGGCTAGCAGCATTTGGACGGTACTCAAAACCACCGAAACCGACTGGAGAGTGAAGCTCAAGGCCTCCGGTCTGACCCCTAACATCAGCGCGGACAGCCATCCGAGTCTCTTCAGTGATTCTGATTTTTACAGGCTTGCCGATGTAGACACCTACAATCACAGCCGCCGGAGCAAGCATCGTCTTTACCGTCTCATTGCGCTCGATAAACTTAGTAGCGCGGCGCTCAACCTTAACTTGAGTTGCGGTAATCTTTCTGTTCTGAATCTCATCCCACATGCCCTTGCCAAAGCTGCTCATGCGGTTGATCTGATCGCCTTCTTGGGTGATATTCACTAAACCTGAGTGACGGCGCATCTCATAGTCGCGAGTCATGTCAAAATACTGCTGCCGCAATTGATTTCCGCGGTGAGCATCGAGGAGATCAAGATCCCAAGAAAAGATCGACTTTGGATCGCGACTAGAAAGATAAGAAGCATTGGGGAGCTCACCCAAAGTACCTCCTACAAAGACCTGGTAACTTGACGTCCAAGCAGGTCGCAGCTTGGTCTTTGCCTGAGCAGGCGACGAAGCAACTGCAATCGCAGCAAGCAAGGAGCAGAGCATAAACCCCGCTCTGATCTGCAAATGTGTGCGTACCCCTGAACCACCCAAGCTCCGACCCACCCTTCCCCTGCAGGGAAGAAGAGCAACCTACGTACCAGGGGAATCTAAAACTGGCCCTAGTCAATCCAGCCACTTAGGTTTGGCGATGTGCACAAGAGTTAGACAGCTGAGTAATTCTTACAAAAAAACAAGAGCATGCGCCTGTGCCAAGACTATAAATAACAGTTAAGGATTTGTAAGCTTCAGTGGGTCTGAGGATTGCGATGATGCCGGTTGCTAGGATTGTAGCCTGTAAGATTACAGCCCTAGAACGATGAAGGCGAGCCAGAGGGCAAAGCCAGAGAACACAGGGATGGTAAAGTTATCGTCGAGATCGAGCGGCACCAATTCAGCGATACCACCAGCAAGGCCACCCACTAGGGTAAGAACCACTAAGGCGACTCCCGAGACAGCCAGGGCCTTCAGGAAAATAAAGGTGACAAGCACACAGGTCAACACTCCAGCCAATGTCCCGATGAGCGACTTGCCGCTCGCAAAGCGAGGACCTCTGTGACCATAGAGAATACCAAAGAGTGAAGCAATCGGGTCGCCACAGGCTAGGTACAGGATGCTCAAAATCGCGACCGGCTTAGGAAAGATCGCAATCGCAAGCAGAGTAGCCGCCAAGTAATGAGGGATCCCGCTCACGCGGTCCACTTCATTGGCACGCATAAAAGGACCCCAATAGCGCATGACCTTCTCATTGACCGCAGGGATGCGAAGGCGAGCGGCCTCCATAATTATGTCAAAACCCAATAGAGTGCCCAGGATCATTACTGCGGTTGAAACCTGCATACCCGACAAATAGATGAAAGCGATGACTAAGCCCATCATCATGTGCCAAGTTTTGCGGGCTAGGTGAAGGTCGCTACGAACATGAAGTCGGATTGGAAGATGAGGAACCAAGAAGAGAGAAGATGACCACTGAGCAGAGCCGGAGGAGGGAGCCGATCCAGAAGAGGACACACCCCTCTGGGTACTGGTGCCGATGCCACTCCGAAATTCTGCTTTTTGTGTCTCAACTCGCTTCATAACAATCGTCTCACTTTCCGCTGTCTCAGACTGTGAATGTAGCGTTTTCGCCACTTCCACACTTCATGATGCACTGTGCATTGTTGCTAGAATGATACAGAAGCAACGCTGATGCCATACACGCCTCCCAGTATGGCTTTTTGCACTCTTTTATTTTAGATATTTATTTAATAAATTTAAATAGTTAGCATGGTGTCAGAAAAACCTGTTAAGAAGACGGTTTAACCTGGTCCGATTTTGCAGAGAGTTATGGGAAGGGCCATACGCGATAGGCTCTTTAACTGCGTAAACAGCTACGCACCCTCTAATTGTCTTGACACTCCTGCTCACAAAATCAATCCTGGATATTAAGGCGGACGATCCATGGAAGGAAGCGTCGATTACGGTTTGGACAAACCTCACGACTCTGCAGAAGACCGGGATGATAAGAGCCCGTTTGATCTCATTTCTACGCCCGCCATGGGCCGGATCAAACAGGTCTGGGCAGTGGGAGGTGGAAAAGGAGGCGTAGGCAAGAGCCTGGTGGCCTCGAGCATCTCCATTGCACTCGCTCGGGCGGGACACAAAGTAACGGCAATCGACTTGGATCTGGGAGGGGCCAATCTCCACACCACGCTGGGAGTGGACTTACCCAAACAGTCTCTCAGTGACTTCTTCACGGGTCGCGTAGAAACGCTAGAGCGATGCGCGGTTCCGAGCGGGATTCCCAACTTGGATTTGATCAGCGGGGCGCAGGACTCGGTGGGAGTCGCCAATTTAGGTTTTGCCGAAAAAGTACGACTACTGCAAAAGGTAAGGGACCTGGACTCGGATTATCTCGTATTTGACCTGGGCGCTGGCACTGGCAACAACACGATCGACTTCTTTCTCTACGCGGACGTTGGAATCCTCACTCTTTTGCCTGAACCCACTTCGATTGAGAACGGCTACCGTTTTATCAAAAGTGCCTACTATCGCAGACTCAAGCACTCGCGCTTCCTTAAGGAAATCCGACCCATCATCCAGATGGCTATGGATACTAAGAACCCTCTCGGAATCAAAAATCCGTCTGACCTTTTTAGAGAGGTCAACAAGGCGACTCCAGAAGGTGGGATGCGGCTCAAGCAGGAGATCGAGAAATTTAGACCTAAGCTCATCATCAACCAAGCCCGCACACAAACCGACGTCGATATTGGTTTTTCGGTGAAGACCGTGTGCAAAAAGTACTTTGGTATCGACATGGATTACGTCGGCTATCTGGACTATGATAGCGCCGTTTGGCAGGCCGTCCGCCGCAAGCGCCCGTTGATGCTCGAATTCCCCAACTCGCGCCTTGTTTCGAGCATTGACCGCGTCGTTCAATACATGCTCAAACGCCACGGACACTACCGAAACGACATCTACTAGCGGAGACATTGCGGCCCAAAAATATGACCTTCGGTGAAGAATCATCGCTGTACGACATCCTCGACATCAAGCCGGACGCCTCGCCGCAAGAGGTCCGTGAGGCCTATTTAAAGGCAAAATCGGCTTACAACCGAGACAGCGTCGCTCTTTACACATTGATTGCGCCCGACGAACGCGAAGAGATGCTTCTGCGCATTGAAGAAGCCTATCAAGTATTGTCGAGCGGTGAGAAACGCAGAGATTATGACCGCAACCACGGTCACCTCGATATGGAAGCCGCCATGATTGAGCAGACTCGCCCTCCGGTGAGTAAAAAAATCATCTCGATCGATCGTGTCCCCCCCATGGAAGACATGGAAGGCGGCGGCGACAGTCTATTGGTGGCCCCTTCAACGGATTTTTCGCCTGGGTCCGCTGCTGCAGGAGCGAAAGCAGCCCCCGTTGCGAACCAAGAAGTGGCTCAAGCCATAGAAAAATCGCCAGATCACACGCATGTGCCGCAACCCGTATCCGAGCCAACCACTCCTCTTGATTCACAACCAGCTCCGCCAGAACCAGCAGGCGGAGCGCTCAGACGAGCCACCCGCCCGACAGAGGCGTCGATCGCTCAGGAAATCTCTGACGAAACCGAATGGAAAGGCTCCTTTCTCAGAAAAATACGCGAAGGGCGCCGAATCTCGATCGAGGAAATGTCAAACATCACAAAAGTCAGCAAGACTTACTTGATGGCGATCGAAGAAGACAACTTCGCCAAACTTCCAGCAGCCGTATTTTTGCGTGGTTTCGTGACTCAGGTCGCGAAAGTACTTAAACTACCTCACGACAAAGTAGCCACCGCTTATCTCAACCGGTTTCAGCTCTCCAAGCCCGATAAAGCGGCTCGGTAGGATTCGAGAGATGATCCTGTGGATGTGGACCCTGCCAACCGAAGCTAAAGGGCAGCGTGCAGACGTGGCCATCCATGAAGCGATACGCTCAGGTCAAGGCTCGTGGACCGGCACAGATAAACCAGTGGAGTGTTCACGTAGCCGAATCCAAAAACTAATGGAAGACGGTCTGGTCACGAGCGAAGGCCAACCTGTCGTCGCACGTGCTCGCTTGGCCGCCGGGACAGTAGTGAGAGTCGAAGTCCCACCTCCCCGCCCAACAGACCTAGTGCCTGAGAATCGACCGCTTGAGATTTTGTTCGAAGACGCCCACTTGGTCGTGGTCAACAAACCCCCCGGCCTAACGGTGCATCCCTCAGAAACACAGTTCGAGGGCACTCTCGTGCAAGCTCTTCTTCATCACATCAAGGACCTCAGCGGCATCGGAGGAGCTCTCAGACCCGGCATCGTTCATCGAATCGACAAGAACACCAGCGGCGCTCTGGTGATCACCAAAACGGATACGGCCCATATCCGTTTGGCCGAAGTATTTGCGAAGCATGAGATCGAGCGCAGTTATTGGGCGCTTTGCTACGGGACTCCCGAGCCGCCGCAGGGACGCATCGAAAGCCTGATTGGCCGCAATCCCCAAGATCGAAAGAAGATGTCGATGGACGTCATAGAAGGCCGCCGAGCCGTAACTCACTACAAGCGCCTCCGAGAGTTCTCTCAGCCGCGGGCCAAGCCCTTCGCGAGCTGGATTGAGGCGACGCTTGAAACAGGGCGCACTCATCAAGTTCGTGTGCATCTCACGGGCCTGGGTCACTCGCTCTTGGGAGATTCTGCCTATGGTGCTCCATCAGAACGGCACTCGAAGTGGCTGGCCCTGCCTGCGAACGTGCGTGAACTCGTAGGACGACTACCGGGTCAAGCCCTGCATGCGCGGGTTCTGGGCTTTGATCATCCGATCACGGGCGAGAAGTTGCGGTTTGAGGCACCGCCCCCGCCCGCCTTTGCGACTCTGCTTGAAGCATTGCAAAGCTTTGCTGGATTTTGAGCGTCCGTCCCAACTCTGCACGAAATGTCTGCACCACGGGGTAAGTTTCGAAATGATGCGATTTTGGAGCCTAAAGAGAGCCTGGCTCTAGAGAAACCTGCAGAAATCTGGAGAAATCTGCAGAAACCGGGAGAAACCGGGAGAAACCTGCAGAAACCTCGAAAACCTCGATCTCGAGTCGCCTTGCTCGAACCACTTTTCGCAACAAATCTAAACTTACCCCATAGGGCGAAAAAATCCTGGACACGCCCATGCGCGATCCATTTGTCGCACGCATAATGACGTCAACGCGCCCCCCCATTGGACAACTGACTCCGGGGTGACCGGAAGACAGCCCTAGTGGGTTAAACTTTTTTCACAGCAGCCTACGTGCTGATCACTCGAGCCGTTTGACCACAAGCCGGGCACAATACTGTGAACTCTTCTTCAAAGCGGGTGCTCAAATAGGGCTTCAGAGCGGTCTCAATCGCGCAGTTCGGGCATGTGGCGTCTACTCTTTTAAATGACCGAGTTTCGTTAGAAAAACTAAGATGAAGCAGCGGACCTACGATCACAATCAAGACCATAAATGCGGCCGAACCCCAGACCATGAACAAAAAAGGCTCCAAAAAACCAAAAGGGAAGAGAACCAGCATCGCAATGCCCACTAACTTAGCCGAGCGCTTGCCACCCTTCCAGAACGCTTGCTGACGAGAAAGAGTCACCACATGGGCAGTGGCCGCTTTTGCGCTTCCGCAAGAAGCTAGAATCTTCACAGCAACAGGAAGAGGTTGAGGCTCTTTCATGCGGACCGCACGATCACAGAAAACTGCCTCGTGCCCCCGCCTTCCCTTCGATAGCTGTGAAAAGCCGGGTCCACACCGTCTAAAGAACAGCGGGTGCAGGCGCGAATCAGATCGACGCGCTTCAATCCGATCGTGCGCAACTCAAAGGCATTGACCGCGGGAAGATCCAAGTGCCTAAAACGAGGCACAGCCACAAGCGACCCAGCCTCGGCAAACTGGGTTTCAAACTGAGCAGCCAGCGTTTCGCTCACCTCATAACAGCATGGACCGATCGACGGACCAATCGCCGCGACCCAATCGCCAGGCTTCTCGCCCGCTTCCAATAGCTCAACCCAAAGCGCGCGCAGAATTCGCGCTTGAGTCCCCCTCCAACCCGCGTGGACAGCAGCCACTGCTCCGCCATCCTGTCTCGCTAGGAGCACCGGTACGCAGTCCGCAGTAATAATTGCAGTAGGTTGGCCTACAGTCCGCGACCAAAGCGCATCCACCTCGCCACACACTTGGCCAGCGCGCTCAATCTGCGCAACACTTGTGCCGTGCACCTGTTTCCACTGCGGCTTGAGCGCATCCCAGCTCAGCGCAAGCGCCTGAGGAAACGACTCGGATCGCGTCCCAAACCCATGAGCAATGCCTGGCACTGCGCTCAACACCTGGCTGAGCACGGGTCTCATTCGAGCCTCAGCTCATCGAATCGGATCACGCCAAAGGGATTCACCCTAAAGCCTCTCACCCTTTGGGCCACCAGATGGTTCTGAACATAATGAAAAAGCGGAACCACGATCGCTTCCTCATCCACCAACACATGCTGAGCTTCTTGGATCAGCGCGGTTCTTTCAGCACCGGCCGAAAGTGTGCGAATTTTGCGCACCAGGCGATCGTACCGGAGATTGGACCACTTCAAGTAATTATTGGGATCACCCGTCGTAAAGGACCCGAGAATCTGGATAGGGTCCATGAGTGGCGACAATATCCCCAATCTGAACAGAGGAGGCGGATCGGTCTGGAGCATTTTTAAATAGGACTTCCAATCCATGTTCATCAACGAAAGACGCAAACCCAAGTGAGTCTCCAGATCGTGCTGAACCTTCTGCATGATCAACGAATTGCGATGGCTGGTATCGAACCCCATCGTAATCGTACCTTTGAGCTTAGGTTTCTGCTTCACCTTCGCAAGCGAACCTGCATAGAGAGGCGCCGGATCTGCGTAACGAATGAACCCTTCGAGACCAATCGGGATCCAGCTTCGGGCTGGGGTCTCACCGGTCCCCACAACGGACACGAGCTCCTCGCGCTGGATGGCACCGGCTACTGCGCGTCTCCAGTCGCGGTCATTGAAGGGAGGTTTTTTCATGTTGAAAGAAAGATAAAACGTCGCCAAGAACGGATCCGTGTGCAGCAACCCTCCTGGATGCAGCCGCTTAAAATCAGCCGACCCAATCTTGGTCAAAATGTCGAGACGCCCTTGCTCAAACAGGGTCAATCCAGTCGACTCATCTGGCACCACCAGCAACTCGATATTAGGCGGAGATTTTTGACTCGCCTCTTTATTCCAATAGTAGGGATTGAGAACCAAACGAACCACTCGATCCGGATCATGGCTTTCGATCCGATAAGGCCCGGTACTGGGTCCCAAATCGGGCCACTTACCCCCAGTGGCTGAGAGCACGTCTGCGCGCAATGGCGAAGCCACGGGCAAAGCAAGCGCCTGAGCAAAATTGGGGGTAGGCTCCTCTAGCTCGATGATCAGATGTCCGCCTTCGTCGCGAACACCTAAGTCTTCAGGGCGGCCCTTTCCGGCGAGCAAAGCCTGAGCCCCCCGGATCGGAAGCAGGCTACCCGCTAACTTAGATCCGCTTGAGGACTGGAGAGACCTTCTCAACCCCGTTACAAAATCTGCAGCCGTAACGACCTTACCGTCAGACCAGCGCGCCTCTTTGCGAAGCACGAAGTCATAGATCAGCCCGCCCTTAGAAACTTGATACGAGTCGGCCATCCGATTGTGAAGAGTACCTGCTCCGTCGTAACCAACGAGTCCTTCGAAAGTGTTATAAAGAATTCGAAGCGAAACCCCGTCTTCAGCGAGGGAAGGATCCAAAGACACGGGTTCAGATGAAAGCTGGAGGCTCAAGACGGACGGAGCTTTCGCGGAGCCCGGACCGAACCCACGACGAGTACAATTGACGTGACTCATCATGACGAGCGCCAAACTCACAGCTAGCCAGGGTTGTAAGATCATTCTTTGCCTCAACCTACCCCCTACCTCTTTTGCCAACCCCTTGCTACACTGTGTCCACTGCAACCGAGGAGACCGATCAACCTATGACCCAGAAGCCTAATACTGGAGCGCCAAATACGTCGACCTCGTCGATCCCAAAGCTCACTCTCATAACCGCGCTCTCGATGATTGGGTTCGGAGTTTCGGTTTATCTTACTCAACATTATTACGAGATTCGCGGTGGGACTGCCAGCTTCAAGTCACTTTGTAACTTGGGGCAAGCCATGGATTGTGACGTGGTGGCAGCGAGCCGATATGCAGAGCTCGTGGGTGGCTTGCCCCTGTCTAGCTTCGCGGCTGGGTGGTTTTTGGCTCTAGCTGTCATTGCATGGGTCGCACGCAATGCATTTTGGCGTCGGGAAGCTGTGCGCGCCCTATTTGCGATGAGTACCGTGGGCCTTTTGTTGACGGCTTATTACCTGTTCGTAATGGCGGTGGTGTTGAAGACCTACTGTCTCTTCTGCCTCGTCACCGACGGCGTCACTTTAGCTGTATTTGCGATCGCTTTGAGCCTGCGTCCTGAAGGAACCCGCGAGCACAAGCTGGATCTATCCAAGTGGAAGAACTTTGCGACAATCACATTGGTCGCCGTCATCGGCGCTGTCTTAGGACTGCGCACGATGGAGAGCGAAGGCCTGTCAGCGACCACCATCGATGAGCTCGTCAACTCCAGCATGAACACTCCCGTGCTGCCTGTGCGAACGGATGCCGACCTACCGTCGATCGGGCCTGCGAACGCGCCAATCACTCTGGTAGAGTTCAGCGACTTTCAATGCCCATTTTGCAAAAAAGGGGCACTCATCATCAATACCCTACTGAAACACTACCCCACTCAGCTGCGCGTGGTGTTCCGCAACTTTCCGCTGAGCTCCGACTGCAATCGGCAGATGGACCGACCCATGCACCCTTATGCCTGCGAGGCTGCCAAGCATGTGGTTTGCGCGCATAAGCAGGGCAAGTTTGAAGCCGTTTATGAAACCCTGTTCGAGCATCAAGAGACGCTTTCAAAGGGCATCCCAAAACTTGCGCAAGAAGCTGGCGCGGATCCACAGGCGATGGCTGCTTGCGTGAGCGCGCCGGAAACGATTGCATCCATTTCGCGAGACGTAGAAGAAGGCATCCAACTCGGACTGCACTCGACACCCACCTTCTTTTTGAATGGGCACAAGATCGAAGGAGCCTATCCGCCGCCGGTGTGGATCAAGATCATCGACTCCATGCTCAAACAGCTGCTCGCGAAAAACTGAGACGCATCCATGCAACTCATCGATTCGCACTGCCACCTCAACTACGACTACGCGCCTAAGACGGATGCCGATCTCGTGCGCGAGGCTCACGAGGCCGGGATCGTCGCTTTGATCACGGTGGGCACGGATCTCGAGGCCCTTGCCAAGATGGTCGAAATCTCTGAGCGCTACCCCCAGGTTTTTCACACGGTGGGTGTGCATCCGCATGAAGCATCGACTCTTGCGCCTGGAGATCTCGCGAAGATCGAGGCGGCGGCGGCGCATCCCAAGTGCCGAGCGGTGGGAGAGATCGGACTCGACTATCATTACGATCACTCGCCGCGCGATGTTCAGCGTGCACAACTCGATCTGCAGCTGGATCTGGCACTCAGGGTGCGACAGCCAGTGGTCATCCACTCGCGCGACGCAGAGGATGATTTGCTCGCAGCGCTCACGCAATATGCGGGACAAGTTCCAGCAGGTGCGATCCCCGGAGTGATCCACTGTTTTAGCGGGACGCAAAAGTTTGGACAGGCATGTCTGGACCTGGGATTTTATATTTCTTTTTCGGGCATCCTGACTTTTAAGACTGCTGAAGTTTTGCGCGAGGCAGCGCGCGCATTTCCGCTAGAGCGATTGCTTGTAGAAACGGACTCGCCCTATCTTGCGCCGATCCCTTTTCGAGGCAAGCGCTGCGAGCCTGCGATGGTGAGGTTCACGGCGCAGAAGCTGGCGGAGACCAAAGGCATTGCGATCGAAGAAGTGGCGCGCGTGACGACTGATAACGCACGCAGGGTGTTCAGAATTTAGCGATGATTACACATTTATAATTTAATCATCCATCCCACAAACCATCGCTAGGTCGCCGGAGCCTCGCCGCCCATCGCCCAGTCCGGCTTCCAGAAGAAGCGTTCATACTGGCGATTCAGCGCAGTCCAACGACCCGGAGTCTGATCGGCTTCGGTAAAGCAGCGGATCGCGTTCACCTTGGAGTCCATGTCATCCACCATGTGGACGAGCAACGCCTCGATGCACTTGGGGCGCTTGGGCGAGCCGTACTCGAGGATCCCATGGTGCGCGAGGATGACATGCTTCACGAGAAGCTTCTTGTCCTCCGGAAAAACCCCTGGCAAGCGTCCTGGCTGCGACTCAAGCTCGCGGATCTTGCGGTCAACGAGTTCAACACCCATGACAAGATGACCGATGAGCTTGCCTTCAGTCGTGTAATCAGTCACGCGATCGTAATTCAGCTCCCAAAGCTTGCCAATGTCATGAAAGAAGCCGCCCAAGAAAAGAAGATCGCGGTCCACATATTTGCCATAGTGCTTGGCAAGGCCATCAAGGATCTGCGTGATCGAGAGGACATGCTCGAGAAGCCCAGTTTTGTAAGCATAATGAACTGTCTTAGCGGCGGGTGCGCGCTTCACGCGATCGACAATGTCGGCGTC
>CAZGCK010000028.1:25687-35506 GCA_964524175.1 uncultured Bacteriovoracaceae bacterium | reverse complement strand
GTGTCAACGGCAGGCTCAGAGCGTCTGCCGTATTGGGTCAAGGCTGACACACTTACGGAGCATGGAGTCTAGATTTTATAATGACACTCTATGGAGTCTCGCGGTTTGGTCTTTATGGTTGGGCTTCTCGTTTGCTTGCAGGGATTTGCCTTGGCCGAGCTTTACATGAAGTCCCAAGGCAGAACCGAAAAGCCGGTTGCCAGCGCTGCGACAGTACAAAAGAAAAAACCTTCGCGTGCACCTGCGAGCGTACCTTTATCGCCAGAAGAGTTTCCCGAGCCGCTAGGGCAGGGTGAGGAGATGCTCAGGCACGCCGGGTACCCAGATTTTGCACCGAGCAGGCTGCGGCCTTTCTACGCCTTTGGTGCTTGCCGCACGACCAACGGCGCGGTTCATTTTGCCGGAGGGCCAGGTGCCAATCGAGCAGGCTATGCAGACTGTCTAGAAGGCGAGTCCAACCGACTCTATTCGAATCAGAAGTCGCTGGGGTTTGGGGCCTTGTTAGGAAGTCATTAGCTTCGATGGGCGCATTTGTGCTTTCGGGTATTTCTGGATTTTGAGCTTGTTTCGCAGCTTCTGAAGGTTTTGCTTTTTGGCACCGATAAGAAGTCGATGAATCGCGTCGTCTTATTCCTCGTAGTCGGGCTCCTAGGTAATGTTTGCCTACAGCCTGCCTACGCCAACAATGACAGCTCCTGCAGCGTATTGAGGCAGATACTTGCTAAGTCGAGCTCGTTTTATGACAGAGTCATTCGTCGCAAGAAACCAGAGATCTATCCTCCCGAAGTCGGACGGTGGTTGCATGCGGAGCAAAAGCTCAATTCAAGTGTTCGCAATCAGCCCCACAGTCAGGTGCAACTGCTATTTGCCAGGGCGTCGCGTGAGGAAGTGACCCTGGCTGCGGCGACCGGAATCAACCCAAATATTATTTCGCGTTTTGTTAAAGAGGATCATGTTCTTTGGCCCGTGCATCCCTACAACAGGCATGCGCAGGTTCCATACAGAGCTTCTCCAGCTGTCGAAGCTTCAACCGTTTATCCCACCGCTTCTCGCTCGTTGGCGGAATATGATCCCGCGATGGGTTTGATCAGTATCAAAACTCCAACCGACTATCCGCATCCGTATCTCTGGCAGGGAAGGAAGGCCGACTTATCTCACGAAGCGGATGACGTGATTCCAGTCACGAACTATTTGAGCGAGGTAGATAGGAAATTTAAAAGAAGCTCCCGAATCATGCTCCTAAAGGACGTTCTGGTCGTCAAAGAGGCAGACGGTAATGCGTTTATCGTGAGGGATCTCAATCCAATGCTTGATGGCAATCGCTATTTACCTGGATTTGCACTCGGTAGACGCAGATCAATTTATTCGGAAGCAGTGCCTGAAGCCTTAGGCAAGGCTACAGCGGATTTGTTGCTTCGATACGGGATGGTTCATTCGTTTCCACACGCTCAGAACATCCTTTTGCAGCTTGACCGCAGCGGAAATTTTACCGGAAAAATCGTTTACCGCGATCTGGGGGATGGGCACTTCATTCTGCCTATTTTGGAGTCAGCGGGTTTGGCTGAGGCTAAAGGTCAGTTAGAAAGTCAGCACTTAGTAAAGGGTTCGATCCATGAAGAAGTCGAGGCTTTGGGCTTTGCTTTTTATCGCTCCGCTCTGCCTGATCATGCCGACTTCTCTACTGCTGCTCGTATTCACTTTCGTGCCTATTTTTCAGAGATATTTGATCAGCTCGGGATTGTATCCGGGCCGCTCGTTGACCGGGTTAGGGTCGCGACGCCAGGCGATATGATTGAAGACTCTTACGTTCATTCAACCGTTCGCATGCTGGACGAGTTTCTGTCATCCCCAGAGGGCCGTGAGGCGCTGAGGAAGTATCACGCAAAGATTCGTTTGGAGTAAGAGGCCGAAACTGTTCTTAGTTTTCTATATGCGAAGTCGTCTCATCGACTTTTGTGTCTTGTTTTTGGGGTTTCTCGGCGGCCGGAGCGCGAGGCGTCTCGGTGATCGCTGCGGGGGTGGCAGGATTGGCTGTTACGGCTGAAGTCGAAGGTGCGTCTGCAGCGGTTGCTGCCTTCTGGACGCCGCCGCGGGATTGCTCGGCGAGCTCGCTTTGAAATGAAGAGTTGCAAATGCGGTCGGCGTCGACGGCTTTGACGCCCTTATCGATGAGCGCCAAGGAGCAGTTGTAGACGAAGTTTTTGTCGAGGCGATCTTTCATGGGGTTACTTGCACAGGCTGACAAAATCGCGACTCCGGCAATCCAATAGGGGGTGGTACGTTTCACGGGCTCTCCTTGCGAAAATGAGGTTCTAGGCAGTGACTGTAGTCTATCGGATAGGTAGGGGCCGGGATTGAGGAGAATGTTTTTGGTGTAATTTTTGGAGCTGCCTTTTGGAGCAGGAGATGTAGCCAGCGAGGCTCATTGCCCTTCGCTCATCGTCTTCAGAACAATCGAAATTGTTTCGGTGTCGACCCCGGCGCGCCTCATCAAGGACTTCGCTCGTGCAAAGTCGTCGGAGTCGATGGCTTCGAAGAAGGCGTCGACTTGGCCGATCTCCGCGAGTTTTTCTAGAACTAAGGTGCCTTCGAATGAGGATTCTTCCATTTGAGTTGGCTGTTTTTAAGGAGCCTCCTGCTAAGAGGTTAGCGGGATCATTGGGCTTTATTCAAATTCAATCTCATGGATAAATAATGCATTGCGTGATATTAGGTGACTTGCCTTATGCCTCTATTTTTTGAGTCATTTCAATGGCGTGAGAGATGAGTCCTCTTCCAGCACTTTCACTCTTGGCATTTGTTTTGGTCCAGATTTCAGGGGCCACTTAAATCGACGCGATTTTTGCCGCGAGGACGAGCGGCAAGGGTGCTCGAAGATCAAGAATAGACCGGAGTCATGTCATGAGTACTTTTGAATCTTTAAACTTGCTTGCCACTCTTCAGGAAACCTTGGTTGAAAAGGGTCTCACGCAATTGACTGACATCCAGGCGAGAACTCTGCCCGTACTGCTTGAGGGGCGGTCCGTGGTCGGCGTGGCTGAAACCGGTAGCGGCAAAACTCTGGCTTACGCATTGCCAGTGCTCCATCTTCTTAAGTCGCTCGAAAACGAGGGCGATCCCGTGAGGATCGACGCTCAGCCTCGCGCAGTGATCGTGGTGCCCACACGTGAGCTGGGAGAGCAGGTCACGCGCGTGTTCAAGCCTTTTACGCATACAACGCGACTGCGCGTGAGAAGCGTGGCAGGTGGCAGTGGCCTCGATGTTGCCAGGCGCAACGTTACTCAGAAGTTTGACATCCTGGTGGCGACTCCTGGCCGCCTCGTCAAGCTTTTGGAGATGCGCCTGCTGGATCTGAGCGAAGTTCGCGTTCTGGTGTTTGATGAGGCGGACCAGATGCTGGATCAAGGGTTTCTGCCAAGCGCCAAGCGGATAGCCCAGGCCTGTTCGTCGCATCCGCAAATGGTGCTTTTTTCTGCAACAGTGTCGACCAAAGTCCAGGACTTGATCAAAAGCCTATTCTCAAGCGCCGAGGTGATTCGAAGTCAGGGTAGTCATCAGACCGTTTCAGGGCTTAGGACCAAGAATCTCACGGTGACCGACGGCAAGCGCTATCCGATTCTTGAGAAGCTACTCGCCGAAAGCGTCGAAGGCGGCACAATGATCTTCACTAACACGCGCGAGCAGTGCGACAAGTTAGCGCGCGAGATTAAGAACAGTGGATATTCGAGCGTTGTTTATCGAGGCGAGATGGACAAGGTCGAACGCCGCAAGAATCTCAAGCTTTTCCGTGAAGGAAAGATCGGACTGCTCATCTCGACGGATCTGGCTTCAAGGGGTCTTGACGTTGAGCATGTGGGGCGGGTGATCAACTATCATTTGCCGCAGCAGATGGAGAACTACATTCATCGTGTGGGCCGAACGGCGCGCGCAGGAAGAACTGGGCTGGTCATCAATTTGGTCACCGAACGAGACGAAAGTTTTGTGGTCAAACTTGGCGTTTTGCAGTCTAAGAAGGCCTCGGGGGGTCGCTCAGACTCTTCATCAGAGTGGCCAAGTGAGCCAGTACATAGCGCCAAGAAATCCGTTGTGAAGATCTTGCCATTAGGAAAGAGATCATAAGAGCCTTGGGGCTCGCGAAGTCGTTGAGGTGACGATTCGCATCGCTTTTCAGTTATTGCAATCATGAGGCGTATCTCAGAGGATGCAGCCATGTTGGCTCGACTTCAACGGTCCTTTCCATTTCTGCGCTGGTCTTTCCTTCGATTAGCCTTGGGTACCAGGAAGCTAGAAAGAGAATGGCAAGTCGGAGATGGCCGCGAAGAAGCGGCTCTCAGGTACGTTCTCGCAAACGCTCGCAAAGACGACATCGACTCGGTTATCGCTGCGATTGATGAGTTCGCCTACAATCATAGTTTTCTGATCAACGTCGGAGACGAAAAAGGCAAGTTCATGGATGCCGCGATTCAAAGAGCCAAGCCGGCGCTCGCCATCGAGCTCGGTGCCTATGTGGGTTACAGTGCGTTGCGTACCGCGCGCATGCTCCCTGAGGGATCTCGTTTGATCTCGGTTGAGTTTAACGAAGCCAACGCTGCAATTGCGCGCAAAATGATCGATTACGCCGGCGCAAGTGATCGTGCGACCGTAGTGACGGGTTTTATCGGAGATGGCGGCAAGACGATTGAGCGCTTAGAGCGCGAATTTGGATTGGCGCCAGGAGCGGTGGGGTTCTTGTTTGTAGATCACGCTAAGGACGCCTACCTTCCAGATCTGAAAACGTTCTTGTCCAAGGGCTGGCTTCGCAAAGGTGCAGTTGTGGTGGCAGACAACGTAAAGTTTCCGGGGGCGCCCGACTACCACAAGTTTATGAAAGAACACGAGGGTCAGAGCTGGACCTCAGTAGAGCATCCGACTCATGCTGAATATCAGACGATGATCAAGGACATCGTGCTGGAGTCGACGTATTTGGGGTAGGAGTCAGATTTTTTTAACAAACTCAGACTTCAGCCCCATAGCGCCAAACCCATCAATTTTGCAGCTGATATTGTGGCCGTCAGCAGATCCGTAAATGAGCTTGATGCTTTTGACTTTCGTGCCCGCTTTGAGGGCCGACGATGCACCTTTGACCTTAAGATCCTTGATGACGGAAACAGCATCGCCATCTGAGAGCGGCGAGCCATGGGCATCTCGAATCACTTCTGCCTCGGGAGCGGTCTCCTCGGTGGTCACTGATTGGTGTTGGGGCCATTCATGGCTGCACTGCGGGCAGATCCAGAGCGATCCATCGGGGTAGGTGTAGGTGGCCGCACATTTGGGGCAAGTAGGTTCGGACATGGTTGAACAGATTAGGCGTATTTGGGCGGTGAAGCAAGGGATAGGTGGCTTGAGCTCACTCAGATTGCGCCCAAAACGCAATTTAAGTGAGCTCAGCCAACCTCAGTCCACCTAGAATACATATCCTGCGCAATCTGGCATGGCTCAGTTACAAGTGAGGGGATACGCCGCAAACCTGCTTCTCCGACAATCTTGCGACAGGCTTGAGATCGGTAGAGGCAGGCTTGAAATGGCGCAAAGCCGCCTCTCAATTTTTTTAATCGCAATCGCTTACGCGGCCTTCACCTTTTCGCGTGAGGGTTTTTGTTGAGGGGTCTTCCCGGCCTTGACCTCTTTGAGGTAGCCGGCCTTAAGGTCATTGAACTCTTCTGTCATCTGAACAGCCTCAGACCGCTCAAAGGCTTTTTTGGCCTTCTCGAAAAGCGCTTCTTCTTCCTCCTTGATGTGATGCTCGATGTTTTCTTTCGCGACGGAAAGGAGTGCCGTCCATCGCTTGTCCTCAGGAGAGGTTGCCGTGAGTTGTTCGAGCAGCCGGTCGACGACGGCATGCTCCTCGTAAGCCTCAAAAGCCAAGGTATCAGCTTCTTTGATTTGGGCCATTTTCAGGCGATCATACAGCACTACCTCTTCCGCTCGTGCATGCGGCACGAGCTCTTGCTTCAGTTCCATCAGGAGGTCTCTGCGATCTCGAACATCCGCTTCCTCGGTTTTCTCGAGCTTCTTCAAAATTTGCTTAACCAGTTTGTGATCGGCTTTTAGTACGGTGTAAATTTCCATGATCGGGCTCCTGAATAGTGTGGTTGATAACGAGATCAGCTAGCTAGGGTCGAGGCGGCAGTTTGAGCCTTGGCCCTCGAAGGCTGAATGCTAGTTTTATGCCGGCGGTGGGGTTTGTAACTTCCGTTGAAAACCTGCTTACTGCGTCATCTGTAGCTCTGTGCCGTCTGACACCCTTGACTCAAGCCGGTCCTCATCTCAAGATGGGAGGAGCTCATGAGCCGCACCACGCACGTCATCAACAACAGATGCACCTCCTGCCGAGACTGTGTCGAATTGTGCCCGACGCGGAGTATTTTTATTGGAATCGGCCAGTATGTGATCGATGCGGATACCTGCGAGAACTGCGGGATCTGCGCTAGAGTTTGCCCTGCCAAGGCAGTGGTCATAAAAGATTTGCTGGATTTGCCTAAAGGCTAGCTCTTCTGAGAGATGATGTCGTTCACATGGGAGGGTGAAATCCCAATGCTTTGGAGCAACGAGAGTTGTTCGGAGTTTAGCGGAGGATCTTCTGGCTTCTTTTTGGGATATTTTTTGGCCTGCGCCAAGGCGATCGCCGAGTGAATCACGACTGCCAAGACAAATAGATCCGACTCTTTCTGCTTGATCAAAAAAGGCTCTCGATAGGCCCAAATAGCCTTCTCGATTTCTTTTAGCACCCCAAAAAACTGAATGCAGAACGAGGACATCTCAGCATGGTTGAACGGATATTGCGACTTCTCGCCAATGAGCAACGCCAGATCCTCGTGCTCTTTAGCTTTAGCGCACTTCTTCGCGAAGTCCTTCCAAGGGGTGAGTGACTCGCCTTGAGGAAAACTCAGGGCCATCATCACTTTTCCGAGCTGTGCCAGCAAAGCACCCGAGAAGGCATACTTTCCTAACGAAAAGTTCTTAGGGATGGCGCCAAGCTCATAGGCAATGCGGGCGTAGCCGAGCGAAGTTGCCCAGATCTCTTCTAGGTAGGGTTTCTCGGCTTTTGCCGCTTTTCCTTTGCGCTCCATGAGGGTCGCTAGCCAGTCGTAGTGGAGCCCCGCTTGATAAGCGATCTCTGCATGCGCCAAGCCGTTAGACTCGCAATACTCTTGCGCGAGCAGCGCATACTTGATGGTTTTTCCTGGGCTGATCAAGAATTTGTCGTTTTCTTTTCGCGGTAGCACTCCCTCAACGGTGCGGTTGAGGCGGATGCAAACCAATGCGTTCCGTACGGCGGCGCGCCCTAAGAATCTTAAGATCCGAACTGCTTTGTCGGCTTTGGAGTGGTCCTTGGGGTCTTCTTCATTCCAGATCCCGATCTTGCCCTGAAGGATATCGATGCGATGCAGGTAATGCCTGTAAAGCTGGTTGCTCTTGACCATTTCCTCTAGGGCTGGGGCCAGGCATTCGGGGTCGGCGGATGCTTTTAAAAAAGAGCCTACCGTGTCGCCAGGGCTAAAATCGACGAGGTAGTCCTGAAGCAGGGCGGAGAGTTTTGGAAGGCGTTGAGCGTCAAGCGCGTCGGATGCCATACCTCTTCAATATGAACTGAGATCAAGTTGAACGCAAACGGTACAACCCTTATAGTGATTCTATGGAAACAATTGCCAGAGATGTCATGTCCACCGAGCTAATCAGCGTTCGTCCCACCACCAGCGTCGAAGAGGCAGTTAAGTTGATGGTCAATAGCCGCATTACTGGGCTGCCTGTGGTCGACGAGAAAGGAAAGATGGTCGGAGTATTGTCTGAGTACGATGTGATCGTACAAATCGCAAAGAAAGGGCATCTCGATCAAAGGACTTTTTCTCAGCCTATATCTTTTAGCTCTAAGGTTGAGTCGATCAGTGAGATGACGCCTCTCTCTGAGATCATCGACAGCTTCGTAGAGTCCAGGTTTCGCCGGCTCCCCGTGGTCGATAAAAAGGGAAAGCTCATTGGGATCATCACTCGTCGTGACTTGATGAAAGTATTCTATTACCGGGCGCAGCTCACTTGAAGATAGCGCTGAGAGCTTTAGGGGATGTTCATGTTCTTGCGGTGGAAGGGGAGCTGACCCCTCATCTGGTCAAGGTCGTTAAGTCCGGCGTCGCGAAGCTCTTTAGCAACGGTAAGAACAAGATTGTCATCGAGCTTCCAGATGTAAAAAGTTTTACGGGAGAGGTTCTGAGAGAATTGGCGATCTTGAATCTCTTTGCTCGAGAGCTTTCGGGTGAGGTTGTCTTGTCCTTGATTGATGCCGAGACGATGAAGAGAGTCGCAGCGTTTGCAGTTCCGCCTGTGGTGAGTTGCTTTGAAACGACTGAAGCAGCTGTGGCGTCGTTTAAGGACAAAGCAAAAGCAAAGGACAAAGCGGTAACTCGGCCTGCAGCACCCAAAGCGGTCCCCACACCGCCTGAGGCCGTTAAAGAGAAGGTGGGAGCACCCGTTGAGCCGGCGAAAGCCGAGGAAAGTCTCACGGCTGAGCTCAGCGGCGAAGCATTAAAGGCCATCGAAGCAGGAGAGGTGGGGCGACTCAGAAAAGAGTTAGAGGCGTCTCGGCGCGAGAATTTACTGCTCAAAGAGCAGCTTTCTGCCTGGGTAGTGGCGCGCAGAGAGCCTCAAGATGTGGGAGCCTATCAGGAGAAAGTCAGGGGGCTTGAGGCCCAGTTGGAGAAGGTGCTCGCGCAAGCAGGTGAGAAGGGGTGAGCGACAACTGCCGATCAGTTAGGCGGCTTGGTTGGATTCGCTCCAGGCTTGATAAGCCAATCGATTTGAAAAATAGCAAATGCGGGTGACCCTATCCTGTTCAAAGCTCAGGTAAGTCAAGCCTTCGAGGCGGATCGAGTCGCCAGTCGGAAGGATGCCCCGTGCCTGCCAGGTAAGCACGGCTTCATTGAGGCCCAAGAGCACGCTCGAGTATTTGGTTTCGATTTCCTGATATGAAAACTTCAGATCTCGCCAGAAACGGAATAGGCCAGCGACCCCATAGGTGGGCGAAAGAGATACATCGCACACGATTTCGACCGCTTCAGAGAAAAAGGGAATCAGAACTCCTACTCGCCCTGTTTTCTCAAAACGCTTATGGGCCTCAATGTAGTCGCTCAGAAGCCTAGGAACTTGCTCCTGTCTTTCTGTGGGCCCATCTGCCTTTTTTGCTTTTACAACCTTGAGCGAGCCATTGGGCATGTTTATGGGTCTCCGGTGCAGATTTCATAATTTATACAAATTAGGTGTATAATGAGTATGTGGGTTTGCATTAACCACGATCGCCTAAAAAGCAGCTCAAGCCGACTGAGCAATGATTCTTTGCTTGAAGTATCTGCTGAACCAAATGACAGCTTCTTCTGCCACGAGTTCGAGCGCTCCGGGTTCTTCAAAAAGATGGCTCGCATGCGGAATGATCATTAAGCTTGAGGTGCCAAGGTGGTACATCGCCTCCTGATTCACTTCGATCACGGGCTCGTCGTTTTCTCCTACTAAGAGCAAGGTTGGTGCCACGACTTTTGAAAGCCTAGGCGCCGCGAGTTCAGGTCTACCTCCGCGCGATACGATGGCAGAGACCGCGCGACCCTGATAAGAAGCGGCCCAGAGCGCTGCGCCAGCTCCTGTGCTGGCTCCAAAGTAGCCTAGAGCAAGGCCCTGAGTCGCGTGATGCCGACTGAGCCATTGAGTCGCAATCATGAGCCTTGAAGCAAGCAGAGGGATGTCAAAGATGTTCTTGCGATCCTGTGATTCCTTTCGGCTGAGGAGGTCCAAGAG
>CAZGCK010000028.1:15619-25677 GCA_964524175.1 uncultured Bacteriovoracaceae bacterium | reverse complement strand
GTCATTGAGTTTTGCAGCGACTTGCTGATTTCTGGACGAGAGCCTCCCACTACCACTGCCGTGGGCGAAGATCACCAAACCCTGAGCGCCGCTGGGTATCACCAAGGTTGCGGCTAGCTTGACACCGCTGGGAAGCCCATTACCTTCGATCAAGACTTCTTCGCAGAGGGGTGCATCCAAGTCGCTTGCTTCGGGGTGAAAGGCAGAAGCGCTGCGGAGCTCTCGTTTTGCGCGCGATAAAAGCAGAGTCACTTTCTCATCAGTGGTTTGAGAAAAGTCTCGATAGAACTCGCTCACAGAGTCAAAAATCTCCGGCTCCTCAAGGCAGATCACGTCGTCTATCTCGCTTCTCAAGAGTCGCGCGATATCCGGCGAACACACGGGCACGGCCAAGATCAATCGATCAGCCCCCTGGCCTTTTAGGTAGTGGATCGCCATTCTCGCTGTGACACCGGTAGCGATCCCATCGTCGACGATGATCACTGTTTTTCCTTGAACAGACGGAAAAATTTGATCCGATCCGCGATACAGCTTTGCCATGCGATCCACTTCATCATGCTCTTGATGGAGCTTCTTTTCGATTTCGGCTCGATTTATGCCGGCCGCTCGTGCGGCCTCTTCATTGATCCAGTAGTACCCTTCTTCGGTGATAGCTCCGACCCCATATTCCGGGTGCAAGGGCGCGCCAATTTTTCTTACGACCAAAACCTCTAGAGGTATGCCTAGCTCTTTGGCAAGCTCGTAGCCGATCGGCACTCCGCCGCGCGCCAGAGCAATCACGACCGAGCTTGAACCTGTCGCCAATTTGAGTCGTTGGGCCAATAGCTGCCCGGCGCGTGTGCGATCGGGAAAGGGCGGGATAGTCTTCATGAAGGACGCCAGATTGCAGCGTTCGCGCCAAAGGGGCTAGGGTGGGTCCCTCAAACGATATGCAGAATCAGTCCGTCGACAATTTCGAACTGACGAGCGAGGCTACAGGCGCAATCATCTTCACAACTCATTCGGCAATAAAATCTCCACAGTTGTTAAGTAATAACGCAATGTGTCATTTTGCGCTTGTGTCATATGGGAGTGCGTTGTAACAATGCGCTAAATCTTAAGAAGTTCCAAGAGGTTCAAGGGACACTGTCGTCCTACAAGCTTGGGACAAAGTGAGGGTATTTTGAAGCAAGCAATGAGAAGGAACGCGTCTTTATCGACACTGCCAATGTTGGGGCTATTTGCACTAGGTTTGATGTTCTGCGGTTTCCCACAAGATTCTTGGGCGGCTACAAACAACAGAACGCCGATTTTATTGGGCACACACCCTGGTGAGGATTGGTATGGATGGAAGAGCAATCGATTTGTGAATGATGCGGATTCGTACCAAATCGTGAAGCCATTTGTGGATTATCGCCCTAATGTCCCAATTTATTCGTGCTTCAACTTGAGCCGCGATCCTTATATTCAGTCTAGTGGTTTTGGTTCAACTTTTTCAGCATCGACTACTCTTTCGACGATGCTTCCGCGGACTGAAGAAGTTCTTAAGAAGGCAACGATTCAGTTGTGCATGCAGGCAGTAGGTCAAGGGACGCGTGTGATTCGACCCTTTCTGAGGATTGTCGATACTGGCGAGATACTCTGGGGCTCAACCATTGAGATTTTGGTCAATAATTCATTTACTGGAGTGGTTCGTTCAGAAGTTTCATTGAATGACTGGGAGTTTTCACAAACGCCATCTGAAGTTGAGGTGGGCTTTGTGGATGAGACGCCTCAAACAGTTGGGCAGCCGCCGCTAGAGACTAAAGTTTACAGGGTCGCTACTTGGGTTGATTATGAACTTCCTAGTGCGACATCACGCTACAGTATTCGAAATTGGGGAAGTCAGACCATAATCAATATTGACCAAGCTGCAGCTTCAGCCTTTTTGCCGTTCGTCGTCGAACCCAATAACAGTGCAGAATGGCCTAACGGCTCCAAAGTTGAGTTTTATCCGGCTACTTCCACGACGCCCGACCTGAGCCAATTAGAGTTTGCAGAGTATGTTACTGCCTATGAGACGCTCCGGGGCTACCCGCAGTCCAGATATGTTTCGAGCTTTGGATCAACGCTTTACCTTGCGATTCGAAGCATTTCTTCGGGTTTCACGGGCGCTGCTACGCTGTCCTTTGAAACTCGAGATGTTGCTAGCGGCGAGCTTCAAACATTCGAATTGCTGGTTCAGTCGACTACACCTCCTGTTGTTGCGCCAAGTCAAATTGACTTCGTCAACACTTCTTTCGTAACTGTTAGTGGCCAAACCTGCGTTTTACTTGACTTTGATCCAGTAAGCGGGGCGACAGAGTATAGGCTTTATGGTAGCGGAATGGGTCAGTCTGCGACAAACCATTTGCGGACAAGTACGACACGGTCCGAGTTTCAATATTGCCCCGATTTCAGTCGAGGTGAGACTTTACTACAGAACGTTTTCGCCATTGGGGCCTTTAATTCGGCAGGCGCTTCGCCTCGCATTCAGTGTTATTTTGCTCAGATTCCCTACTTATGTAGGTAGTTTAGTGGATGGAGCGTGAAGGCCGGCGATGGTCTTCACGCTCCTTTTCTTGCTTTGCTCGAGTTTAAGAAAATTTAAGAGGTTCAAGCCATAGTGTCGTCCTACAAGCTTGGGACAATACCCTGCAGCAAAGACCTCTATTCAGAAGGCAACTAGATGCGCTGCGTTTTAAGAGGTGCCTGGCAGCCTGGTGGAGACACCTCGGTAGCTTTTGGTTGCAAACTCAAACGCAACGAGGACAATGAGCGACATGGAAAACTCAGGTAAAGTGTTCTTCGATGACGATTCGGCGCAGTGGTATGTGGCGCTGGGCGAGCGTTGGATTGGGCCATTGGCAGCATCCGATGTGTATCGAAAAATCATGGGCCAGGAGCTTTCTTGGGCTCACTATGTTTGGAAGCCCGGCCAAGCAGGCTGGCAGCGAATCTGCGAGGTAAAGAGTTTTCAGGCTGCCGTTCCGGCGGCCCCTCCCAAGACTATTCAAGTCCAGGTCAAAGACGCCTCCCAGCCAGGGTTGCGTAAGAAGGCTCCACCTCCGCCACCCAAGGACGAGCAACAAAAGCCTTGGTTTCTCTACTTTAACGACACCCAGTACGGTCCCTTCTCGACTGAAGAAGTCTCCCGTTTTTTGCGCATCGGCAAACTTCATGGCCGCGTCCACATTTGGCGCGAAGGAATGACGGGGTGGGATCGCCTCGAGAACATCGAGCGATTCAGTGAGGATGTGGCTGAAAGCAAGTTGGCCCGTGAAGCGAAGAAAGCTCAGAAAGCAGCGGCTCCTCCCGTTCCGCTCAAGTCCGCCGCTGCAAAGGCCTCTGTTCAGGGCCTGACTCAAGTTCAAGAGCAGCGCAATGCTCCCCGGCACCCAATCGTCGCTAAGATCCTCATGGCTAATCAAGAGAAGCTTGTTGCCGCGATTTGCCGCGATATCAGCGTTGGCGGCATGCAGGTGCTGACCGATCACGTTCCGGGGCCTGCAGGTACTCGCATCAAGCTCAACGTCAGCCCTGGAAAAGGCGGCAAAGGCTCCAAGAGCCTTGATAAAACCATTGAGCCGTTCGTGGCAGAAGGCGTGATTGTACGTGTGCTCGACGACGGACGTGGCTTCAGCTTCCGTTTTGAGAAGTTGCCTGAGAGCTCGCGCAAATCGATCGAACGCTACATCAAGGCGGTTTAAAGGATGCAGCCCCAGCAAGCTGGCCCTGAAGGCGCCAAGCAGATCTACCAGGGAGCGATTCAACCGCGAGGTTTCCCGGGATTGCCAAAGGGTTGGGTGTCGGAATGGGAGACCTTTGCCTCAACCGACGGCAAGCTTCAGCTCTTCATGGTTTCGCATCATCCCGAGGCATGGAAAAGCCATCGAGTGCTTTTTGTACTGCACGGAATGGGCGAGCATGGGGGTCGTTACTTGCACGTGCCTCACTACGTTCAGAATGAAGTGGGAGCGGTTTTCTGCCTCGACAATCGGGGGCATGGCCGCTCTGAAGGCTTGCGCGGCCACGCTGAGAATTTCGATCTTTATGTCGAGGACGCGGTCCTCGCGATACGACGTGTAGAGAACCAGCTTCGCAAGCGTTTTGGCAAATCGGAGATCCACGTGTTGGCTCACAGCATGGGTGGGCTGATCATGCTGAGAACTCTGTTTCGGCATCCGGAGCTCAATCTCGCCAGCGTGACGGTCTCTGCTCCTCTGCTGGGAGTAAAAGTGCCGCTGGCCGCCTCCAAGCGTGTCGCCGCTCACTTACTTGCCCATATCTGGGGGTCGCTCCAAATGAGTAGCGAAGTGGATGCTTCGCTGCTTTCTCACGACAAAGAAGTCGGCAAAGCGTACGTCTCCGACCGCTTGGTGCATCGAAAGGGCACGCCCAAGATGTACACTCAGCTCATGGCGTCGATCTCCGACACTCTTTCTCGCGATAGCGGTATCGAAGTGCCGCTTCAGATGATCGTGCCTCTACAGGATCGCATCGTCGACTCTGAAGCGACGCTGAAGTTTTTTCGTGCGCTCAAACTCAGAGAAAAGCAGCTCAAAACCTACCCTGGCTTCTACCACGAGTCGCTCAACGAACTCGGCAAGGAGCAACCCTTCGAGGACATACGCACATGGATCAAAATGCACTCGCCGACCCAGTCCAATTAAAGTCGCAACTCATCAAGCTCGTTCGCAAGTTCAGTTACCGAGAAGGGGATTTTACGCTGGCCTCCGGCAAAAAGAGCAAGTTCTATGTCGACCTCAAGGCGACGACGCTGCATCCTGATGGCGCTTACCTCATCGGCGAGACTGCGTTTGCGCTTCTTAAGCGCGAGAAGCTCGCCGTCGACGCCGTCGGAGGACTTACGCTGGGGGCCGATCCCATGGCGACCGCCGTGTCGCTCTCAGCGCGCGCGCATGGCGTGATCTGGCCAGCGTTTATCGTCCGCAAGGAGCCTAAGGATCACGGGACGGGCCGCTACATTGAAGGCTCGGAGAATCTCAAGCCCGGTGCCAAAGTCGTGGTCCTTGAGGATGTCGTAACCACCGGAGGCTCAAGCTTAAAAGCCATCGAACGCTTGCGCGAGGCGGGCTACCATCCTGTGGCCGTTCTCACCGTGATCGATCGTGAGCAGGGTGGGGCGGAGGCGTTTCGCGCGGTGGGCGTGCCATTGCTGAGTTTGGGAACGCTAAGCGAGGTTCAAGCCGCGGGTCAGGCGTGAACTTGCGGTCCATTGGATGAGTCTCCCTGAGCATCCCTAATCCGCAACGCCAGCTTCTCCACTTCCATGAACTGCTTCTGCTCGATCCACTCCACTGGGAAGTAATATTCGCGCGTCTTCGTGCGCACGATCACGCCACGCTCTAAATGCAGGGAGCTTGCGCTCGGATCATAATCCTGCACGAGATCTGGGCTGCGCTTCACGCCGCTCGCCGGCGAGACTCGGATTCGCACATCTGGGTAGTTCCTGAATTCTTCTTCCAAATAGCTGAGTAGGTACTCAAGGGATGGGCTCATAGAATCGTATCTCGCTTAAAGTGGGCATCATCAACGTTAGGGTAGTCCACGGTGTAGTGCAGTCCGCGGCTCTCCTTGCGAAGCAGCGCGCTCTTCACAATGAGCATCGACACCGTCAAAAGGTTGCGCAGCTCTACAAGGTCTTTGGTCAGCAAGAAATCCCAGTAGTAGGCGTTGACCTCGGCCTCCAGTAGCTCGAGCCGCCTTAAGGCGCGCTCCAGTCTTCGGTTGCTGCGCACGATGCCCACATAGTTCCACATCAGATGACGGATCTCGAGCCAATTGGCAGCGATATCGATGCGCTCCTCGAGCTCAACGGCGTGACCCACATCCCACTCAGGCAGGCGATTCGGAAACGCTGCCGAGCTCACGCCTGCAAACCCCGTATTTGCGCCGCCTGCTCGCCGTTCGATCTGCGCAAGGGCATGCGCGGCCGCGCGATGAGCGAAGACGACCGCTTCAAGCAGGGAGTTGCTTGCCAAGCGATTTGCCCCGTGAAGGCCGGTGCAAGCGACTTCACCTACTGCGTAGAGACCTTCGATATTGGTTTGCGCATCCAGGTCCACCAGCACTCCTCCGCACGTATAGTGGCAGGCAGGAACGACTGGGATTGGCTCGCGCTCGGGATCGATTCCGTACTTGAGGCAAGTTTCATAAATATTGGGAAACTTATTTTTGAAGTCTCCAGGCGCAAACGCCGTCGCATCCAGTACAACATGCTTGTCGCCCGTGCGCTTCATCTCGATATCTATCGCTCGTGCAACCACGTCGCGCGGTGCCAGCGATGCCATCGAGTGATGCTTGCTCATGAATTCATCGCCGGCGATCGTCTTGAGTACCGCCCCTTCGCCGCGCAAGGCTTCAGTGACCAAAAACGTGCGAGCGCTCGGGTGATACAAGCACGTTGGGTGAAACTGCATGAACTCGAGGTTCGCCACCTCAGCTCCTGCGCGATAAGCCATGGCGATCCCATCGCCAGTGCAGATATCTGGGTTAGAGGTATAGAGATAGACTTTGCCTGCGCCCCCTGTGGCAAGCACGGTCACATCAGCGGCGAAAGTCTCGACTTTTCCTGTCAACACGTTCAATGCGTAAGCGCCCAGGCAGCGCCCAGGTCTTCGCCAACGTTTAAAGAGTTTGCCTTCGGTGATCAGATCGATCCCGACGTAGTTCTCAAGCAAACGGATATTGGGCGTCTTGCGGATTTGGTCGAGGAGTGCCTTCTCGATCGCCCAGCCGGTGAGGTCGTCCGCATGCAAGATCCGTCTACGACCGTGGCCACCTTCTCGGTGCAAAGAAAAAACTTCTGCGGGGTCAGTAGGGGAGTCTCCTTTTAGCTTCGTAAACTCCACTCCCAGCTCGATCAGCTCACGTACACGGTCCGGACCTTCGTGCACGCAGACGTCAACCACGTCCTCATGGCAAAGACCCCCGCCAGCCATCATCGTGTCGCTCTTATGCTCTTCAAAACTGTCTTTCTTGGACCAAACCGAGGCGATCCCGCCCTGTGCATACCGAGTGGAGCCCTCAGCCGCATCCGACTTGCAGAGGAGCGTCACTTCTATGACGGAAGGATTGGATCTTGCGAACTTCAAGGCCGCGCTAAGCCCCCCAATCCCGGTGCCCAGGATCAAAATCTTAGCGGGTAATGCAGGGGTATCCGTCGCATACATAGTCCGCGTCATGCTACCATAAGAGCCAGGGGTATTCATGGAAGAAGCATTCCCGAAATTCAGACCGCGTCCCATCTATCTGTTTTTGTTTTCAGTATTGCCAATTGTGTCAGCTTTGTTGACCGGCTTTTGGCTATCGGACCGGATCCAATCCCATTCGAATCATGAGGCTGAGAAAATTAGGATGGAAGAGGCTATCGCTCAAGATCGGCTTCTGGTCGACTCGCTCTGGGCATCGATTGAGCTAATCAAGACGCGCGCGTTGGCGCTGTTAGAGATTCGCAAAGCGCAGGCCGTTGTGCCAAATCCATCCTTTGCTCTGCCCGAAGGCGTTCTCTTGCACTGGGCAGAACTTGAGATCAAGCTAGATGACTCGCTCTTGGGTGTCAGGCAGGCAGCACGCAATCCTGCTTGGGCGCCGGCGATCGGGTGGTCGGGATTTGAGGAGTTTTACCTGCAATCTGTTCTCAAGCGCTTGAGCGTGGCAGAGATCCGCAAAAACGGAATCGCTGTTCTGAGGATGAAGCAAGATCCGGGGCGCAATCATGAGTGGTTGGCTTTGGCGTTTGCAGGATCAGATCACAATAGCGTGGTCCTTGCGCTGGTAGATCCTGAGAAGGCGTTTCCTGTATTCAGTGATTGGTCGAGAAAAGAGGATGGAGACACCCTGCGCGGCTATCTCGTCGCAGCTGACGGAACGGTACTCGCGCACTCTCAGCCTTCGTACGTCGCCGCAAGTTTTGCTCAAGTTGCAGTGTTTAAAAATGCTCTCGCTGATCTACTAGGCCGCAGAGAGGTGGATGCCAATACTCGCCTCACAGGAAACGCGACGTCTGCATCGATTGACAAGCTGATGGCTGATACTGCGTACGCTCGCCTCGGGCCGTTGCCTCTGGCCGCGGTGGTCGAACGAGTGACTGAGCAACCGTCGCGCAATCCCATCCTAGCAAGCGCGCTCGCCGCAGCCTGGGGAATGCCTGGCGTTCTAGCCCAAACGCTGGGGATTTGTTTACTTCTGTGTCTGTTTCTTTTTGGTGGCATGGAATGGCTGGCTCGCAAAGGCGGACGTGGCCGTCTGGATGGCGCGCTCAGATCGTGGCAAGCCAGTCGGCAGGCTCTTGGGCAAGAGGCGGCGACCCTCGACGAAGTACAGTCACCTCAGCAAGAGCCGGGCTCTGCGGAGATCCCTCTTTTGCGCCTCGAGGACGTGCAGCCTTCTCAGAGTGTAGAGGCCCAGTTCGTCGCCGAGCTTCTTTCTGCCCAAGATCAATCGCGCGTTCGCGCCGAGAAGCTCTGGGTCGCACAACTCGAGATCGAAGCGACACGAACGGGCAAGGATCCTTCGCAGATGGCTAGGCGCCTGGCTCAGATCACCACGCAGGCGACAGGGTGTCCGTCCTTTTATTTTGGGTTCCAAGAGAAGCAGGGCACTGCGATTCTGCAGGCGCACGAAGGGTTGGCTCCTGGCTCGGGTCCGGGTTCTATGGCATTTCGATTAAGTGACGCGATGATGAGGAGGATCGCGCGCTATCATTCAGAGGGCAAGGTTGCTTCCGTGGCGGATGATCCCTCGCTCGCGGCCCTGATTTTCAAACGATTTCACGCGGCTCACTTCGAAGCTTGGGCTGTGACTTCCTCGCAGGGCGCGCTTGTCGGAGTGTTGGTCGCTTTACTCAGCGACTCGACGGGCGAGCAGCGAGAGAGCCTCAATCGAGTACTCGCGGCAACGCGGGAAATCTTTGAACCCCTAAGGAGTTGAGTCCTGAAAGACGGTGGCGGTCCCAAGAGCTTTGAGCAGAGGATGCGTGCAGAAGCGGGGAAGAGCCCTGCTCGCAAGAATGGCCAAGATGTTGAGATCGATCCCCGAGCGATCGCGGAGCTTGATTCAAAGGCGATTCAGGCAAACTACCAAGCGATTCGAGATTTGGTGGATGGGCAAGCCGTATTGCCTATGGTCAAAGCCGATGGGTACGGCCACGGAGCGAGTTGGGTTGCCAAGCTTCTCGTGAACTTGCCGGATCTCTATGGTTTTGGTGTCGCTACCCTTGAAGAAGGCGCACGCCTGAGGTCTGACTTGGGCCTGCGCGCTCGTCGAACGCGGATTGTGGTGGTTTCGGGCGCTGCTCATTGGACGGACGCCAAGGGCCATTATTGCGAGCAGCATGGCCTCACTCCCGTCATCACGTCCGATGCGGATTGGCACGCCTTTTTGCGCGGAGGTTGGCCTGCCAAGCTTCCCTATGAGCTTAAGTTCAATACGGGCATGAATCGCTTGGGACTCGGCCTCGGGATGGCCAGGCAAGTGGTCAAGCAGCTCAAGACTTTGCCCGCCGACCAGCATCCCCACGGTATATTGAGTCACTTGGCGATGAGCGAGGATGCTTCAAGTGCGCTCACTCGTCTGCAGGTCGAGCGTTTTCGCGTGCTGCGGTCAGAGATGGGGTCTGCATTCCCGAGTGCTCAGTTTCACATTTCAAATAGCGGCGGGATCTGGAACCACAAGGACCTTGGGCTCTCTGATCTGATCGACGTGGTCAGGCCAGGGATTGCGCTTTATGGCGTGCCCCCGTGGCAGGGAGCGCCGGTTCGAGGGATTCGTCCCGCACTCACGTTCAAAGCAATGGTCATCGCTACCCATTCTCTTAAGTCGGGTGAAGCCATTGGTTATGGCGCAAAATACCGAGTGGGAAGTGGTGATACCGAGCATGCAGCGATTCTCGGCGTGGGCTACGCTGACGGGGTGAGTCGAGCGCTCAGTCGCCAGGGCAAAGTCTCTCTTGGCGGCCTTTATAAACCCTTTTTAGGCGTGATCAGTATGGATCTGTGTGCCGTGGCATGTAGTCCAAATACCCGGGTAGGAGAGTG
>CAZGCK010000028.1:15307-15609 GCA_964524175.1 uncultured Bacteriovoracaceae bacterium | reverse complement strand
CAACTCCTCGGGCCGAGCATCGACCCCTGGCAACAGGCTCGAGCTGCGGGCACAATTCCCTATGAGCTTTTGACTTCCCTGTCTTCCCGAGTACAAAGGATATATGGCTGAGGGATCTGTAGCTTCGCATCAGAACAACGATGTTCGTGTAGAGAATGTTTACAAGAGCTTTCGCGAAGGACGCGATAAGGTCTTGAAAGGGATTTCACACACGTTTGGCGCTGGCAAGCTGACCTATATTTTAGGTTCTTCTGGAGCAGGAAAATCAGGCGCTGAAGGCTGAGAAATCAGCCTTAAATGTA
>CAZGCK010000028.1:14206-15297 GCA_964524175.1 uncultured Bacteriovoracaceae bacterium | reverse complement strand
AGCGGGTCAAGACATGAGTCAGTTGAAGGGCAAAGAAAAGGCTCATCAGCGCAAGATTTTTGGGATGCTCTTTCAGAACTCCGCGCTCTTCGATGATATGACTATTTTTGAGAACGTCGCGTTTCCTCTTCGAGAGCACACCAAGCTGAATGAAGATCAGATTCGTGACAAGGTCACCCAAGTCCTGACAATCCTGGGCATGACCAAAGGGTATGATAAGTTTCCCAACGAGCTTTCTGGTGGGATGAAAAAACGAGTGGGCTTGGCCCGCGCAATCGTGCGCGAACCTTCTATTCTGCTCTACGACGAGCCCACGACCGGCTTGGATCCTGTGACTCGCACGACGGTGGACGAGCTGATAGAAACCCTTAAGCGCGAGCTCAAGCTCACGTCGATCGTGATCAGCCACGATATCCCTTCGGCTTTGTTATTGGCTGATGAGATCGCTTTTTTACATCAAGGAGAGTTTGTCTTTAAGGGAACTGCTGCCGAGTTTAAGCGATCCGATGTACCAGCGATTCGCGCATTTCTTGATGCGGAACGCAGGACTCTTGAGGCGTTCGAGGATTAGATGACAGGCTGGCTCACACGCACCTCGGCGAATTGGGTTTCAGGGCCTTATAGCCGTGAAGAAGTCGTAAAAATGATCGAGCAGGGCAAGCTTGGGGTGCAAGACGAGGTTTGTCGGTCCAACCACTACTGGTTCTATCTGCACGAGCACCAGGAGGTGCTCAATCAACTTGGCATTCAGATGCCACGGATCAATCGCACCTCCGACGATGAAGTGACGGAGACTCAGATTGAAGCGCAGGGGGGGGTTCCTCCGGTGCTGATCTCCCATCCTCCGGATGATTTGCCTGAAGTACCGGGACTTTCGGCGGACGACGATGGTCAGACATCCGTGCTCATTCGGACTTCGGGCTCATCTGCCCATGAAGTGAGGCAGGCAGCGATCAAGCCTTCATCATCGCTTCCAATTTTACCGTCACTGACTCCCGCGCCCACGTCGTATCATTCTGTGAATTCGGTACAACGGCCGGTGATATCGGTGTCTCCGCAAGTTATCGAGAAACCATCCATTTGGAGAGGTG
>CAZGCK010000028.1:0-14196 GCA_964524175.1 uncultured Bacteriovoracaceae bacterium | reverse complement strand
GTCGCCTGGGCCCTCAGTTTGGTCGCAGCGATCATTCTCTACTTAGTTCTCAATCTTCTGCAGGCCCCGCAGTAAACCGGTCCTTGCGCGGATCCAAAAGCAAAAGGTCAACAAGCGCTTCATCCGCCTTTGCTTGCCCAGGGTTTCTCTGTTGATTGAGAATGGCAAGGATCTGTCGCTTGCGGTGATGAAGTTCGGATTTCCAAATCGGGTGATCCACCTCGACCCAAAGCACGCTATCTTGAACACGTATCGCGCGAGTGTGTTTGGCGATCGCCGGACCCACGGCTTTTTCCCAGCGAGTCAGTGCGCGCGCCTCTTCCATTCGTTGCGTCAGAGCTGGGTAGCGAGCTCCGAGGCGCCTCAAGATTTGGGTAAAGGAGTCAAAAGCCATGCTTGCATTCTCTTGCTAGGTTTGATGAAAATCAAAAAACTCGTGCGAATCTTGCGAAACATAAATCCTAAAGCATTTTATCTCATCGCTTTTCTTTTTAGTGTCCATTTGGGCGCACTATTGAGTGGATGCGGCTATACGCTTCAAGGCTCCCGTAGCGAGTACTTTGAGAAAGAAGGGATTTCTAGGATTTACGTCAAACCCCTTTTGAACAACTCCTTTCAGCCTGGCGCTGAAAATATTGTTTATAACGCGCTCGTTAAGACATTGAGTGCTCATAAGCGCGTCAAGATTGTTCAAAACATCAATGACTCGGATGCGGTCTTGCAGGGCACTGTTTCGGGCGCTCAGTTTACGCACAAGACTCCAACCCCTGTTTCGAGCTTAATGCCCAAACTTCCCGAAATCACTATTCAGGACCCTCGCTCTGTGACTTCGATTTTTACTGCGAGTCTGAGCTGTTCGTTCAATTTGGTGAGGCGTCAGGCGGTTCGAGGCAAGGGCACGGGTCTTTGGGGGGCATCGTTTGGAAAAGCCAGGGATTTTCCGGCCGCCGCCGTGTTGGATGTTCCCGGGACCACGTCGGCTCTCATTAACCAAAGCGAGTTTGAGCGCGCCCTGATTGAACTCGCCTCCAACATGATGGAAGACGTCCACGAGTCCATGCTCGCGATGTTTTGAGGGGGACATGCCTAAACTCGAACCCAAAGCAGTGCAGAAAGAGCTCGATTCTGGCCAGATTTGGCCCGTGTATTGGCTTTATGGCCAGGAACGGATGAAGACGCGCGAGCTCCTTAAGCGAATTCGCAAAGCAGCGCTTGGCGAGACTCCTTCAGGGTTTTGCGCGGAGACCGTCTTGGAAGGCTCAGAGGTAGATGCGGATCAGATCGTTGAGGCTGCGCAAAGCCCGTCGCTTGGCGGCGGAACCCAGTTGCTGATCGTTCGCGATGCACATGCGATCAAGAATGCCGATAGCTTGGCTGTGCTCCTAGGTCCGCGCGCGCCTTTGGCAGAGCAGGCTAGTGTTGTAGTTTTTGTGTCCAAGGACTTGGATGGCCGCAAGAAATTCTCTAAAGTGCTGACTGAAAAGGCCGCCGTCGTGCCTTGCGAAGAGATCGCCGAGCCGGATCGTGAGGCATGGATCCAGTATCTGGCAAAAAAACGGGGACTCGCTCTCACCGATGAGCAAGTGGCTCAGTTGGTGATATTGGATCCGTGGACGTTGGATATCATCGATCTGGAGCTCGAAAAGGTCAGTTTGTCAGGTGATGGTGACGCGTTTCTTTCGGGTTCTTTATCTCTGGGCGCTTTGGGCGGAGCAGATGCTTTTTTAGAATGTTTTTTTCTGCGCAAATCGGCAGAGGCACTGAAGCGCGTCGCTGCGTTTGCGGATCAGCCCGATGAATCACTCCCTCTTCTGGGGTTATTTGCATGGAATGTGCGTAATCTCGCGCTTGTAGTGCTCGATCGCGAAAGGGGCACTCGCAAGGCTAAGCTGAATCCTTATTTGGCAGAAAAGTTTAAGTCGTGGGCGTCCAGGTGGAGCGTCAAAGAGCTCGAGGCTTTGCAGCAGGAGGTGGCGGCAATTGATTTTGGTTTTAAGCAGACGCCATTGATGCCTCTTGGGCTTTGGGACACGCTGGTGATGAAGCATTGTTGAGAGGGCTAGAGCCCAAAAATAAAAAGCCCGAGCTGCGAAACGCAACCCGGGCTTCTCAACTTCTGTTATTTAAATATTACTTTGCTGGCTTGAGAGCCGCTGGGATCGTCTTCTTCACGAGAAGAGTCAGGCGGCTGATCTTGCGAGAGGCGCGGCCCTTAGGCAATCCGCCTTTGGTCGCGGCTTTGCTGAGGGACTTGACTGCGTTTTTGTAAGCAGCTTGAACCTTAGCCAGGTCCTTGGACTGAATCGCAGTGATCGCCTCACGAAGAGCGGTGCGAGTCATGCTGCGGATCATTTGGTTACGTTCAGTGCGCTTGTTGGTTTGGCCGGCGCGCTTTCCGGATTGGCGTGTATTTGCCATGTGGGACTTCCTTTCGATAGACCGCAACCGCTAGGGTTGGGTCGGCACACCGAAGACAGTTTCGGTTCGCCGACGGGAATACTCAAAAATGACCGACTTGACAACAGTGTTTTTAGATTCGTACGCTGTTTCAGAGGGTTACCTATGCAAGAAGCTGAAGTCGAGTGCCCCTTTTGCGGTGAGCGCTTTGTAATCGTAGTCGACCCTTCGGTCTTGAGTCAGACCTACGTTGAGGACTGCGAAGTCTGTTGCCGGCCGATCCAGTTGACCATCGCCTGCGATGACGAAGGAGAGCTTCGATCGGTGGACGTGGATCGCGGAGGCCTTTAGTTGTACTCGCCGTGGTCGTAGATGTCGCCGTCCAGGTTTTTGTTGCCGTGGATTCGAACATTACCGGTCGCTTTGCTTTCGTTGAGAAGCTTGGCGTTTCCGAAAACTCGGGCTTTGACGTCGACCATAGAAGAGTTGGTCACGATTGCGTTGCCGTAAACTTTTGAGCGGCCCCAGGCTTCTCCACCCCAGGTGAGCTGAGCGTTGTCGTAGACTTCGGCATACTGGCTGACGCGGGAGTTGCGAACGATCAGCCCCGTACGGTGGTCGCTGACGAGCGCTTTGCCATAGACGCGAGCGTCCTTGTCGACCACGGCGATTCCCTCAACTTTCGCGGCGCCGTACACTCTTGCGTGATCGGTGATGAAGGCGAAGTCCTTGATCTGGGCGTTTTGAGTTATGATTGCTGAGCCTGCGATGTGTGCGCCGCCGGAAATACGAGGTCCAGTGATTTTTTCTTTCGGGTAATCGGTATCCCAATTCAGTCTCTTTACGGCGGTCCCCGACCAGTCGTCGGTCCACTCGGACGTGTCCATGTCGTCAACCCAGGCGCCGCCAGCTACTTCGGCCTTGTCCTTGATTTGCGCATTACCGCCAACAACTGCGTTGTCCTTAACGACGGCTTCGCCAGAAACGACTGCGTTGTCACCTACGATTGCGAAACCTAGCACTTTAGCTTTTTGAGTCACCTTGGCGCGAGCGCAGATGCAGGCGTCTTTTTCAACGACGGCAGAGTCATCGACAAGGGCGTTCAAGGAAACAAATCCTCCGGGAAGTAGGTTTCCAGCGGCGTCTTTACCGCCGTTCTTGTGAAAGCGGCCAGTCTCGCGCGCGCCATTGCTGAAGCAAGGGTCGTAGGGGCCAAAGGCACCCGTTCTGAGTGGGCAGTGTTGAGCTTCCAGTCCCGGCGCCGGAATCGCGGGGGTAGTTGGAGTGGTGTCAGCAAAAGCGACCGCGCTCAAGAGGGCTGCCGCGCTCAGGGACATCAATGCATTCAAATGGGTCATGATTGTTTCCTCACTGGTCGAGTCATTAACGCGATAGGTCATACTGGGCAAGGCTTATTTCTGACGTTGATTGTCGGCATTTAGGGTGAGGCGATCCATTCAGAATCAATAGATCAAGGGCAGGATTCCGCTTCAAATTAACTGATTAAATTTGACAGGAATTAATAACGCCTCGGGCGTCCCTCAGTGAGAACTACGATGATAAAAGTTGTTCAATGTAGAGGCTCACGCCCTTTTCGAGCGAGGTAAAAGCAGTCGCATATCCTTGGCTTTTCAGGCGGTCCATACGCGCTTCGGTGAAGTACTGATATTTGTCCCGGATGCTGAGAGGCGTATCGATGAACACGATTTTCTCGGGCGACTTTACCGCTTTGAAGGTGGCGCGAGCTAGGTCCAAATAGGTCCGCGCCGTGCCTGTGCCCAGATTGTAGATCCCACGAGCGATAGGTTTATCGAGAGCAAAGCGAAGCACAGAGGTGACGTCGTCGACAAAAACAAAGTCCCTCCTTTGTTCGCCATCAGCCACGCCAGTTTTGTGGCTTTTAAAAAGCTTGAGTTCGCCCTTCTCACGGATTTGATCAAAAGCATGGAGGATAACGCTGGCCATGGTTCCCTTGTGGCGTTCTCCAAATCCATAAACGTTAAAAAACTTAAACCCTGCCCAAGAGGGTGGACAAGATCCCTTGCGGTCCTGCTCGAGCGCCCAAAGATCAAAGAGCTGCTTGGAGTTGCCATAGAGATTCAGAGGTCGTAGGGAGGGAGTCAGGCTCTCATCATCATCAAAGGCTTGTGCGTCACTGCGTCCAGCGATTCCCGCCCCGTATGTCGCGGCACTGCTTGCGTAGACAAACGGCAGTCGATTCGAAGTCGCATACTCCCAAAGCTTTTGCGAATACTCGACGTTGTTGCGCCAGAGAAAGGCCTCGTCCGTCTCCATGGTGTTGGCGCAGGCGCCGAGGTGGACGATGGCAGAAAGTTTAGGCTTCTCGCTTTTCAGCCAATCAAAAAGAGAGTCGCGATCCACGATCTGCCCAAAGTTCACGCCTTGATGCTCGCGGCGATCGCTGAAGTAGCTAGCGCGATCCACGGCTACGACGTCTTGGCCGCGCTGGCCGCAACGACGGATCCATGAGCTCCCAACAAACCCGGCGGCTCCCGTAACTAGAATTTTAGACATGGACGTTCTCCCTGGGGGTCACTCGTGTTGTGCGCACATAGACTCTGAGCCAGACAAACATCGAAAAAACAAAAAATCCACCTCCGGCTGCGCATGTCACTGGTCCCGCTCCCCAGCGATCGGCAGCCCATCCCTGAAGTAGGCTCCCGATCGGCGTGGCTCCTAAAAAAGACATCGTATAAAGACTCAGTACTCTGCCACGCATCGAGTCGTCTACGCGGTGCTGAAGTCGGGAGTTCAGTAGGGGCATCACGCCAATCATCGTTAGTCCCATGAGAAAACAAGCAACGAGTGATAGATTGACTTGGCGAGAAAGGCCCATCGTGATCAGAGCGACCGATGCGAGAAACATGCAGGCTGCCACGATGCACTGAATGGAGCCGTTCACGCGCCTTGAACCCAGCCCGATAAGAATGAGGGAGCCAGTAATAGCGCCAACTCCAGCGAGGCCTGTCAGCCAGGCTAGTGTTGATGCATCTCCATGCAAAACATCTTGGGCAAAGGCGGGGAAGAAGTTTCCGATCGGAAATCCCACAAAACTAATGAAGGCAGAGACGGACATCAGGCGTAAGATCGCAGGCTCGGTTTTTAGGTAACGTACTGCTTGTTTAAAGTCATCGACGAGCTGTGCGACTCCTGGTGGGTGTACTTGGAGTCGCCTCAGGATCTTCTGACGATTCATCGCCATGAGGCTGTAGATCACCGCAATATAGCTCAGCCCATTGATCAAAAAGCAGGTGCCTTCGCTCACTTGCGAAATCAGGAGGCCAGCAAGCGCAGGGCCCAGGATTCTTGAGCCATTGATGATGATCGAGTTGAGCGAAATGGCGCTCGCAAGGTCGGCTCGTCCCACGAGGTCGATCGCGAAAGAGTGACGCGTGATAATCTCAAACGAGTTGCAAACGCCTAAAACCACCGAAAGCGCAGCGATGTGCCAGAGCTCGACCTTGCCAGAAAAACAGAGTGCTGCAAGGAGCAAGGCTTGGATCATACCCGCTGTTGCCACGCCGATGAGGATTTTGCGGCGATCGTGGATATCTGCCAGCACACCCGCAATAGGGCTCACTAGAAACGATGCAAAGTGCCCGCAGAAAGCGATAATGCCGAGCCAAAGAGCTGAGTGGCTCATGCGGTAGACTAGCCAGGCTTGCACTACGGATTGCATCCAAGTTCCGACCATTGACACCAGTTCGCCAGCAAAAAAGAGGCGGTAGTTGCGGATGCCGAGGGCCCTGAACTGGTTCTGCATTTGAAGCAAAAGCCTAGCACGAATCACCCCCCTTGCGGTACTATGCCTTAGGCATGAAAGGCGTTCCTGCACAAATGTGCGAATCGCATGGAGATGCGCCCCTGGAGGGGCGCGTACCTTACCGCCATGCGAAGCCAGGAAGGCGAAGCGTGCGGATTTCGAAGATCAGAGCAACCACGTTCGCTGTTTTGGCCTGTTTGGGGTGGGCTCAAGAGGTCTTCGCCGCGGTGCCTTCTACTCGTGCAACCTTGACAGAGTGTTTTCTCGCAGCGCTTGAGCGGAGCGAAGCGATGGCGATACAAAGTGAATGGATCATTCAGGCTGAAGAGCGAGTGAAGCAATCCTTCGGTACGGTGTTGCCTACGGTGAGTGGCACCGCCTCTCGACTATGGCAGGAACCCATTAATGCAGCTGTCGGGGCCAATCCAAACTTTAACTCAATTCAAGACAACGTGAGATTTTCAGCGACTCAGCCATTATTTCGAGGGCTCCGGGAATTCGCAGCCCTTCAGCAGAGCAAGCGCTTATTGGATGCTCAAGGCTTTGCAAGAAAACAAGCGGAGAGTCAGCTGTATCAAGATGTGGCGACAAGCTTCTATGCAGTCATGTCTCTTGATCAGGAGCTTGAGAACTTGACTGGAGAAATAGCGTTGTACGGTAAGCGCGTGTCGGAGCTCGAAGAGCGCGCCAGGATCGGCCGCTCCCGAAAGACCGAAGTCCTCTCTGTTGAGGCGGCTGTGGCGGGCTTGCGCGCGCAGGCTGATGGTTTGCGAGGCCAGATAAAAGTGGCTCGCGAAACGCTTTCATTTTTGACAGGGCTACCTGCGGATTTGATTTTGCGCGAGAGCGAGCCCGAGCTGGAGACGCGTATCCCTTCTGGAGTCGAAAATTGGGTGGCGCGTGTGGCTCGTCGTCCGGATGTGGCCGCAGCCGAACAGACGCTCGAGGCCGCCAACGAAGCTCATTCGATCGCCTTTGGCGCCCATTTGCCTTCGTTGGACTTGAACGGCAACTACTATCTGGCTCGTCCAGGGCTCCTCAATAATTCGCGTTGGGATGCGAAGCTGCTTCTGACTTTGCCCATTTTCTCAGGTGGCGCGATTCAATCCAGGGTGAGGGAGGCTGCCTCGCAGATGAGGCAATCCGAGTTCACGTTGGGGCTGACGCGCCGTAGGGCTGCCACGGAGATTCGTCAGGCCTTTGCGACTTGGGAGTCCGATTCAGCTCAAGTCAAATCTTTAGAAACCGCAGCTAAGCTCAGCGAAAGCGATCACGAGTCACGCGTGCGCGAGTATCGATTTGGCCAGGTAACCAACTTGGATGTGCTCCAAGCGATGACAGCTTGGCGCGCAGCCAAGCGAGCTCTCGATCGCGCGCGTTTTGTCGTTCGTTTGGACGTGGTTAGGCTCGAGGCGGTTGCTTCGATCAGGCCTCAGGCTGCGGGACCAATCAAAAGCGATCTGCCCTAAACGGCTTAGGGTCGAAGATCGGCTGAGCGCCGAGCAAGAGGTCTGCGGTCAAGCGCGCCGAGCCTGGGGCGGACTGCAGTCCAAGCATTTGATGCCCTGTAGAGAGCATCAGATTGTCATAAGCTTTGGGGCGACCAATGACGGGCACGCCATCGGGGGTGCAGGGTCTCAAGCCGCGCCAAACTTCGGTAATTTCTGGGCGCTCCGGGACACTCAAGAACTCGCGCGATCCTCTCAGAATATTCTCTACACGGCGCGGAGTAATCGATTCATCGCGATTAACGAGCTCGAGCGTGCCTGCTAGTCGAATCGATCCGTTGCGCGGGGTTACGGCGATTTTCTTTTCGATCAGCATCAACGGCAAACGCGGAGCGGGGGCAAAGGGTTTGGTGATCAATGCGTAGCCCTTGCCGCCTAGGACCGGAATGCGCAGCTTGAGAGCCTTGCCTAGGGTGTGTGACCATGAACCGGTAGCGAGTACGTAGTCATGGGCTTTGAGCTCGCCGCGAGTGGTTTTGAGTGAGCGAATCTTGCGTCCTTCGATGACGAAGTCATACACCTCGGTGCGTGGAAGAATTTTTACGCCGTGCTTTTGCGCAGCTGACGCAAGCGCTTGGACGATAGCCAGAGGCTCTCCATGTGCTTCAGCGGGAAAATAAACTCCGCCTTGGATGCGACCCGTGAGAGCGGGTTCTAGCTCTTTGACGCCTCTTTCGTCGAGATACTGGCCGGGGATCCCGTGCCTGGCTACCAATTCCATCTCATGGACGGCAGCTTTCACGCCTGCTTCGCTCTGTCCCACCATGAGCAGGCCCTTTTTCTCAAAGCCGATGGTGCTTCCTGAGTCCTGACTTAGTTTCTCGTAAGATTCGAGGCTGTATTTCGAAAGTCCAGTCAGCACGTCGACGGAGCGATCGAGGTGCTTTTGATTCATCGAAAACAAAAATCGAGTCAGCCAGCGAAAAAGCAAAATGCTAGGTTCAGGTTTGATGTAAAGCGGGCTGTCCGGGTTGAGAAGCCAACCAATGGATTTGAGCAGCATTCCAGGCATCGGCAGCGGCATCGCAAAGCAGGGAGTGATCCAGCCCGCATTGCCGTAGGAGCAACCAAACCCAGGTTCGCCGCGATCAATGACAGTGACTTGTGCGCCGCGTGAGGCGAGTTCTAGGGCGATCGACATTCCGATGACGCCGCCGCCAATCACAACGATGTTCTGCTTCTCACTCATGTAGGTCAACCTATTCCATCATCAGGGGTTATTAAATCTTGATATAATAGATACAGTATAGGGGCGTTATTTTCAACTCATTAAAAAGTATTGTGATTCTAGCTTAGTTTGATCCCCGCTGACCACGCGAGGACGATTTGTGCGAGGTAGTAAAGTGGCAACCCCCAGGCACGATTCAGGAAGCTTTTTTGGACAAACCGATCTCGCGCTACCGAAAGGTCTGAGAGAAAAAAAGCCACGGCGGCCGGAAAGAGCAGATGGCTTGGGTCGGTTGCGATCGTTCCGGCTGCTAGAGCAACCATGCCCGAGATCACCACTGCATAGGCAATAACTGGGATCTTGAGTTCAGGCGGCACTTTGGGCATGAGCCAGCGCGCCACCAGCCAGCTCAGAGGCGCGACCCCCACGGCTCCGATCAGCGCATGAAGCGGCTCGATTCCAAACACCAAAAAAGACACGGCAAAAAGCACGTGCCCCAGTAGAAAACTGCCGATGCCCGCTTTGAAGGCCCGCTTGTCGTGAGGAATCAGCAAAAAGTCGCCGATCCAACACAAGATGAGCGCCGCAAAAACAAAGGTTCCAAAGCGCGAATCGCTTGCCTGTTGTGACCATGCGATTCCTAAAAAGCCTGCCGATGAAAGCGGCTTAAAAATCCACACTCCTGGTCTAAAGCGAAATGCCTCGCTCAAAACCAGTAGCGCAACACTTGCGGTGGTTAAGATGATCCAGGAGGAAGTGAGCATGCTCCTAGGGTTTCATGTTTCGCGAAGCTCGACAATTGGGAAGCTCGAGAATAGGCGAACTCGAGAATAAGGAAGCTCGAGAATGCTGATGCAGTGTCGAGTGTCGAGTGACTAACTTTTAGACAATTTTCACACCAACATGAGCGGGCCAGAGCTGGCTCAACGTGACGAAGTCACCGATTTCAGGTCACCCTTATGATCTGACTCAAAGTACAATAGAGCCATGGCAGAGAATCCCGCTTGGTGTACGCCCCAACTCTTGGTCGCCTGGGAGCAAGGCGTGCACGACTTCAACGAGGGCCGCTTCTGGGAAGCCCACGAGGCCTGGGAGCGAGGCTGGAAAGACCTGCCCCAGGCTGAGCGCACCTATGTGCAAGGTCTTATTCAAATTGCGGCTGCGTTTCACCTCGAAGATCTGGGTCGGCTAGACCCCGCCTTGAGACTGAGAGCCTCATCTCGTCAAAAGATTCAAGCGACATGGTCCACGATTCAGGACCGGCTGCCCAGGTTAGAAGTTCAGGGAGAGGGCCGGCATGCGCGGGCTGTTCTTTTGCTGCCAGGCCGACCCGCCGTATGATACCTCTGGCCTCATGCCCTACTTGAATTGGAAAGAGCGAAATCTCACGCAGAAGATCACCTCTGAGGAGCCGGTTCAGTTGAACCTCGAATTGGATGCTGCGTCGGTTGCTGAACTCGCGAATCGACTCGAGGACACTTTTGCGGAAGCGACCTTGGGAGCGGAGCTTCGCGTGGACCTTCCTCGCGAATGGATCGTCTTTTGGAAACTTCGAGAAGGGGAGAGTCGGTTGTTGATCGCTCACCCACAGCCCGAGGAGTGGGTCACTACGGTGGCCTTGGAGTTGGGGGATTCTCAGAAAGTGGTCTCGGCATTGCGAGCCCTCAAGGTTGGGCAACCTCTTCATTTTGAGCAATTGATCCGGCTCGGCTCAATGAGCAATGCCGTATTGGTGGTGAGTCAGGTAGCCTCGTAAGGCGGGTTCGCTATGCAGCGCCACGTTTTCTCGCAGAGACTGTTTTCGGTGCCGGATCTCATGGTCTGCCTCTTTGTGGGGACGGCCATCTTTGGTCTGGTCTCGATCGGTCGGGAGTGGAGGGCCGAGTACAATCCTGTCACGCAGATTAATCTTTCGCTCGGGTCCTTGGCTTATTACACGTTGCTTTCAGGGATACGTGGGCTCGTCGCCTACCTGATTTCACTCTCCTTCACCTTGGTGGTCGGCTATGCCGCTGCTAAATCTCGAAGCGCCGAGCGCGTGATCATCCCGATGATCGACATTCTTCAGAGCATTCCGGTGTTGGGATTTTTGCCGGGACTGCTTCTGGGTTTGGTCGCTCTTTTTCCGCGGACCAATACAGGCCTTGAGCTTGCTGCGATTCTCATGATCTTCACCGGCCAGGTGTGGAACATGACGTTCAGCTATTACTCTTCGCTTAAGTCTGTCCCCTCGGACTTGTCCGAGGCCTCTACCGTGATCGGCCTGGGCTGGGGTCAGCGGTTGCGCAAGCTAGAACTGCCGTTTGCAGCCGTGAATCTGGCTTGGAACAGTCTGATGTCGATGGCAGGGGGATGGTTTTTTCTAAGCGTCTGCGAGTCTTCTAAGTTTGGGACCCACGAATACCGTTTGCCCGGCATCGGTGCCTACATGTCCGTGGCAACCGCCCAGGGTGATCGACAGGCCATCGTGTTTGGGATCCTCGCCATGGTTTTTTTGATCGTCATCATGGATTTTGTGATCTGGCGCCCTATCCTGTCTTGGGTTCAGCGGTTTAGGCTCGAAGACATCCAAGCCGGTACGGGCTCCGAGCCTCTGATGGCAATCGTGCTGCGCGAATCGAAGATCATGATCTGGCTAAAGATCGAGTTTCGGCGTTGGCGGCAAGCTCGGCGCGAAGAGCATCAGGCAGAGCGAAAAAACGACGGTATCTCCGACAGTGACCAACAGTCACTGTTGACTTCATTGCCATTGCGCATGCGAACCAATCGTCTGCGGACGTTTTTTGCCCGATGGAAAATTCTAGGGCGGGATCCTCGGTTGAATCGTTGGGTTGGGCGCTTGGTGAGCGCCGTAGCGCTAGGCTTTTTGGTTTATTGTTCTTACCGCTTATTCGAGATTCTCGTTCAGGTGACTTTCTCGACCTGGGTGATCTTGCTCCGCAATACTCTGTGGACTTTTCTTCGCGTGATGTTCGCGCTGGCGTTTGCGACTCTTTGGGCGGTTCCTGTTGGGATCTGGCTAGGTACGCGAGCCGATCGATTGAGGATCGCGCAACCGATCATCCAGATTTTGGCTTCGTTTCCTGCTCCGATGCTCTACCCATTGGTGCTGAGTGTTCTTTTTGCCTTTGGCGTGAGCTTTGATTGGGGCTCGATGCTTCTGATGCTGCTCGGGGTGCAGTGGTATGTGTTGTTTAACGTGCTTGCGGGCGCGATGCGCGTGCCTCGTGAACTCAAGTATGCGCTAGAGCTTATGGAGACCCCGACTTGGCTTCAGTGGCGGATGCTTTATATACCGAGTGTGTTTCCTACGCTCGTGACGGGATGGGTGACGGCCGCAGGAGGTGCTTGGAATGCGAGCATGGTTGCGGAGGCAGTGACCTATCGTGGGCAACAGATCAAGACCGGGGGGTTGGGTGCGACGATTCAAGCGGCTTCAGATGAGGGTAACTTCGTCGTATTGGCAGCGAGCTTAACGGTTATGGTTTTTGTTGTGATTCTCATGAACCGGCTGGTTTGGGCGCCGCTGTATCGTTTAGCCCAAACTCGGTTCAAGCTGGATGTCTAGTGGTGGGCAGGTCTATGATGGTGAAAAGAAAATATGCCTAACAAAGCGATCATCGAACTAAAGAATGTCATCAAGACCTACCGGCTTGAGTCGGGTAACGATGTTCGCGTCCTTCAAGGCGTGAATTTAGCAGTTTATGACGACGAGGTTGTCGCGTTGCTCGGGCCTTCTGGTTCGGGTAAGTCGACCTGCCTGCGGATCATGAGCGGTCTGGTCGATGCCACTGAGGGTGAAGTGTTTGCGCGCGAGAAAAAGCTGCCGAGCACGAATCTGGATGTCTCGTTGGTTTTTCAGAGTTTCGCGCTTTTTCCTTGGGAGACAGTCTACACTAACATCTCGCTTGCCTTGAAACCGCTTCATATGCCGCCTGCCGAAGTCAGGACGCGTGTAAAAAGGGTCATCGACTTGGTGGGACTGGAGGGGTTTGAAGAAGCTTATCCTCGAGAGCTTTCAGGTGGCATGAAGCAGCGGGTGGGAATCGCCCGCGCATTGATCATGGAGCGCCCGGTGCTCTTCTTAGATGAGCCCTTTAGCGCGCTCGATGTTTTGACGGCCGATACGCTTCGCGCCGAGATGGTGAAGATTTATCTAGATAAAAAGACCGCGACGCGCTCGATGGTCCTTGTTACGCATAATATTCAAGAAGCCGTTTTCATGGCGAAGCGGATTCTGGTGATGGGAATCAACCCGGGGCATATTCGCAAAGAAATTGTAAATGACTTGCCTTATCCTAGGGATGAGTCGACGCCTGCATTTAAGCGAATGGTGGAGCAAATTCACGCCCTCATCACCGAGGCGATCATGCCCGATGTGCCTTCGGCAGCTGAACTCGAGGCTCAGGCCGCAGGTGCAGGGCAGGTGGTTGCGGGCGGTAAAACCACAACGGCTGCCACTGCGCATACGGCCGCTTACCGCGAGCCGCCGATTGAGACGCTGCCCAACGTGCAGATCATCGAGGTCATCGGCTTGCTCGAGTACATCGCGGACCAGGGTGGCAAGGCTGATATCTTCGAGCTTGCGCACGATAAGGGGCGGGAGTTTGGTCAGACGCTTTATCTGGTGAAGGGCGCCGAGCTCCTGGATCTCGTGGATACTCCCAAACAAAAGGTGATGCTTACGGAACTAGGCCGCCACTTCGTTGCAGGCGACATCAATGTACGCAAACGTATGCTCCATGAGTTGTTTGGCGCGCTTCGCATCGTGCAGATGACCACTAATTTTTTGCGCAAGGAAGAGACACTGCGTTCGCCGATCGAAGCCCTCAATGAGCGCGTCGCTGAATGGCTGCCGAGCGAGAACCCCCATCACATCGTCGAAGCTCTCGTGAGTTGGGGACGGTTCGCCGAGTACTTTGGCTACAACGACGACACCAAAGAGGTCTACTTGGATGTCGGGCAAGAGACGACTTAAAGAAGTGAACGGATACCTTTTCGATGAGCAAAGCTTTCACAAAAGAATCTGATGGTTCCGACGACAGCGACGATGGGGTTGTGGATCCGGCGTCGGCGATTCCGATAGGCGCGAAAAACTACATCACGCCAGCGGGCGCTGATCGCCTCAAGGCGGAGCTCAAGAAGCTGCTCTACGGAGATCGCCCCGCGCTTGTACAGACCATCCAGTGGGCGGCCTCTAATGGTGACCGCTCCGAGAACGGCGACTACATCTATGGCAAGCGCAGACTCAGAGAAATGGATCGCCGGATCCGGTTTCTCGGTAAACGTCTGGAGATCGCCGAGATCATTGACCCCGTCACTCAGCAATCCGATCGCGT
>CAZGCK010000027.1:7151-35947 GCA_964524175.1 uncultured Bacteriovoracaceae bacterium | reverse complement strand
AGGGACGACTGTCCCGTCGACCAACACACCAAAGTGAGTCGAAAGTCCATGACATCTGCCGCGATCTCCCAGCACTGGCAACTCCAACCCCGGCCAAACAAACTCCGTATCAAAATGGAGATAGAGACGCCCCGCCACTCGGTGACTCTTTCGCCTTCGAACATCGACGTCCAAATCGAGTTTCACGCAGAAGCGCTCCGAGATTCTCTGCAAGAATTCTCGATTTCGAGGTCCCCCTCCACGAACGTCATCGAGATTCCAAAGTCTGTAGTTGATATAGAGATCGGGCCGCAAGGCGAGCGCCCGCTCTGTGTAGGCGAAAATCCGTTCCAAATAGGGCCCCGGATCCCGATCGGGAAAGTTGTCATGAAAGCTATGGAGCGAAAAATTCACCTGCCGAAAAGCGGGTCTCAGCAAGAGCGCTGCCTGGCGCTCACGAAGAAGCACCCCATTGGTCACAAAAAACACCGGAACGTCGAGCTCCTCGCAGATCTCGACCAACTCTTCAAGCCTGGGGTGAACCAACGGGTCCCCCATGAGGTGAAAACAAACTTGCTCGGTGAGCGGAGCAACCTGCTCAATCACTCGACGAAACAGCTCTAGATCCATCACGCGCTTAGCTCTGACGACTTCGGGGCAAAAGCTGCACTGCAAGTTGCAGATATTGCTGATCTCTACGTTTACCTTCGAAAATCGCTTCACGCAGTCATCCAGTTACTGCCCTCTGGACCTCAGCAAAAATATTCTTCTCGGCTAAAACGAGCAGAGTGTCATCCACCTCGAGAATCGTTGTGCCTTTGGGCACAACTACGTTGCCCTTGCGTTGGATCAAAACAATGAGTGCCTCTTTAGGAAGCTTGAGCTGAATAATAGACTTGCCCGCCGCATGCGATCCGAAAGGAACTTCGATCGGCACCAAATCGTTCTTCATATCCCCTGAAGGCACGTACTCGAGCGGAAAGCGGTACTTCTCCTTCGCGGCTACATCAACTTTAAGTAGTTTTGCGACGGTGGTGATCAAGGTCCCTTGCACGAGCACTGAAGTGAGCACGATAAAGAAAACCAAATGAAAAATCCCATCTGCCTTGTCAATCCTGGCAGTCAGAGCGTAGGTGGCCAAAATAATAGGAACACTGCCGCGAAGTCCGACCCACGAAACCATCCCTTTCTGCCGCCAGGTAAACGGCGACCCCGCAAGCGAGATGAACACCGCCACGGGTCGCGCGACAAAAATCAAAAACAGCGAGATGAGCAACCCATCATCGACGACTGGCATGAGCCTGGGCGGAAACACTAACAACCCCAATGCCAAGAACATCGCGATCTGCATAAGCCACGCGATGCCGTCATGAAAGAGAGTCAGGGATTTTCGGTGGATGAAATTCTGATTTCCTAAAAACAAGCCTGTCAAATAGACGGCCAAGAACCCACTCCCCCCCAGCTTCTGAGTCAAGCCATAGACAAATACAACAAGAGAGAGCGTCAAGACCGGGTAAAGCCCTTCGAACTCAAGCTTAGCTCGGTTGAGCAACTGACCGATCCCTTTGCCGGCCAAATATCCGATCACGCCGCCCACCACGATCTGCATGACAAGACCAGGCAAAAGCTCCCAAGGCGACCCAACCTGGCCTGTCATCAACTCGAGCAACCCAACCGTGAGTAGCACCGCCATCGGGTCGTTGGCCCCGGACTCGAGCTCAAGTAACGGTACAATTCTGCCGCTGAGGCCCACGTTTTTTCCGCGCAAGATGGTAAACACTGCCGCCGCGTCCGTTGAGCTCACGATCGCGCCGAGGAGCAGGCCTTCAAGCCAGCTGAGTCCAATCACTTCCTTGGCGAACCACCCCGTCAACCCGCAAGTGAGAAGCACCCCAACCGTCGCAAGCGACGCTCCTTGCCAAATCACAGGCCGGATCGTTTTGATCTCGGTATCCAGGCCCCCCGCAAACAGAATGTAGATGAGAGCGACAACACCCAGCGTCTGAGCATGTACAGCGTTATCGAAGTAGACACCACCGATGCCGTCGCTCCCGGCGATCATGCCGAGTCCTAAGAATACAAGCAGAGCCGGTACCCCTAAGCGATTAGTGGCCTTGCTCGTAAAAACGCTGACGAGTACGAGAGCCGCAAATCCGATGAGGTAGGATTCAAGTGAAGAAGCGTGACCCACATCGGGAGTCTAACAGACTACAACCCCGGTCGCGAAGCGTAATGAGCGACGCCTCTCAGGCCAAATCTTTCGGGTGGTGATTCTGCAAAAAACATCCAGCCCGATTGCTGAAGAGCATTGCGATAACACTCGCGAACCTCGGGCAATACAAACTGATCGAAAACCACGAGATCCAGGTCGCGAAGCTCTTGAATGAACTGCGGCAAGTCCTCATGGCAGAGTTTGACTTGCTCTATGGGGTCGTGCGGCCGCACACGAATCAAATCGTTCACAGGCACTCCCCGCCCTCTCACTTTGTGTTGAATCAAATGCCCGTAGAGAGTGCCAGTAAAAATCTTGCTGCCAATTCCGAGCGCCACGATTCTGAGACGGGGTTCATTTGAATAGTCTTCTCTGAATCCGGCGACCAAAGCCTGAGGGAGCCCAATGATGTCTCTTACCAAACTCGCGTGAGGCACCGAAGCGACTTTGAAGAAGGAGTAAAAAATCGTCAGTGCGATGACCCCACTCGCCACCACATGAGCGATCGGCTTGGCTTTGCTCAGGAGCACATTGAGTGCGTAAACCCCGCCTAGCAAGAATGGCAAAAGCATAATCGCAAAATACCTAGCCTCTGCATGCCCATCTCGCCCAAAAGATCGCGGCAACATATTGATCGCGCAATAAAGAAACGCCACGAGCGTCGCCATGCGAACGGGGCGGCTCTGAGTCAGCGCGTAGATCCAGCCAATGATCGCGGGTCCGGCAAGAATCCTAAAGCCGGGTCCATAGCCGCCGACATCTGCGGCGATGAGCTGAAAGTCGCCGATACTAAAAACGCTGTAGAAGAAATACTTCCAGTTCTTTAGGAGATTGACGAAGCCGGGCTCGATATGATCCTCGCCTCCCCATCCTGGGCCCCCTTGAAATACCCATGGCCCTACTTTGAGCGGAAATGGATACAGCGGATTTCCATTGCGATAGAAGTTCTCCAAAGTAGGAGCCAAGAAAATCGCTCCCACCGCCACACATAAGAAGACCAAGCCCGCAAACAACTTCGGTCTTGAAAAAAGAAGACTTCGCATCCCACCGTCACTCAAGATCAAGATTGTCCCAATAGAAATGAACGGCAGACCCGTCGGCTTGTTACCCAAGGAGAGCATCATCGCCATCAAGCATCCCAGCACGCGAACTCGGCTTGGACCCTCTTCCCAAACTCGAAATGCGATAAATGCGGCAATAAAGGCCAGTTGCACATGATCTGTCTGAAACGCACGAAGCTGGAGCAAAATGGGCGAAGTGGAGAGCAACGCTCCAAAAACGATCCAGCCTCCCGCGACCGGAGTCACTACTCCTGGTTGATTTCGCAGCACGAGACGCGCCAGCATCCAAGCGCTCGCGGCGTAGATCAGTACAGCAATGAGGAATGAAGGAGCAATCGCGCCTCGCAATGAGTCTGTGTACGCCAAACCGGTGGCTCCCAGCACTGCCATCAGGCGAGGAAAAGAATTGAGTCGGTATCCGGGAGTATCGATCCACTCGATAGCTCCTCGTTGATACCACTCGAACATACGTGGCAAGTGATAGAACAAGGAGTCCGCGACATCAAAAAATGCTTTGGGCGTCTGCAAGAAAAGCACTTCAAGACCAATAAAAGCCACCACCACTGCAGCGATCGGGGTTTCAAAGGCCCTGATTTGATTAAAAAAATCCCGAGTCCACCGAACCCTACTCTGAATGGGCGCACGACCGCGACTCCACGCCCAACAGCCCAGAGCAGCCACCCCAAGGATCAACGTCATGAGCGGGGGAGACAAGCGCTTCAGACCAAAGCCCAGAACCTCGGACAAGAACCCAGCGATCAGTACCGCCAGGAGTCCCGTGAACGCCGAACGAGCATGAAAATCTAGAAGTTCATCCTCAGAACTTTTAGGGCCAAACAATGCTCGCGTTATGGTTCGAGCCACGAAAATCAACAAACCCAAAGCCAAGATGAAGTGAAGGATCGGCACGCATGAGAATCTAGCAAAGGCCTCCCTAAGAGCCTACCCAAAAACCCTCACATCTTGACCTGGCGGCGAAGCCTCGCTTCGTGAAGGCTTTTGAGGAGTTTCTAAATCTCCATGGACAAGCAGGGTCAGTCCCTGCGAGGATTCAGGCCACCTGTGTACATCGTCATTGGTTCGGGCCCAGCTGGGATCGCATGCGCTCAAGCCCTGCTCTCCCAAAATACCCCTGTCACACTGCTTGATATCGGCAAGGTTTGCGAGCCCACGCGGCTTTCTGCCGTGCGCGCGCTTGCACAGCAATTACCCGAGAAGTGGGATGCGGCTACTACAAAACAAATCTCTGCCATTTTCTCCCAGAACTCGACAGGCTTTCCGCTAAAGCTGGCCTATGGATCTGACTTTCCCTATGCGCAACGCACAAACAACGAACTCACTCAATCGGGCACCCAATGCGTTGAGTCCTGGGCCCAAGGGGGACTGAGCAATGTGTGGGGTGCAGCGACCCTTCCCCCTCGCGCCGAGGATCTAGAGAACTGGCCGATATCGATTCGGGATTTGGAGCCGCATCTTATCCAAGCGTCAAAACTCATGGGGATCGCGGCCGAGAGCGATGATCTTGAATTGCTGTTTCCGCTCTATGGTGCGCCTCAGCCAGCCATGCCCCTGAGTCGCCAAGCCATAGCAATGCTCGGGCGCGCAAGGACGCATCGATCTTCGCTCCAAGCTCACGGAATCCATGTTGGCCGAGCGAGGCTTGCGGTTCGAACGAGCGGCTGCCAAAAATGTGGTCTCTGCTTGAGTGGATGCCCATACGGCGTCATCTACAACAGCTCGCATACGCTCGAAGAGTTGAAGAAGAATCCGCGCTTTACGCTGATCTACGGGCAGGAGGTGCTAGATCTCCGACAAAACTCAGAAGCCATCGTTCGCACCCGAGATCTTGCGACCGGGCAACTCCAAGAGCACCGTGCCCGACGCGTTTTTCTTGCTGCGGGAGTGATTCCCAGCTTAAGAATTCTGCTGCGATCCCTGGAGCTCACCGAACTCCAGCTCAAGATGCAGTATCACCCCTACTTCTTGATGCCTTCGCTGCTACTCGACTCCACAGGTGATGCCACTCGCGAGCGACTACATACACTGTCGCAATTTTTTTGGGAGCTGCAAGATCCAAACATTTCAGATCGTCTCATTCATCTCCAGATCTACACCTACAACCCGCTTTTTCTGAGCCGCCTGCAAAGTCTTCTGGGTTTACTTGGCCCCCTGAAAACAGTTATTGCGCGACCTATCGCTAGCCGCTTGGCTGCAATTCAAGGATACTTGCACTCGAGTCAAGGACTGCCAATTCAAGTTCACGCCAAGAAAAAGTCCGACGGACAAATCGCGGTGAATCTCACTGGCGAAATAGGTGCAAAAGCAAGAGCTCAAATGAGTCTCGTTCAGCGGAAACTGATTCGCCACGCTTCCCAGCTTGGCCTTCTTCCCATCCCGGGCGTGCTAAAACCCGGCCTACCCGGTGATGGGAACCACATGGGCAGCACATTTCCCATGCAGGCTCAGCCCGGCCATCTCCAAACGGACCGCACTGGCCGTATCCACATACGCCGCGAAGGGCGCATAGGCTCCGCATGGGAGAACGTCCATCTCGTCGACGCATCTGTGCTTCCAGACCTTCCGCCTAGCACCCTCACTCTCACCGCGATGGCCAACTCACATCGAATCGGCACCGAAGTTTCTCAACTCGATCAAGGAAAACCGCTATGAAACGCAAATGCGCCGTGACTGGCTCGAACGGATTCCTGGGCGCCCGCATTGCTCAACATCTCGAATCTCTAGACTGGGAAGTCGTGCGACTTCAGCGTTCACAAACGAACACTCCATTTATTCTAGGAACCCCGCCGGCAACCGAGGCTTTAGCGGGAGTCGAAGCGGTGGTACACACCGCATACGACTTTAAGGCTTATGGCTGGGGTGAAGTGAAACGAGTCAACGTCGATGGCTCCATCCAGCTATTTGAAGCGGCTCGAAAAGCTGGCGTCAATAAATTCATCTACATCTCATCGATTAGCGCTTTCGAAGGATGCACGTCCTGGTACGGACGCGGCAAACTCGCAGTAGAAAAATACGTGAGTTCAATCGGCGGAGTGAACCTCAGGCCTGGCCTGGTTTATGGAGTCGAAGGCAAAGGGATGTTCGGCTCACTCAGCAAGCTCGTGCGCCTACCTCTTTTACCCGTGTTTGGTGGTGGCACTCAGCCCATGTATCTCGTGCACGTCGACGATGTCGCTCAGGCAGTGAGCGGACTTATCGAGAAGTACCCTCAGGCTTCTTCAAAGGTCCTAACCGTGGCTGATTCGAAGCCGCTGCTTTTTCGAGACCTTCTGCGTGAGCTCGCTCGCCGCGATGGTCGAGGTTTGCGCAGCTTCTCACTGCCCGCCTGGATCGGTATTCAGGGTTTAAGAACGCTCGAACGCCTCGGACTCAGATTGGGATTTAGGAGCGATAGCCTACTTGGGCTTCTCAACTACAATCCTAATCCCGATTTTTCGCCTACGCAGGCGCTCGGTGTGAGGACGCGGTCATTTAACTAGATTGTCACGCCCTTCAAATGCTCGTCCGTAATCTTATTATTAGAAGGCCTGACCGGATAAAACGTAATCGGTGAATTCTCGAAGTCATACTTCGGCCACTGATCCTTCATAAAGTACTGGGCCGAGTGCGTCTGCTCATTGATGGCAGGCGCTTTCATCATTTTTAGGAAATAATAGAGGTCCCAGAAAAATTCGAGCGTCTTGATCCCACGCCAAAGCCTGCGGAAGATGAACTTAGGATTACCAAAGATCGCCTTGCGGTATCCTTTGGCCATGTACTCCTGAACCTTCTCGTAGGTCAGGTTGGGATGAGCAAAAAGTGCCGTGGTCGTATAGATAAAGTAATTGTCCCAATTGTAAGAACGGATGAGCTTCTTCTCACGATAATCTTTAAACATCTTCGTACCCGGAAACGCGATGGCGATCCCGAACTTCATCATATCCAGAGGCAACGTCCGCGCGTAGTCGATCGTATCCTGCATGGTCTTCTCAGTGTCTGGAGAAAGTCCCAGCATGAAAAAGCCATTGGCGTCGATCTTTGCCTTACGAGCCATGCGAACCGCATCGCGACCCTTCTCAATCGTCGCGCGACCTCCTTTACCAAAGGACTTAAGAACCTCTTCGTTGCCCGTCTCAAAACCAAAGGAGACGCGATAGCAACCAGCCTTACGCATTTTAGTAAACAGCTCGTCGTCTGCGGACTCGACACGAATCCCGTTGGTGCAGGTCCAAGCGATATCAACACCCGTCTTGATGATGGCCTCGGCTACCTGCTTGGCCCAAACATTGTCGGAGGTGAAGATGTCGTCAGCCAACGCAAACTCGTTATAACCAAACTTGTGCATGAGTTTCACTTCTTCAGCACAACGCTCAGGAGACTTCTTGCGATACCCCCATGCCATCGTGTTCTTGCTCGCACAGAAATCACATTTGAACACGCAGCCACGAGAGAATTCAGCCATCGTCAGTGGACGGCGCTTCGCCAAAAGTCGACTGATGCGATACTTGTAGTTTTCGCTGTTATAGAGATGCCATGCAGGCATCGGCAAAGTGTCCAGGTCTTCGATGAACGGGCGAGGCAGTGTGCGGATGATCTCGTCACCGTTGCGATAGACAATGCCTTTGATTTCTTTAAGCGCCCGACCCGAGAGAATCTCAGGAAACGTGTGATCCGCCTCTCCTACTGCCACGAGATCCAGCATCGACTCACGCAGGCTCTCAGTCGGGAGAGCAGACACGTGCGCGCCGCCTGCGATGGTCATAATATTTTTAGAAATCGACTTAACCAAGCAACTCATGTCACGCATCTGGTTCATGAGAGGGGTCGTGCCGGTAATGCCAACGACGTCAGGTTTATAGGAGAGAATCTTCTCTTTCACGACGCGGTAGTCGTATTGCATGTAGCTCAAGTCCATCAACTCGACCTGATGCCCGTGCTTTTCAGCCATCGCCGCGATCGTCAAAAGACTCAGCGTCGGATGGATAGGATCCACAATCGAGGCCTTAGCTGATCCATAGCTATCTCGATAGGAAGGATTAATGAGAAGTGCTCTTGCCATTAGTTGCGCTCCGCGTCTTTAAAATGGGATTTCTTGTGCACGCAGAGTAACACAGAAAATGCCGATTTCCTGACAGATTTAAAGCTGCTCTCTTGAAGGTAAGGCCGCAGGCTGCGAGATCACTTCCCCTATACCGTTGTTTGAGTGATCAACGGGCTGGGCACCTGACCTCCTCACGACGACATCAGCAATGATTCCGGTAATAAAGACTTGGAGTGCCGCTACCATCGTAATCACAGCCAAACTGCCGATGCCATTAGCGACCCAGATATCCCGAGCTCCCCGCAATATCGCGAAAGCAAACAACATCCCCGCCAAAGGCAAAAAGAAGCGCAGCGGCTCAAAATAGCTCGCCACTCTAACGATAAGCATTACAAAGCCAAAAAAGTCGCTAAAGGGTTTGATATTGGATTTGCCAATCCGCTGCGAATACACGATCGGCACAAACTGGATCCAGTACCCACTATAAAGCGATGCAACCGTCAGCGTAGTCGTAAAAGAAAAGCCCGACGGCAGGAGGTGACGAAACTCCAGATAAAGCTTGCGACGAAACACGCGCATTCCCGAGTTAAGGTCCGGCACCATCACGCCCGTCAAAACATGCACCATTTTCCGCAAAACCCAACGCGCCGCACGACGGTAAGGGTGAAGCTGAATCCCGATCCCGCCGCGCGCACCCACGACCATCTCAACACCTTCGCGAGCTTCGCCCAAAAGTCGAGGTAGCTCTTCCAGCGGATAGGTTCCGTCCGCATCCACGATCACGATCCACTCGCGTCGGCACGCCGTAATCGCAGTTTTGAGAGCAGCCCCATATCCTCGATTATGGGTGTGGGTAAGCAAAGTAATGCCCGAGAGAGATTGCAGCACCTTGGCCGACCCATCAGTCGATCCATCGTTCACACAAACGATCTCATAACTGAGTCCAGGGACCGCACTCAACACGCGCTGAACCCTGGCGACCGTATCGGCCACCGCCGTTTCTTCGTTATAAACGGGGATAATGACACCGCAACTTTTGACGTTAGGCATTGAATCTTTCCGTACCAGGAGGCTGGGGCCTTTGTCTTCTGCCATTTTTTTGATAGCCTTAGTCTCATCGTGCATCTCATCATCCAGATCCCCTGTCTCAACGAAGAGAAGACGCTTCCCTCTGTGCTTCGGGAGCTTCCTAAGAAAATCGTGGGCATCGACAAGATTGAAGTCCTCATCATCGATGATGGATCGACGGATCGAACCGTCGAAGTCGCGCGCTCCTCCGGTGCCCACCACGTCGTGTCCTTGGGCAAGAACCGGGGCCTTGCACGAGCCTTTTCGGTGGGCATAGAGAACTGCCTCAAACTCGGCGCCGACATCATCGTCAACACCGATGCGGACAATCAGTATCAGGGTGAGTACATCGCTCGACTGATCGATTCGATTCTCAAGAAGGAGTCGGACATCGTAGTGGGGTGCCGCCCTATCGAGGAGATCCAAGAGTTTTCGTGGATTAAGAAAAAACTTCAACGCTTGGGCAGTTGGGTCGTGCGTAAGCTTTCGAATACCGATGTCTCCGACGTGACCAGCGGTTTTCGCGCTTATTCGAGGCATGCGGCCTTTAGGATCAACGTCGTTTCGCGATTTACCTATACGCTAGAGACCCTCATCCAATCGGGGCAAAGAGGACTGAAGATCGGCACGGTCCCCATCCAAGTCAATCCCGCCACTCGCGAGTCTCGCCTAGCACGAGGGACGTTTAACTACGTGCTTCGCTCGCTAGGGACCTTAGTTTTGATCTCGACCCAGTTTCGGCCCCTTTGGACGTTTCTCACGGTGGGAGTCGCATCGATTCTTCTAGGACTGATCCCTTCGATTCGCTTTTTAATTGTCTATTTTCAGGGACCGTCTTCTGGCCATATCCAATCGCTGGTTCTCTCGGCTGTCATGATCTTGTTTGGCACGACGAGCTGCCTGATCGGGCTTCTGGCTGATCAAGTGGCCGGCAATCGCCGACTGCTCGAAGAGGCAAACGCCTATGCACGCGAAATTCGGTACGGCGCGAAGTAAAGCATCGGGGGACCATTTTTGAGGATCGGGCATTCATAAGAGAAGCCGCTGCTCACCTTCGCACATATTTCGCCATCCTTTGCGATCCTAAAACTTCGACTGCAGCCAAAATATTGTGAGCCTGGCAGCGAAGCCTGAGGTTATTTGCGTCGTTTGAGCCTCCGAGAGCGCGCGGAGTGATGTGGTCAATCTGCACAAATGCCGTCGCTCCGCAGATACGGCCCGTCTCCGGGCTAGCATATCCGCATCGACCCTGGTCTCGCCGCCAGACTTCGCGCCGGGTTGCAGCGGGAACGGCTTGACGGACATTTATGGGGATTGGCTGAGCCGCCCGAGTTTGCGGAGAAGACTTTTCCCCCGGGGGAAAAGAACAAGAACCAGTCTGAGTGATAGAGATAGAATGCGGAGTGCCGAGGCTGCGATGGGGGACGAGAACTGGAGTTGAACCAGCCTGCAGCTGAGAAGCTTCAGTTTTGAAAACAGCTTGAGGCTTAGATTCGACTTTTGTTGCTGGATCCAACTTCATCAGTCCTAACTTGGCCAAATAAGCAATGACTTCTGCGTAAGAAGCCCCAGGATGGGCGTGCGCGATCAGGTCTTTGATTTTATCCAATGCAGCAAGGGTTTCCGAACCAAGGGTTATCCTAATTTCGGTCAGCTCTTGATCCAGAGGACGGACTTTTTCAGGCCGCTCAGGCATGGGGGATATCTTTGCCAGCTTTCTTTCAGTGTCTCGCTTGGAGAGTCCAGACACCTGCGCCAGAATCTCTCGCTTCTCTTTGAGAGTCTTTTCATTCTGTTCACAAAAATTCTGAACCTGGCTCAGGTTGGTCAAAGTCAGGGTGCCTTGCACGATCTGTGACTCAAGTTCCGGAAGCTCCTCTAATGCATCCATGGATTTGATCCGTCGCCAGGCACTCGTGGAAGAGTATTTTAATTCTTCCATACAAAAGGAGTGGAGCGAGGAATACCCAAGCCGAGCATCCAATCTCCGGTGCGCCACTTCTCGCAATTGATGAATGACAGCTAAGCCATGCTTCCTTTCGTTCTCGGCATCTAGACGGATTTGACGAAGGAGGTCGGAATCAGAAATTGTTTTTAGACTTTTCATTTCGCATGCATAACACGATAAAAACAGCCCATTTAAAGGCTCATGGCAAGGCGATCTCAGGACATGATCACATTAAAACAAAAACCATCCGAGCAGCTTCTCTGGGGGGCTATAAAGGCCTATAAAATGAATTTAAATTTTTACATTTATTTTATTTAAACTAAGAAAAAACAAAGGCCGTCAAGGGAATACTCATTAGAAAACCCTGCAGGACGAATTTTGTTGCCAGACATTTGTCATTCGCTCACCATCCAGCGCGCGCCGTACCTAGGTTCCACAGAACCTCAGAACCTCAGAACCTCAGAACCTCAGAACCTCAGAACCTCAGAACCACAGAACCACAGAACCACAGAACCACAGAACCACAGAACCACCAAACGCCCTGACCGGCCTTCCCTGGGCAACAAGGAACATGGGTGACAGATGAGTAAGAGGACGTTGGCATCCTTCACGACCACACCTAGTAATCCGGTCCCACAAACTAGAGAATCCCTCTAGCGCCCATCTGATTTGTTTTCCCCCGGAAGAAAATCCCATCCTCTACCCGTCTTCTCCAAACACCCCGGCGGCCCGCTCTTCTCCAAGCTCCCAGCTGCTTGCCCCTCGCCATGCACAGCTCGCCACCACCCTCATGTAATTTGACACAGTGCAGGGCAGGGTTTAAACTTGAATCCCTACGCTGAATCGGTAGAAACTCCCAAACTATGGCTAATATTTTAGGGTTTTCTGGCTGGTTCCATGACTCATCCGCTTGCCTAGTCATGGACGGCAAGGTTGTTGCCTTTGCTGAAGAGGAGCGCTTTTCTCGTTGGAAGCACAGCCCTGAGTACCCAAAACTCGCCATCGAGTACTGCCTCAAGCAAGGCGGGATTGGCTTTGACGATCTCGATACCGTGGTTTTTACTAGTAGCCCATCACGCCTGATCCGTGGAAGCGTTGAAGCAGTTGTTCGCTATTTTCCTAAAAGCTTGGGCCTCTTTAAAGGGAGCACGACCACGATCCCCGTCTCGCAGCGGTATTGGAACCTCCTTCGCATCGGCTCGGTGATCCGCAAAACCCACGGCGTACAGAGCAAGTTCAAGCTCGTCACCCTGGATCACTATAAAACCCATTTGGGCGCTGCCTTCTTGGCCTCCCCTTTCGAAGAAGCCGCGATCCTCAACATGGATTTTGCCACCGAAGGCAACACGCAAACGATCAGCCATGGCAAGGGCAACAAGATCAAGCTCCTTGCTAGCCACGGCTGGCCCAATGCCTGGGGCGCAGTCTACCTCTCCTTCACCAAGTACCTGGGCTTTAAACTTTTTGACGAATACAAAGTCATGGGCATGGCTGCTTACGGCAAGCCTCAGCACGTCGACTTCTTTGATCGCGAGCTCTACACGCTTGACGACACTTCGGGAAGGTTCAAGCTCAACATGGATTACTTTGATTTCCAACACACTGGCCTTCGCAAGCCGTGGAGCCAGAAACTCGAAGAAAAACTCGGACCTGCGCGCGACCCTAAGACGCCTCTCACCCAACGCGAGTACGACTTAGCTGCGAGCCTCCAGGCCGCGACCGAACGCTACGGCGTGCGCATGGCGCGAGTGGCGAAAAAACTCACGGGCTCCAAAAATCTCTGTCTCGCAGGCGGCGTCGTGCAAAACTGCCTGATGAACCAGAAAATCATGGAAGCCAAGATCTTTGACTCCGTCTTTGCGCAACCTCTCTGTGGAGACGGCGGCGCCTCGATGGGAGCCGCGCTCTACTACCACAACACGGTCAAGGATAACCCCCGCTCCTACAAACTCGACCATCTGTATCTCGGGCCTCAGTACAGCAATGACATCGAGCCAGCGCTCAAGAAGGCGGGCCTCAAGTACCATCGCACTGAAAACGGCGCGCCTCTCATCGCACAGGCCATCGCCAATGGCGACATCGTGGGCTTCTTTTCTGGAAGAATGGAGGCTGGCCCACGCGCGCTCGGTGGTCGCTCGATTCTAGCCGATCCCCGTCGTCCCGACATGAAGGACATCCTCAATAGCAGAGTGAAGCATCGCGAGCACTTCAGGCCCTTTGCTCCCTCAGTTCTCGAAGAACATGTCGAAGAGGTCTTCGAACCGATCCCGAGCTGCACCAGTTTTGAGTACATGATCACGACCGCGAACGTACGCAAGGATATGCAGGCCAAACTTCCTGCCATCACTCACAACGATGGGACCGCACGCTTACAGGCCGTGAACAAAAAGACCAATCCCTACTATTGGAACGTCATCAACGAGTTCCGCAAGCTCACAGGCGTCCCTCTCGTGATCAACACCTCTTTCAACGATAACGAACCCATCGTTTGCACGCCCCAAAATGCGATCGACTGCTTCATGCGCACCAAGATCGATGTGCTTGCGCTCGAGAACTACATCGTCTACCGCAAGGACAACTCAAGCCTCGTAGCGGAGGCCTGAGCAAGCGATGTGCGGTATCCTCGCGCAGTACGCACTCAAGTCGGATTATAAGTTAGACAAAACGCTTTTTGATCAGGCCTTAAACAGCATGTTCCGCCGCGGACCGGACGATGCGGGCGTGTTCAGCGAGTCTGACCGCAGCGTCCTCATCGGCATGCGCAGGCTCAGCATCATCGACACCGCGGGAGGCAGACAGCCGCTCGCCAACGAGGATGGCCAACTCCAGATCGTCGGCAACGGCGAGATCTACAACTTTAGGACGATGCGCACCCAACTCATCGCCAAAGGACATCGGTTCAACACAGGGAGCGACATCGAACCCCTCGTTCATCAGTACGAGGAGATGAATAGCGACCTCAAGGCATATCTATCCTCAATCAATGGGATGTTTGGGATTGCACTTCTCGACCGCCGTGAACGCAGACTCATAGTCGCGCGTGACCGAATGGGCATCAAGCCCTTGTACATGCTTCAAACCCCTCAGTTCATTGCGTTCGCATCCGAGATCAAACCCTTGCAAACACTCTGGCCGCAGTCCTCGGAGCCCGATGTCGATCTTCTTCCCGAGTTTTTGCAAGTCGGCTATCTACTTGGTTCTCACAGCGGATTCAAAGGCATCCAGCGCATCATGCCGGGTGAGTGCTTTGTGGTCGATCCCGAAGGAGTTCGCTCCTTCAAGTACTGGTCGCCCCTCGACGTAAAGCCTTCGAACGGCCCTCTCTACGAAAAGCTCTGCGAGACTCTTCCGGCCGTGCTCGAAGATCAGCTTGTCGCCGACGTGAGCACCGGATTGTTTCTCAGCGGCGGCCTCGACTCAGCGCTCATGGCCGGGATTATCGCTCGCGACTTAGGGCGAAAGATCCAATGCTTTACCCTCGCCTTTGACGATCCAACGCACGACGAGAGCAGCGCCGCAAAAATGGTCGCCAAGACCTGCGAGCTGCCGATCGAACTGATCTCGCTTAAAACCATGTCTCCCGAGCTGATCTGGGAGAGCCTCGACGCCTTCACCGAGCCTCTGGGCGATATGTCGATCTTACCCACCTTCGTGCTCTCGCGCCAATCCGCGCCCAAAGCAAAAGTTGTCCTTTCGGGCGATGGAGGCGACGAGCTTTTTGGCGGGTACCCCACCCAGTTTCTAACGGGCATGCATCGCTGGTTCAGCCCTCTTCGCCACCTCCACCTCGAAAAAATTGCCCAACAACTCCCTAGCTCGCAAGAATACCTCTCGCTCGACGCCAAACTCAAAGCCCTCACGCGCGGCTTGGATGGCGATCCGGTGGTCAGTCACTTTGGATGGAAGCGCCTTCATGAGATGGACATCTTGGCGGCGGGCCCACGAGCCAAGGCGCCTTCGTGGCCCGAGCTTCTAGCTCCCTTCAGACTCGAGTGGAGCAAGTTCCCTGCTCATCATCCTGCCCTTAAAGCCGCGTGGATGGATTGCGTGAGCTTCTTGCCGGACGACGTCCTTCAAAAAACCGATCGCGTGACGATGTACAACTCGCAGGAGTCGCGAGTCCCACTTCTCGACAATCGCCTGATCGACCTGGGCTTGATGGCGCCCCTTCATACGAGGGGCTCGCTCTTTAACACCAAGAAAACGATCCGCAAACTTCTGCGCAAGCATTACCGCATGCCTGATTCGATCTGGAACAAGCCTAAACAGGGCTTTTCTCCCCCGCTCGGACGCTGGATCAACGATCAGCTTGAATCGTTTTTCGCTCAAGATCTAAGAAAAAATCTAGCCGGCCTGGGTCTATTCAATCTCGAAGCCTACGACCACCTACTAGGCGAACACCAGGCCAACCGACACGACCATTCGAGAAGGCTCTGGACGCTTGCAGTGGCTTCACGCTGGTTAAACGGGCAGCGGCATTAACTCTCCGCTCCCTTCAAGAGTTACGCAGAAGACTCTACTTTTCTGCTCACAAACATATATTCTATGTTGCGTTTGGACTCAAAATGCCTTACCTAAAGAGTCCAATATGGATCCAAACTCAACTCTTCTCATTAATCCACACCCCGCGAGCTATGAGACAGAACTCCGCAGATTGCTTGAGTCCTTTAGCAATCTCCTGCTTTCTCATGGCATTGAAGTCGAGGCCTATACCTACGAGTCCATGGCACGGTTTTCGTCTTATCCAATCGAGGTTCAAACAAGGATTTACAACGGCTTCATCAAGTACGTTTCTGCTGTGGCTGAGATCATCGAAAGCGGCATCCCTCTAGAAAACACGCCTCAGTCTCTTTGGTGCCTCTACAAAAAATATCACCTCAGACCCAAAGCCGACCTCTTCTCGGTCATCACCGACAGGGACATTGTCGAGATTTATTTACCTAATCAGGTTCAGTGGTATCGAAGCTTCAACTATTTTAAATACTCGAGCTATAGCTTGGGAGAGCTGATCTGCTATCCATGGGACGAACTCATTTCGCACGAGACGGATCATACCTCTCAATTTGTTGACATCACGGAAGGCATCTTCGCAAATAAGATCACCTGGTCTGTGTTTCCAGAGCTGGGCTATACGATTTCGCGTGAGCGATTTTCACGAAAGAGATTCACAGCCAGGCTCCGTCCCAAAGTCATTTCTCCGGTAGTCAACGCCGCAGGAGAAAACCAAGCTTTCGCTATCGCCTGGGAAATCGAACTGATCGATGAGCCCCGGACCGATTCAACCACCCATCCTGTCCACTCCCCCCTCCAAACCGCCATAAACTTCATGGAGAACATCAAAAATGAGACACGCTGAAGCGCTCGAAAAAAAATTCCGCTACAAACTCTTCAAGCAAATTGGAAAATACCTCAGCGAAAAGAGACTCGAAAAGGGACTCAAGCAGGCCGATATCGCCGAAGCGTCCGGTTACTCCTCTCAGTTCATCTCCAATATCGAATGCGGATCGGCATTTCCCCCGCCAACGCTTCTCACACGGATGATTGAGACTTATGGGATCGAGCAAAGCGATTTCTTAGATACGCTCATGCGCTTCCAGCTCGAATACTACAAGGAAGTCTACTTTATCGAGAAAAAGCCCAAAGCAAAGTCCAAGACCGCTTCAAGCAGGTAAGGACTAAGCCGCTTTCTTTTTACCCCCGCTTAGCCTCGCAGCAGCAACCGACTCAATCACCGCATCTAGGATGTGGATGTAGAGCGCAGTCGATAACTTAAGATGCTTGCGCACGGTATTGAGCTGCGGCTCGCTCAAATGATCTAAAAAGCCCATCCCCTCGCTGAAGTGCCCCTCGTCCACCACGCAATGCATACGCAAAAAACTGCTTCCGTTATCGCCGTACTCTTTGTTCACGGTCTTGAGCACATTGTGCAAACCGATCGCTGCAAGTCCTTCGAGCGGGATGAAGTAACCGAGTAGCGCGCAAGGCCCGTCCACGCCGATGTTGCAAAAAAGAGTCTGATAGTAAGCTGAAGTTTCAGAAAACTCTTCGAACTGCGAGATCTGAAAGCCCAGGCTCTTGAGATCGCGGATGGCGAGGATCTCATGCCCTTTTTCTTCCGTGATCCCTTGAATCAGCCTCAAATGGAGGCCCTCCTCCTCGTGCGAACAACGGCTCGCAGCGAAAGCAAGCACTCGAGTCGCGTGACGAACATAAAAATAGGTTTGAGAAAGCCAGCTCGCATAGACCTCTGGCTTAGTCCAGTTGACATGCATAGCCTTCACTGACATCGCTTGCACGCACTCAAACGCCTCTTTCTTGACAGTTTCGACCAGTGACATCTCTTCTCTCTCCCCATTAAGCCGCACGTTTTGTGCCCGCTTCATCATCAATCCATCGGTTTTCCCAAAGACTATCGAGCAGATCCCCAAGAGCTGGATTCGCTCGCGTTTTGACCGTCGCCTTGAAGAAACCCACAAGGTCACTGCCCTCCCCATGGACTTGCAAATCCTTCAAGATGGGGGTCGCGCCCCAACGGTAGCTCAGGTCATTCATCCCCTTGCTGTTTCTCATATTGCCGGTCATGGCATCGAACGGGCTCGCGATGAAGTATCTAACGAGCGCGCCCATCAACAGATCCTTGACGGTAAACCCGAAGTCTTTTTTTCTGAAGTCCTGAGTCACAGTAAAAGCGCTGCAGACTAGAATCTTATTGCCCTCGCGAGTGAGACCTTGGATCGCAAGCTGTGGCCAGCAAGCAAAGTACGAGTCAGCCTGATGATGAGGCAAAGACAAGTCGGCACGATTAAAGAGCGTCAAGGCCGCGCACTTACCTTCATAGAAGATTGCCAGTCGATCGTACTGACGAGTGAAGTTATCAGAAGCCAGCGGCTCCTTCACGCCCACGGACTGAAGCACGGGGGCCCAGGTGTCCCACCATGCTTTGTATGCTAGATCGAAGTACTTGGATGGAGAGGAGTAAACAGCATCCGATGAGAGAACCACCAGTTGCCACCCGGGAGACACATCACCTACTGGCTTGATCATTTTTATCACAGGGAACTCTTCGGTGCTGGAGAATATTTCTTAATGTAAATTTTATGTTTTTAACAAACGGTTAAAAAATTGAGATGAATATTTAAATTAAAAAACTTTAAAAATAAAGATCAACACAACCGCTACATAGGAGAACACTTCGTTCACTAACGAACATCATCCTCGACAACAGGGAGTTCATTTGAGCGGCTGGTCTTTTTGGCTTTTTTCTTTGAGAGCCTACTCTTTTCTTTAGATGATTTTGGAGATGATTTTGGAGAGGCGCCGGGAGAGGGCTTGGGAAGCGCCCTTGGCTCTGTTGGCTTCGCGAAGTCGTAGAACTGGTCTCTGATCACGTTCATTTCTTTTTTAACGTTCTCAGGCAGGTCCTTAATGATGGTGAGGGGGTTCATGTCAGGGCCTCCCGGTTGCCAGTTCTCAACCAAAGGTCGGGCCAAACCCTCATCTGAGAGATAGATCGGATTATGAAACAGACCGGCCTGGCGAGGAGGCGTAGGGGTCGGCATCAGATTGAGGCCTTGCAAGATACGCCCAAGATCGAGGCCAAGCGAAAACAGAGAGTTCTTGTAGTTCGAAGAAGCATCCACGCCGAGTCCGGTGGTCACGATCCAGGCTTTGACTTCTATCCCACCTGTCACATGCATCCGGCTCGAAACACCTTCAATGCGGGAGTGCTCAAAGTAGGTTCCTGTGAAGAGGGTTCCTTTGAAGGTGCCAAACTCCAAAAACACGTAAGCCAGTCCTAGCTTAGGCTGATACACGGCCGAATCTCCGACAAGGCTAGAGTCATCCCTGAGCAGAGCGGCACCCGGGGTTTTTCCAATCACAGTCAGGCCTGCGCTGCCTCGGATCAGTCGATTAGGAATCCATCCCAAGGCAACGTCAAAGCGCGAGGGAACATCCATGGGCTGCAAAAAACCAGGAAGCGCGGGCGTTGGCTCGGCTTCGAAGGCATAGTGCATCGGAAAAGTATACGCGACACCCAGGAGCAAGCGTCGGGAGAACTGCGCCATCGCTCCCAACGTCCCGCTCACGCCTGTCTTATGATGATCATCCGAGTACGCCGATAATGGGAGAGTCCCCATATTGCGGGGAGAGCCGATCTCTTCCTCGCCCAGGCCGATATTAAGACTACCCCCCAATGCCAAGCGATTCTTCCAAAAGATCCGTGCGACCGCAAAACGGTACTCATGGGTCGCGATGCTGATGTGAGATGCTTGATTATTAAAAGGTGCCGGACTCCCTGAGGGGAGGATATAGTTTTGCCCTTCTTGGCCGATGGGCACGCGTCCCATGCTAAACCCCCAAGGATAAGCGTTGGCCGCTGCGCCGATAGAACCAAGCCCAATCCTCTCACTATATTCCTGCAGATTGCCGTCATGAATCTCATTTTGACTGAGGTTGGTGTCTCCACCTCCCAACGTCATTGCCAGGCCCGCGGGATTGCTCGAAGCCGCAAGAAAAGTATCCCCTAACCCAGCCGTTGCACCTGCCATCCCCACAGTGCGAATGTCTCCAACAGGGCCAGATGTAAAACCGTTGTAGGGACGAGTTCTTCTTGAATAGGGCAAAGGAGTCACAGCCCAAGCAGCAGAACTCTGAATAATAATAATGCACAACGTTATTAGCTGTTTCATCTAGGTTGGTTTTTGTTGAGATCTCCTATAAGAATTGATCTCAATCTATATTAAAGGAATTTTGATGAAATCTTTACTGAATGCAGTTTTTGTCGCGTCTTTTTTGCTAACCCCTCTAGCCCAGGCCGCAACAAGTCGATCTGCGATTCAGAAGCGAGAGGTTGCGCCATCCGAAGAGCGAGATCGCCAATACTTTGGACTGCATTCGGGATTGTCGCTTGCACACCGGAGCTTGAGCTTGCCTCAGGGGTTTCAGACGAACGAGGACTCGCGCATGCGCCTACGCATGGCAGTGGGCGGTTACTACGAGTTTCGCTTCATCCCTTACTTCGGCCTTCGCGCTGAAGTCGGCTTCGTGCAACGGGGTTATTCGATCGGTCAGGCCAACAACAATAACAACAACGGGAACCCTTTCGGCGGCGGCAACAATAACGCCGGCCCCACCGCGGACGTTTCTACCAACTTCATCGATATCCCGATCCTCGCAAAAGCTCAGATCCCTGTGGGTCCTGCGGCGCCTTACATTCTTTTTGGTCCCACCCTCGGATTCTTAGTTGGAAAGAGCGCCACTCAAAACACCCCCGGACAGAACTCTCAGAATATCAACGTAGACAATGCATTTAACTCCGTGAATTTTGGGTTGAACTTTGGTTTGGGCTCGACCTTCGAAATCGTCCGCCACTTCCACCTCGAAATCGGCGCGCGCTACTCGTTGGGCCTTACGAACATGTTGAACAACAATCAGAACGGAAACCAAAACTTCAACCCGAATACTCAGAACCCCACCATGCGCCTAAACAGCCTGCAGTTCTTGGGCGGCGTAGCTCTTTCGATCTAACTCTTGGCTAATCCAGGCACTCACCCTAGCGGAGTTTCTGTCCACATTCGCGATGTGGAAAAAGAGTATCGAGGCGGGGTACAAGCCCTGAATCGTTTCACGTTGGATGTACCAAGCGGTCAGTTTCTCTCGATACTAGGTCCTTCTGGCTGCGGTAAATCCACACTCCTGCGCTTGATCGCTCGGCTTGATGCCCCGACCGCAGGCACGCTGGCCGTCGAGTATGATGCCACGCGAGAGCCTTGGCGATCGCCTATCGCTTACGTCTTTCAGGATGCTCACCTGCTGCCCTGGCGGACGGTCATCGACAACGTGCGATTGCCCCTAGAGCTCAAAAGAGTCGATAAGCATACCCAATTCGAAGCGGCGCGAGATGCGCTCGATCAACTTGGACTCGCTGACTTTGCCGAACGCTATCCCGGCCAGCTCTCCGGAGGGATGAAGATGCGGGTGTCGCTTGCGCGCGCCCTCGTGACCCAGCCCCAATTGCTGCTGCTGGATGAGCCATTTGCTGCGCTCGATGAAGTCACCCGCCATCGTCTGGGCGAGCAGCTCCGCAAGCTTTGGCAAAAGCGCCGCATGACGGTACTCTTTGTGACCCATTCGATTACTGAATCAACGTACCTTTCTGAGCGAGTCGTCGTCCTCTCCAAACGCCCAGGTCAGATCGTGCAGGATCGCAAAGTTAATTTGCCGGAAACTCGCACGCCGGAGACCCGTTTGGATACTCAATTTACCGTTGAGGTCAAAGCGATCTACGATGCATTCGAGAAGCAGGAAGGGGCCACGCTATGACTCAGTCTCGCGTGAACTCCTTTCTAACCGCAACCCTGCCACCACTGATCCCATTTGTCATCGTAACTACCGGCCTCGAATGGCTCGTCAAAAATGGGGTGATCGCACCTTATTTTTTCCCACCTCCGAGCGCGATCTTTAGATCGCTCACCGTCAACTCAACGGATCTTTGGGAAGCAGCAGCTTCCACCGGACTCAATGCCTTTCTAGGATTCGCGCTCAGTCTCGTGGTTGGCATCCTCGCCGGCGTCACGCTCTCCACTTCGCGCGCGATTCAGCGCACGTTCTATCCTTACGCCGTTTTCTTTCAGACTGTCCCCATCATAGCGATCGCACCGCTGCTAGTGATTTGGCTAGGGTATGGGTCCCCTACCGTGATCGCTTCGTCCTTTATCGTCTCGGTTTTTCCGATGATCGCTAACACGCTGACGGGGTTGCTCTCTACAGATCCGGCGCTCGTGGACATGTTTTCTCTCTATGGCGCTAAAGGTCTTGATCGACTCTTCAAGCTGAGACTGCCATCTGCGATCCCTCACCTGCTTACGGGCGCGCGCATCGCCTCGGGCTTAGCCGTCATCGGCGCGATTGTGGGCGAGTTCATCGGCGGGGGCGGACTGGGCGGTATCGTCGACGTCGCCAAAAATCAGCAACGCGTGGACAAAGTATTCGCCGCCGTGCTGCTCGCCTCGCTGCTCGGCCTGGTCTTTTTTGGCGCAATCAGTATGATGAGTCGTATTCTGCTCAAAAACTGGCACGTTTCTGAAAATCAGTGATCCTAACTGGAGGCCCTACCCATGTCCCACACCTTTCTGCGACCTCTCACCCTGCTGATTTTGCTCCTATCCTCTGGGGCTTTGGCTGCCGATTCGGCCACGAAAACCAAGCTGGCTTTGAACTGGAAACCTGAGCCCGAGTTTGGGGGTTTCTACCAAGCACATCAGGATGGAACCAACAAGAAGCATGGCCTCGAAGTCGAGATACTCCCGGGTGGCGCAGGTCAACCCGTCGCGCAGATGATAGCGGCTGGCACTGTCGAGTTTGGGATCATAAGTGGTGACGAACTCTTGATTGCGCGCTCTCGGGGCGCGGATTTAGTAGCCATCTTTGCCGTCTACCAAACCAATCCGTTTGGAATCATGGTTCACGCGTCTAAGAAGATCACCCATCTATCAGAAGTCTTCTCCTCGGGCCTAACCTTGGCTATCGAGAAGGGCAAGCCGGTCGTGACTTTTCTCGAAAAGAAATATCCTTTTTCAAAAGTGAAGATCGTTCCCTACACAGGTGGTGTCGGAGCGTTTTTGCATGATCCCAACTTCGCTCAACAGTGCTTCGTCACCGCCGAGCCTGTCACCGCCAAGCGAGAAGGAGCGGATCCACAATCCTTCTTGATTTCGGAGTCAGGCTACAACCCCTACACCGCAGTCGTCGTGGTTCGCGGCCAAACGCTTCGCGAGAAACGCGCGCTCGTCGAGAGAATGCACAAGGCAATGAAAGAAGGCTGGAAGAACTACCTCGCCCACCCAGAAGCCACAAACGAGGCGATGCAAAAGCTCAACACGACGATGACAGTGGCTGATTTTAACGAAGCCGCTAGGATCCAGCATCCATTGATCGAAACCAAAGAAACTCGCACCAAAGGCTTGGGCTTCATGAGCGCCGAGCGCTGGAAGCAGCTCACCGAGCAACTGCTTGAGCTCAAGGTGATCGAGAAAGCGCCTGACGTTGCTGGGAACTTTGTAAAGCTCTAAGCTACTCTTTTTGCAGCCCCCGACCCCCAAAGCTCCAACGCTCCTCTAGAATGGGAGCTTCTCCTCGGCCTTTCCAGCCATCTCGAAGAGTCATCCTCACCTTGTCACGCAAGCGCTTGAGCTGGGGGACTGAGCCACCGCAATAAGGGATCCGCTCAGAAAAATCGACTCGCTGGACTTTCGACGACCCCGCATGCTCCGCCCTGTGACCCGATTTTCGCACTCCCGCGAAATAGAGAGCCCCACCTCGACACTCACGGCTTTTTGGGCTTTCTTGAATCACCAGAATCTCTGGGTAATTGCCCACGTTCTTGAATTTAGCCAAGACTCTGGGCGCATTCGAGTCGCGGCAATCGTAGCGCCGCACCTCTTTGTCATCGAGCTTGAGAATGCACTCATCTCCAGCGATGGGACGAGTGAGAGCAAACTCCCCTTCCGATGTCAAAATCACGCGATCGCGCGCCCAAGCATCCGGGGAGTCGAAGGCTCCGAGCATTGCCATCCCAACGACGATCCAAGGAACGCATCTCATAGCTTCTATTTTGTCACTCTCCGCGGCTCTTGTCACGATACCCCTAACTCAGGTACTTTTAGTAAACATGCACCTCAAGCATATCGCACTGAACTTTGACCAGATGGATCAGGCCTCGATCTACAAGCTCATGATAGGAGCCATTGTCCCGCGCCCGATCGCCTTTGTAAGCACGATCAGCGATCAGGGTATTGGCAATCTCGCGCCCTTTAGCTTCTTTAACGGGGTGTCGAGCCATCCGCCCTGCCTCGTGTTCTCAGTGACTCGCAAGAGCAACGGAGAGAAGAAGGACACCCTTCGCAACATCGAACAAACGCGAGGCTTTGTCGTGAACTCCGTGAGCGACTGGATGGTCGAAGCGATGAATCAAACTTCGGCCGAGTACCCCTATGGGGTGGATGAGATGCTCAAGGTAGGGCTGACCCCTCTCCCCTCACTCAAGATCAAACCGGCGCGCGTGCAAGAGAGCGCGGTGCAGATGGAGTGCGAGCTTCTTAAGACCGTAGAGATCGGCGAGTCTGGGCCCGGCTCAGCAGAACTCGTGGTGGGGAGAATCCTCGCCATGCATGTTCGCGAAGACGTCTATTCAGAAGGTACAATCCTGGTTGAGGCCCTTCGCCCCGTCAGCCGCCTGGGAGGACCTCACTATAGCCGCTTGGGTGAGTTGTTCACGCTGCCGAGGCCCACAAGACCTTAGCCGCGGCCACCCTCTTGCATCTTTAGACTTCCTACAAGGGGGGATCTTCGCATGTTGGATGCTCTGGGATTTTTATTGGTTTTGGGCCTTTTGGGATCCTTTCTTTTTTGGCTTGTGGGGTACTTTGTCTACGAAATAGTCCGCCATTGGATCCGAGGTCCAAGCGAGCAACTCAAGTCGGTGGGCCTATCTCTGGGTGAGCCCATTCGAGTTGCTGAGCACCCTACTTCCAAAGTGGCTTAGTATTGTTACACGACTAAAACAGTTATATATTAAAGAACCATTATTCTAAATATTTAGCTAAATCTACCGGGACATCTTGTGACCTATTGGGAGACAAAATTTCTTTACTTATCTTAACGCTACGCATAAAGATTCGATATGCGGCTGCGCTCTTTCCTACTTTCAGCACTTGCTTGGACCCTAGTGCTGAGTTCAAGTCCCGCGCTCGGAGCTGAAAGCCGCAACTCAGCTCCCCTCGCCCCAGAAGATTCTCCTCGGCCCTCGACAGCAGGCTTCTACCCAATCTGGGAGAACACGGGTCACATCGAGAAACACCGAGAAGCTTATATCGGCACCAACGGTGCACATTTTGGAATCGCAAACGCCCTGCATGTCGGCGTGCAGCCCATCCACTTCCTGTATCGAACGCCCAACGTTTACGCCAAGGTCTCACTCAAGTCGACTCGCGACTGGCGCGTCTCAGGAACCGTAGGCGCGTACTACTTGCTCAACGAAGCGAGCCGCTCTTTTTTTTCTCCCATGTACACCTCGCGCTTAGACAACCCAGACTTCGCTGTGATGATGATTCCCGCAACGCTAAGCGCGACCACTCTCATCTCTGATTGGCTCGAACTGCACCAATCGGCCACGTGGCTTACGCTCAGGAGTACCGACGAATACCTGCCTACGCAGGGCTACCTGGGTTACACAGCCACTGCTGAACTCAAGGCGCGCGATCGGCACTCCGTGTTGCTACACGTCGGAGAAATCGGATTCTGGGATCATGACTTCGGAAACGTGGGCGCTTCGTATCGCTATCACAATACGTGGCTTGAGTTTCGCCTAGGGTACTTCTACCGCTTCAGGCAAGACGGCATGCAAAACTCGCCGCTGATCGGACTAGGGCTACTGCTATGAGCAAGTGGGGGTACAGACTAGCCATCCTCTTCCTTGCTATGGGTACGCTCGCCTCGCCTGGCTGCGACTGGATTCACTACCTTTTCATGAACAGTATTCCGTTCAAGGGAAACCCTAAACGAAACCCTGACGTGTATGTTTACTTGGGGGTCGATGGACTCTCTTACTTCTCAGTGATCGATGCAATGAAGAAGGGCGCATTTCGTGAGCCTAGCTGGAAGCTTGCCAAGTTTATCACTATGTTCCCAGGCACTTCGGATGCGAGCTGGACGCGAATTCTTCACACTCCAAAAATGGAGGGTTTCGAGATCGAGTACTACAACCCCAACGAGGATGTGCTTCACAACAAAGGACTGTTGGGGCTCTCCAAGCACATCATGCCGACTTTTTATGAAGGATTGAGCTTCGAGTATGATTACCTCAAAGCGTTCGACTATCGAGCCAACGGTTATACCCACGGAGTAGAAGCCTATCGAGATACCTACGTCAGCTTAGGAGACACTCTCGATAATCTCTTTACCCAGCTCGGCGGAAGATCTGAGACGCGCACCACATTCTCCGCCTACATTCTTGAGTACGACGTATTGGGCCACATGCAAAGCGCCGAGGATGTATCGCGACGCCTCGTACTGCTTTCAAAACGTATCGAAGAGTTCCGTAAAAACCATCCTGAGCGGCGGTTTCATTTCACGTTGTTCTCGGATCATGGAATGGACTTTATTCGCGTTCAAAAAGATCGGCTCATTGAGTTCGACAAAGAGCTTCGCGAGGTGGGAGTCACCCCTGTGGAGACCCTAAGGGATCAGAATCCGCGAGGCGCTAAGCCGTACGCGATCCCGATCATGCATACCCGGGTCACTTACATGGCACTTCACACACATCCAGACTTGGCCATGGAAGTGGCAGCTCGAACCTCAAGAATCCCTTCCGTGGACATCGCTGTTTCGAGAATCAAGGTCCCTCCAGTAGCGATGAAGTGGCCAGATCCTATCCAATGGTTTGCCTTATGGACAGAAGGCAAAATCGCTGCGTATTTTGGATTTGATCCCCATTCGAACCAGTACTTCCTTCCCGACGGACAGAATTGGGCTCGCCTCGGAATGGAGGCTTTACTTGGCCGACCCGCTCAGCCCGAAGCTCCTGAAGGTTACAGCGTCTACAAAGATCGCGAACTCTTTGATTTAACCAAGGACGGCACTTACCCCGACATACTTTTTAGAGTTCGCACCTCTCTCTCCGCAGTAGGCTGCCAGTTTCCCCCTGAAGTGATGGCTTCGATGAGGCCGACGTATGCTTCTCTGGGATACCAGCCAGCAGGAACCGAAGACATCGCAAGCTCGGGTTTTCACGGATCGCTTGAGAAGCTAGGGTCACTCGGCACCTTGCTGACCGATGAGCGCGACTTGCCGGACGCGGTGCGCTCAGACAACTTCTTAGAACTATTCCCCCGCATGAAGGATCACATGCGTTCACTGGGAGTCCAAGTTATCGAGGGTGAGGCTCAAGCGTCTCTTCAATATTGAATCGTTGAGTTCGCCACGGATAATTATAGAGAGACGCTAGCCAGCCTAACAAACGATCTCCTGGGGTGGCCTAGCTTTTGATTCAATTGTCTTCGATGCATTCTGTAACTAAAGAACACTATTCAATCCTGGTCGTAGAAGACGATAAAGACATTCGAGACTGCATTCAGAGCGTTTTGGAGCTTGAAGGCTACTCCGTGCAAACCTCAGAGAATGGTCGCGAAGCGCTCGATCACCTTGCCTCTAGAACCCCCTCGTTGATCTTACTGGACTTGATGATGCCCGTAATGGACGGCTGGGAGTTTCTTCAAAAGCTTAACCAATTGCCAAGCGATCGAAAGGCACCCGTTGTGGTCGTTTCGGCGGTTGCTAACCAGTCCGACAAAGCAACCCTTTCATTCTTGGCGAAGGGATTCGTGAAAAAGCCAATTGACCTCGATGCATTGCTACTCACAGTGCAACGTTTCTGCGATCAAGCGGCGTAGGCCCATTTTTTGAGATAGCGAACCAGCGTGACCTGCGAAGCAAATCATCATTGCAGTTGACGATACAGTTGACGATGCCGACATCTGGCGGGATCGATACCCAAGATTAAGATCCCCGTCGGCCTCTAAGAAAAGAACACATTCACTTAACGCGAAGCATCTAAATCAAAGTAAGAATGAAAGAGAAGAAGTAACCCACCCGCTTGAATAAAGCTCAAAACCTGTGAGAGGGGCTTTTTTTAGGGCTGCGCAATAGCGGTAATCGCTCAGTTTTTTGACTGGGTTCAGTGGCAAACCTATCCGTTAGTATCATTTAACATACGGCCATACCTGGACAGACGCGGCAATTTGGGCTAGTTATCGAGAAAGGTTGGCTCTCTGGCGGAATGGTATACGCGCTCGCCTCAAAAGCGAGTGTCCTCACGGGCGTGCGAGTTCGAGTCTCGCGGGAGCCACCATTCAACTGTTTAAACGAACCCGTGACAGGAATTTTTTTTACCCAGTGAAAACGAGGGGACAGCCAACGCTGTCCCCGTTTTTATTTGGTCCATCCCTATATAGAATTTTAAATCGAAGTCGTAGTTGCAACGACCAAGCTCTTGGGGAAGCGCCTACTTCTCGATGACCGTGATCGAAGAGTGAAATAGGTTCAACTTCAGGTCGTAGAGACTCCCGCCGCGCCGCAAGAAGAGAGTCGCGTAGGCGTGCCTGAGCGTCTCAGAAGCACAAAACTTAGCGGTACCCACTTTTTTTCACGACAGCAGAGCTTTTTCGTCACCAGCAATGAGGTCAAAAGGTCTCTATTCTTCTCATTTATAGAAGAAATGTTTTTAGCACTTTGAGCAAACTGATTTCTTTCAACGACATGACGCATCGAATTAACTTACTTTATCCATCTTATCTTTCCTCCACTTACTGGCACCGACCTTGCTCACGAGAAGGAAAAGTTTTGTCAGTTATCAACAATAAAGGAAAAGTACTTATGTCGACCTCACTGTTTGGTTCCAAAAAGAGTTACTCCGCCATGCTGTACGGAGTGATG
>CAZGCK010000027.1:0-7141 GCA_964524175.1 uncultured Bacteriovoracaceae bacterium | reverse complement strand
ATTCGAAAAAGGAGGTTCCTTTGCTTTGTATAAAGTGATGGGTATCGCTGCTTTAGTTGCTACCGGATGTCATGGTAGCGGCTACTCATCGGTCTATAACGGTGACGGATATTTCAATAATGGCGGCTACAACAACGGTGGCGGCTACGGTGGCGGTTACAACAGCGGTGGCGGCTACAATAACAATGGCAGTGGCTACAATAATGGTGGCGGCAACGGCAGTGGCTACAACAACGGCGGCTATAACAATGGTGGCGGCAACGGCGGTGGCTACAACAACGGTGGCGGCAACGGCGGTGGCTACAACAACGGTGGCGGCAACAACGGCGGCTACAACAACTACGGCAGCAATAACAACGGTGGCTACAACAACTACGGCAGCAATAACAACAGCGGCGGCTACAACAATTACGGCAGCAATAACAACAGTGGCAGCAATAACAACGGTGGCGGCTACAACAATTACGGCAACAATAACAACAACGGGACAGCATCCGGCGAAGATGGCGAAGGCCGCGATCTAGTCGCTATCGAAGTCAAGCATCAGGAAGCCGAGATCGTTCGCGCTGGGCAAAACTTCGCAGCTAAGTATGCGCTCGCTTCGGACACCGGCATTCACATCGCCAGAACTCTCGACTCATGGGTTGCTCTCGGAATGCAACGCGCCCGAACAGACGCTGATATCGCTGATTTCAGCAAACGCCTCTACGGCGTGAGCGTGGATCAGGCTAAGAATGCCCTCGAGAAAGCTAAAAAGGGCGATCCTTCTGGTATCGAGCAAACCACCGGAGAAGTTGCTCACTACTGGGGTACCTCTCCAGAAACTGCAAAGGTGATCCTCAAGGACTGGTTTAAGAAGGACATCCAAGCCCTCGGTATCCGTCAGTAATCAAGGCTTCAATTAAAAGAGGCAGGGGGGCGATGGTCCCTCTGCCTTTATTATTTCTTCCGACTCGCTAGCCACCGCCACTTCACAAGCTCAAGCCGTCCCTTAGGAGTCAGTTGATACTCCGCATTTAGTGGTAAAGGCGCCTTCTCAGGCCCATGCCCCACCGGTAGCCACCGAGCCACAGGGACCTTGAGGTGCTTCGTGATCTCACCGAAGACCTGCCCGAGCACATCATCCGGAAACATCGTCGCACGAAGAGGTTCCAACTCCTCCGGACGCGGCGACTGAATCATTCGCTCATAATCCGCTGCAGCAGGTTTGCTCTTGAGAACTTGAGGCACCAGATCCTTGCAGCCCATGAAGTTACCGAGCACGACTGCACGCGCACCCTTGAGGGATCCCGACGCGAGCAATTGCTGAACCATCCGGTCGACACGATACAGGTTCTCGTCGACGTCTTCGAGAAACACGATTCGATCGCGAGCGCGCAAAGCATAGCGTGTACCAACAAGCGATGTGAGTACCGAAAGATTGCCGCCGATCATCTTACCCCGGATCGCTACCTTGGGAGCACGCCCAATAAACTTCAGCTCCGCTTGAGCCCAAGGCGCCCGGATCGGGTCGATATCTCCCCCAATGTACGCCACTAAAGAATCCCACTCCTCGGCGGACAACACACAGAACTTGCGGAGCCCGGGCATCGCTGCATGAAGCGTCTCCCAACCCCACCGGCGATGAACAAACTCGATCAGCGCCGTAGAATCCGAGAATCCCACAAAAAGCTTTCGACGAGAGGGAGCCTTTCTGCGACTCAACTTCTCGAGCATGGGAAGCAGTCTTGCCGATCCATAGCCCCCACGAGCGCTCCAAAGCACGTCAATCTTGGGATCGCGCGCAAACTCGTAAAAAGCTTGAGCGCGCTCATCGTCCGTGCCCGAAAAAAAAAGATATCCAGAATAGCAACTTGGGTGCACGACCACGTCAAAGCCTGCAGCGCGAATCTTCTCGACGCCCATCTCGAACTCTAGAGCCGGAACCTTGGACGAAGGCGCGATGATGCCAATCCTCACGGACGGTCCTCCTTCAATCCCCTAGGTCCCGTCGAAGTCATCAGAGCTGCTTCAAGCGCCTTGAGACTCCTGACATCTCGAGAAGAAACCCAATATGCGCAAGAAGGGTCATAGCCCAACTCGAGCAATGCCGCCGCGCCTTCCTTACGCCTCCGCGCGCGCTCAGATTGAGTTTTGAGCTGATCAACCTTAGTAAACGCAAACACCACCGGCACCGACTCAAGCGACATATAGCGAATAGCCTCCTTGTCGATCTCTGTCGGTCCATGACGCGAATCCAGAAGCACCAACGCGCGATCCAGTTTTTCATCCGCGCGCAGATAGGCATTGATGAACTCTGCCCACCGATCTCGCTCGGCATGTCCCACGCGCGCGTAACCATAGCCTGGCAAATCCGCGAGGATACGGCCTGTATTTTTCCACGAATAAAAATGAATTTGCCTCGTTTTACCCGGCTGATTGCTCACGCGCGCGAGCTTTCCGCCCATCAATGAGTTGATCAACGTACTTTTGCCCACGTTAGACCGGCCCACGAGAGCGATTCGAGGCTCTGCTCTGCCATGCAAAAGGGGCCCGCGAATCAAGTCATCCAGTTGCTCAATCTGCCCAAGAGTAATGAGATACTCACCCGCCATACGAAAGATCCCCTATAAATCGATGAAGACTGCCGCTACCCAGCGAAGTGAGTCCTAGTCCTAGCAGCGAGAAAAGAACCAATGCCCCGCCACCCATCCATGCGACGGCAGTCCAGGGAAAATCCCCTTCTTTTCTCTTCGAAGCCGTGAGCCGCCAGTGAAGGTAAACACTGTAGTACAACCAGATGATCAGAGTCCAAGATTGCTTGATATCCCAGTTCCAATAGCTGCCCCAAGAAAAGTAGGCCCAAATCGAACCACTCAACATCCCAATCGTAAACAGCGGGAACCCCATCAGCACGATCTGATAGCCCCAGCGATCCAATCGATCCAATGTGGGGACTCTAGGCTCAAGTCGCTCTCTAAACAGCACAAGACACAAGCCGATCAAGCCCCAGGCACTCACCGTGAACAGGGCGGCACTCACGTAAGGGATAATACTCCAAGGTGTCAGGGCGACCACCCCGAGCGTAGCCACCCAGCTCAAAGCAAAGACTCCACGAGCCACCCAAGTCGGCCAATCGCTGGGACGGGGAGGCTCGACAGGCATGGGAGTCTTAGAGTTTTTGCGTCTGCGCCTGATCAACATCCGAACCTGCTTGGCCGCCTCCTCCCAAGATCTTGCACGCACATCTCCCAGCACACGAGCGATCCAGCATACGCATACGTGCACCGCAAACCCAAAGAACGACGCTACGAGAAGCGCGTAGCCCACGCGACTCTCCCCAAGCTTGCTGACCAATTCCGGGTAGAACCACGAATAGACCGCCAGCGCGAAAACGGAGACCCAAAACAAAAGCGTGTCGGTCCGAACCTGACCTTTAATCAACGAAAAAATACCCATTGCCGCTGCCACCAGAAAAAAACCATCACCTAAAGCGGACGAAGTCGCGTGAAGCCAAATCCAGCGACTTTGAAGGGCAGGAGAAAGCGCGAGTTGCTCAGAAGGAAAAAGACCATGCGGCTCAAAGTAAAAAACCGATACTCCCACAGCTGCACAGGCCAATGCAGCAACAAAAGCCCCAGTCCAACGCGCGCGCGTTCGCCACTCCACGAAGATCTGCGAAGCCACGAGGACCCAAGCATAAAAAACCATGCCTTCGTAAAGTCCCACGCAAGGAAGGAATCCTTTGCGCAAATCCATCCAGCGCCCTGCAATTAACCAGGTATGTGCCACCCACCCCACTCGCAAGACGACGCTAGGCAACCAAGCCCAAGCCCCTGTCCGTAGGCAGAGGAGCACGACGTAGCCCACAAATGCCGCAGTATAGAGGCCTAATACGACATCAAGCGCCGCCACGGCTCACCTCAATGGCAATCTGCCCAACACCTGGATCCAATCGCTGCAACCTGCGTTTGAACTGTTCTAGTATACGCTCAAAGCGTGGCTCAAAAAGAAAGGGCTTACTACTCCAACCGACGACCGTCACTTGCTCGGTATTCCATATCAGCCAGTAGCGATTGTAGGTCGATAGCAGCGAAAACAAAGTCATAACAACAAAGAGTCCTCCGCCGACCCACACCCAAAGGGCTCCGGGATCTCGACTGACCTTAATCTCCGAAATCTGCCGCTCATTGACTGAATCGAGCGTAAAATAGTGACGACTCCCAGGCCGGTGGGCAAAGTCATAGTCCCTATAATTGGCAAAAATCCAGAAGCGCTCCGCAGTCTTGCCAACCTCCTGATACTCGATCTGTGCGGCCGGGCCATTGATCTCGCTCTCCGGTTGGATTTCAACAAGTTCAAAACGAAATCCATCGAGCTTCAACCCCCCACCCTTGTTCAAACGCGGCATGGACGTATCTTTGCCCAGCTGTCGGTCCGTAATGGTGAGATTCACGCTCAAAGTCGCACCCGAGAGGTACCCGCTTTGGTGGATGGTCCAATCTCTAAATTTTCCTGGCGAGCCCACCGAGACGGTCTCAGTCGATACGAGCTTGCCACCCTCATAAAAATCCAAGACGCTTTGGTAAAATTTGGGATTACGGGTTCCTAGGTACCGGACAAAATCAAAACGCGAACAAGCTACTTCGAATTGCGGGACAAAAAAACCTGGGGCTACCTGGCCCGCCACCACTTGCGGCTTCCACCCGTTCGGGGGACGGCCGCTCTGCATTTCCAAAAAAGAAGTGCGCGACCCTTCTTCCACCCTCAGTTTTGCTTCAAAGCTAGAGTACGAACTCAGTGCCACACCCACTAGGCCAATCATTAGCCCAAGATGAGCTACCAAAATCGAGATCCGACTCCATCGTCCGTGTTGAGCAACGATCTGCAGCTCATCAGGGACTTCACCCCGCTTGGCCGCTGCCGAGCGCAGTGCCTTGGGCTTGCCGATGCGCTTGTCGGTCCAGCCCATCATAGCTTCTTTAAAAGACTCGCGGCTGATTCTCGTCTCAAACTCCGCGATGAAATAGTTCTCGCGATCCTGAAAGCGAAGCATCTCGTCCAAATGCAAAGACCCAGGGCTCCTCTGGTTCGCTTGTCTCCAAGCTTCGGGCAAGCGATCCAGAATCGAAAAAAACAGGTTCAGAACCAAAATCAGTAGTCCGCTAATGAACCCACCCGAATGAAACACATCCGAGAGTCCCGTAAGCCTCAGCCAATACAAAGTATCTGGAGAAATTTCCGGTCCCCTCATCCGGATCCAGGCCTCAACTGATGACCCACAAAGCGCGCCCAATAACATCGTCGTCATCACGGCTACACTCAGTCGCGTACTAGCTAAGGCGCTCCAAACGCTTCGAGCTGCCGGCGAGCGAGGGATGTATTTTGCTGTGGAATTCACTAAAGAAAGTCTATCTCACCCCGTCTAGGGGGGCAATCCTTTGAAGGGAGATACACAGGACTTAATGAATTGCACCCTTTGCGTGGAACACTCATTGCTCAGAGCAGCAACAGAGTTTCAAACATCAATCAAACGGGGTGAACTATGGCTTGGCAAATCAAAATTGAAGATCCTTCAGGCGAAACAAGAGTTCTGCCGCTCGCAGGCTTCGCGACGATGGGACGAGCTGAAGTATCCACTATCCAACTCCGAGACCCTACTGCTCCCTTGATCGCAGCTCAAATCTGGACCAAGACCGAGACCTCCGATGGCAGCCCTTTCTGGCTTAGAATCTCCGAAGGCGCGCCCTCTGCACTCATCGGGGACCTCGCGATCCGAGAGTCCCAGCTGCCGATTGGAATGCCGGTTACGATCGGCGAAACGCGCTTTTCTGTTCAAACTGCAAACCTCGAAGACGCGGGCCCCGAACAACCCGCAGGTATCCGACACTGGCTGACCTGGACAGACGCAGGCGCAAGCGTTCTTTGGATGGTCAAAAAAGCTGCGTCGACACCCTTATCGATCTATCTCGCTGGAGAGACGGGCACAGGCAAAGAAGTTCTCGCCCACCTCGTCCACGCTTGGAGCGACCGAGCCAGCGGCCCTTTCGTGCCACTGCATTGCGGGGCTCTCCCCCTCTCTCTCGCCGAGAGCGAACTTTTTGGGCATGTCAAAGGAGCCTTCACAGGTGCGCACCACCAACGCACGGGGGCCCTCATGCAAGCACATGGCGGGACTCTCTTTTTGGACGAAATCGGCGATCTGCCTATGGACATCCAGATCAAGCTCCTTCGCTTCTTAGAAAACGGCGAAATTAGGCCCGTTGGGGCCGACCGAGCTTCTCGTTCGAATGCACGACTTCTTTGCGCCACTCACCAACCCCTCCTCAAACTCGTCGAAGAAGGAAAGTTCAGGCGCGATCTCTACTATCGACTTGCATCCGTTACCGTTGAGATTCCCACTCTCCGCAGTCGCCCCAAGGACATCGAGATGCTGGCCACGCGTTTTGCAGAACCCCTGCAACGGACGCTTTCTCCTCGCGCGCTCCTTAGGCTCATGGCTCACACTTGGCCAGGAAACGTGCGAGAGCTTCGTCACGCGATCGAGCGAGCCAGCGGCCTCTCGAGTCCCTTCACTCCGCTGCTGGGCGAAGAGGCTTTCGACTTCCTGCTCGCCTCCAAGAACCTCTTGCGAGCGCCTCAGCTTGAGCTTGGAGCCGCCGCTCTGAGCCTTCGAGAGATGGAGCGCCTCATGCTCCTCAAGGCTTTGCGCATATCACACGGCAATCGCAGAGACGCGGCCAGGGTTCTAGGAGTCGCACGGAGCACGCTATTTGAGATGATCAAGCGCCATCGAATTCATGGTCCCCGGACCGAATACAGGCATGCCGAAGTTCACTACGAGGCTGAAACCGTTTAGGACAAGATAAGCTTCGAGAAGAACGCATCCTCGACTTTGCCGCTTGGGAGCCAGCTATTGATCTTCTCGAGGATCGTCTTCTTGATTTTGCGCTTACCCTCGCGGCTCATCAACTCCTCTCGAGTGATGCCGATGAACACACCGATGATCTGATTTCGAGCCTTAGCCAAATTGCCTTCGAGAAAATCATGGGTCTCAACGCTATCGCATTCAAGTACGATCGTCACTTCAGCCACGCCCATAACCCCAGGCCCGCTCACCGCTCCCGGAAGCGACTTGAGTTTTACGACAAAGGTACCGAGG
>CAZGCK010000026.1:31595-36967 GCA_964524175.1 uncultured Bacteriovoracaceae bacterium | reverse complement strand
ATGATATTGAAACACGCGTCGGATATCTTTGATCAGGGAGATTAAGTAGACGTAGGCCAAAAGGATAGCCATCTTGAAACAGCCATCCAAGAGATGAAACATGGGACTCTGAGCCGTGACCCCACCGCCGGCTTGAGAGGTTAGAACGGCAGTGAGAAAATGGGGTAATGCAACGAAGAGACCCATACCGAGAAGGAGAGCCGAACCGATCGAAGCAGCCATTGCCCAGCCAGATAGTTCCTCAGGCTCTTGCGCATCGCCTTCGAGATCTTTTGCGGCGACATTCGCTGAATAAGTCAAGGCATCGATGCCTTGAAACATTGATTCCAGCAGCATCGTTACTCCACGCAACACGGGCTTCTTCAAAATCGGATAGCGCACGCCTACGCTTTGGTAGGGTGCGCTCCGAATTTGAATTTTGCCTCCCGCTTTGCGAACTGCGACCGCGATGAAGTGCGGTGACCGCATCATCACGCCTTCAATGACGGCCTGGCCGCCGATGCTGGTGAACTGGGCTTGCGGTTTGTTCATGTTTCGGCCTCCTGCCTTCACATGGCAATAAGGGATGCGCGCTTCCGATGCGCATCTCCATGCCATACGCGCAATTGCGCGGGAATGCTTTTCATTCAACCATTGAAGCCGTCTTTAACGACGGATTCAATGACTTACTTCTTCTTATACTTATTGAGGAAGCGCTCGACGCGGCCTTCTGTGTCGAGCAGCTTATGCTTGCCAGTGAAGAACGGGTGACAAGCAGAACAAATTTCAACCTTGATGTTGTCTTTGGTTGCGCGGGTTTCGATAACATTGCCGCAAGCGCAAGAGACAGTGGTTTCGTTGTAAACGGGATGAATGCCTTGTTTCATAAATAGCCTTTAGGTGAGCTGGGCGTCCCATTCTGGTTTGTTTAATGATCCAGCTCATTGGGTCTGGCAGTTATTTGTGAACTGCTTCGGGAGGGCATACACCGACCTCAGACGATGGGAACAGCAAGATCCTTAACAGATCCAAACCCATAGCGTCAATAGCGTCGGAAATACTGTGAATCATTGGCTGTTTGCCCCGAACCCGTAGGCTGAGCTCAAAAAAACGAAAAAGAAGGGTCGCCCTGGAAAAGCGCAGCCGGCCTATTCAGGCCACTTCTATTCGTCATTGCCTTCTTCAGACTTGGGCAAATCAGCCGCTCATCCCTTTGATGAACTCATCGTTTGTCTTGCTATGAGAGACCTTATCGAGCAGGAACTCCATCGCATCGACCGGGTTCATCGGATGCAAAACTTTGCGCAGGATCCAAAGCCGATTGATGATGTCCTTTGGAATGAGCATCTCTTCTTTACGCGTGGCCGACTTGTTAATGTCCAAGCAAGGGAAAATGCGTTTTTCCATCAGCTTGCGATCGAGATGAATTTCGGAGTTGCCGGTGCCTTTAAACTCTTCGAAAATCACTTCGTCCATGCGGGAGCCCGTATCCACAAGCGAGGTCGCGATGATCGTGAGCGAGCCGCCTTCTTCGATATTCCGGGCAGCCCCGAAAAACCGCTTGGGCTTGTGAAGTGCGTTGGAGTCCACGCCACCTGACAGGATCTTGCCCGATGGAGGCACGACCGAGTTGTAAGCGCGCGCCAAACGGGTGATGGAGTCGAGCAAGATCACGACGTCGTACTTGTTCTCGACCAGGCGCTTGGCTTTCTCGATGACCATTTCGGCAACTTGCACATGGCGAGAGGCTTGCTCATCGAAGGTGGAGCTCACGACTTCGCCCTTCACAGAACGTTGCATATCCGTCACTTCCTCAGGGCGCTCGTCGATGAGAAGAACGATCAGCTTGATCTCAGGATGATTGGTCGTGATCGCGTTAGCGATGTCCTGCATGAGCACGGTCTTGCCGGCCCGAGGAGGCGCGACGATCAAGCAACGCTGGCCTTTGCCGAGCGGCACCATCATATCGATGATGCGAGTGCTGTAGTTGTTGGGCATGTACTCCAGCCCGATGCGCTTGTTGGGATAGAGCGGAGTCAGGTTATCGAAGAGAACCTTCTCGGCGTTCATCTCCGGCGTCTGGAAATTGACCTGCTCGACCTTAAGAAGAGCGAAATAGCGCTCGCCTTCTTTGGGCGCCCTTACCGAACCACTGACCGTATCACCCGTGCGCAAACCAAAGCGCCTGATCTGAGAAGGCGACACATAAACGTCATCCGGACCCGGGAGGTAGTTGTAATCCGGAGCTCTCAGAAAACCAAAGCCGTCAGGCAGGCACTCGAGCACTCCGTCTGCGTAGATGTGCTCGTCTTTTTCTGCCTTCTTTTGGAGAACCGAGAAGATCAGATCCTGTTTTCGAAGGCCGGCGGCATTCTCGATGCCCAGCTCTTTACCCATATCAACGAGATCGCCGATCTTCTTTTCCTTGAGTTCCCTAAGATGCATTTGAATTGTCCTTATTGAATTGGGATGTCAGTAATTTGTCAGGAGGGTTGTTGAAGAAATGGGGATACTCTTTGGGTAACAAAGACTTCAAAACGAGTAAAGAAAAAATCTAGCGCCTGGTACACTGAGAACCATGTCCTCCCCTATCCGAGTCGCCCTAGGCACGCTCTTCTTATTGATGTTCTTGGGCGTAGGTTTTCAAGCCGTTTCGTTCGGAATTTTTGCGCTCTCCCCCGCGCAAAGAGGCTCCTCCACAAAGGCTGTCATAGAGGTTCGCCGAGCCGAGGGCCCCTCGGAGATCGCAAAAGACCTGGTCGCGCGCGGAGCCATCACGAACGCGAAAGACTTTATTTGGGTAGGACGATTCACACGCCAATGGAAAAAAATTAAAGCGGGCGAATACGAAGTCTCTCCCTCGATGTCGCCTATGGAAATTTTTGGCGTCATCACTTCCGGTATCAGCATCGGCTACCCAATCACAGTGCGCGAAGGCGAAAACATTTACGAGATCGCCGCCGACTTCGAAGCGAAGAAACTCGCATCCAGGACCGATATTCTTGCACTCTGCAAAGACACACGATTCATTGCGAGCTTGGGCCTCCAAGAACCGTTACCACCGACTCTCGAAGGTTTTCTTTTTCCGGACACCTATCTATTTAATCACTCCCTCTCTCCCGAAGAGATGCTGAAACAGATGGTCAAGCGCTTCCAGCTAGTTTGGACACCTGACTATGAAACTCGGACTAAACAAATGGGAATGAACCAGCTTCAACTGATCACTCTGGCTTCCATTATTGAAAAGGAAACTGGCGACCCTCGCGATCGAGGAAAGATCAGCTCTGTCTTTCACAATCGGCTCCGCAAGAAAATGAGACTCCAAAGTGATCCAACAACGATTTATGGAATTTGGTCTACCTACAAAGGCAACATCCGCAGAAGCGATCTCTTGTCGGTAAATCCTTACAATACCTACACCATTCCAGGACTTCCAATCGGACCGATCGCCAATCCGGGTAAGGCAGCGATTGACGCGGCCTTTAATCCCGACACTACCCCTTATCTCTTTTTTGTATCCCACAACGATGGAACATCCGAGTTCACATCCACTCTCGAAGAACACAACCACGCAGTGCGCAAGTACCAGCTAGATCCCAAAGCGCGAACAGGAAAAAGCTGGCGGAGTCTGGGCAAGTAGTGGGAGCAGCGATCCCAAGTTCAAGCCTAAGTCATTGACTTGCTAACTCAGCCTCACTAGATACTTTTCTAGTCACACTCGAGGCTCACATTGAAGCAGCCACTCGTACTAGCTCTGATCGCATTGTCGGTCCTCGCATTCACCCCTTCTCACACGCGGGACTGCGATTCTTTGAATGACGACCTCCTCTTTCCCATTCACCATGTTTTGGATTTTTTGAAATTGAAGCCGGAATTCAGTGCCCTCAAAGGGCCTGGCTGTCTCTATATTTTGCGGCAGATGCGCGCTGTCCCGCATGCAGCAGAACTTCTTCGCCAGCAAACTCGCGAGACATTTCCCAACGCTTCAAACAGCTGCTTATTCCCAGTCAGTTCGATTCAATATGTCTGCGGCGAGGGCGCTCGCTGCTTGCCGCAGTCTTATTCTTACTGCGGTCAATGGGAGTACAGCATGACCTATGACCCTACCTACGAGCTCGCAATGGAGCTCTCCTACAAAGCCGATGTCGCTTACGGTAAAGCGCAGGCTCTTTGTGGGCTAGCCCTCTCGTCGACTTTCGATTCAATGAACTCGATTGACTCTGCGATGACCGACCTCATGGGCTATCTGGAGCGAGAGGTGCTGACGAGAGGAGATCGCCTTAACGGGCTGATTTGTAAATCGCGATAGGATCGCGCAGACTCGAAACCGCGACAATACTGAGCAACACCAGCTCCGACCAAAGCAAAAACGAAGCCGCCTCGATACGCGCGCCCAGCGCATGACCTAGAACATCGAAGCCACTCAAATTAATGACAACAAAGAGAGCCACGAGCGCCGCCATCGATTTTAGGCTCCCACGCACAGACTGCACCGCGATCATTGCCAGCGGCAAGCACATTACAAAATAAGGCTTCCATACCAGGTGTGACGGCAAGATCAGGAGCGCCACTGCAACCGCGATCCAGCAGAGCGGAGATCGCCGAGAGCCAAGTAATATCCAGGCCACCACCGCTCCCGCAGCCAACATCGACCACGCGTAAGACAAAAATGCGATCGTCTTCTCGGACAATAGAGGAGCCCCTAAAGATAGAGGGTGCATGCCCTCGGCTGCGACTCTGGTAGGCACTCCGCTGAAGTAATGCCACAAAAACGCACCAAAGCTTTGATTGTGCGACTCCATCGGAAATCCCCTAGAAATGAGGGCTTTTCGCCATTCTTCGATCAAAGCAGGCATGCTGCTGGGACCGAGCGAGATCATGGGCAAAGTTAAAATCAAGAGCACACCAGCGATCGAGCCAGCTCGCTCCCAATTGAGTTTGCGACGAGGCACGCCCGTCGCAACCACCCACGGCACCGCAAGCAACGGCAAAGGGATAAGTTTCGCCATCGCTGTGATTGCTAGCAGAAACCAGCGGATAAAATGCCAAGCGGATTCTGATTCATGATCCGCGCGCCTAAAATGACCGGCAAGCGCCCAAACGCAGGCGCCGAGCATGAAGAGATTCACTTGGCCGTACTGAAAATCGATGAGCAATGGGCGGGCGAGCAATATCACTCCCCAGGCCGTAAGCCCGATGCGCACGAACCGATCGAGCCCAGCTTCAGCTGATAAGTCTCCGAATTCGCGCACCACATATCCCACCACCGCAGCTTTGGCGAAGCACCACACTGCAAGCGCCGCTTGAAACGGCAACCAAGCCAGCGGAACAAAGAGCCACGCAAACCCAGGCGCATAAAGAAATCGGTCGGGAGTCTCCTGGTAAACGTTCAT
>CAZGCK010000026.1:27374-31585 GCA_964524175.1 uncultured Bacteriovoracaceae bacterium | reverse complement strand
GGACCAATCTCCAAGAACTATAGAAAACATCGAAATCATGGGCTCCGCGATCAAAGGCCCAAAATGTCCCCAAAGTCACGAGCGCGCTCGCTCCAATAATCCCTGCGTAGGCAAATACCCTAGAATAGCTCACGCCATCGCCTCAAGAGGCTGGATCTCGAGTCGTTCGAATTCGCTTGGGAGCGAGTGCGGTGGGGCAGGGATGGGCTCGTACATTTCACGAGAAGGCGTGAGAAAATTAAAAAGCGGATTTACATACTCCTCTTCCAGCGCGATGAGACGCTGCTTGAGTCGAAGCTCAGAGCACCCCGGGTCGATCGTACCCATGAATCCGCCAATTGAAGTCACGGCAACCACCCGATGACAAGGAATCAAAATCGGCAGGGGATTGCACCTCAACGCTTGGCCGACCGCACGCCCCGCACTCGCCTTGCCCACTTTTGAAGCGACCCACCCATAGGTACGAGTCTCGCCGTGCGGAATGGTGGCGATTGCGCGATACACTTGCTTTTGAAAGGGCGTCCACGCGCTCTCGTCGACCCATTCCCAAGGAATCTCGCTGAACGGAACACCCATCGAAAAATATTCTTGAAGACTTTGATTGAGCCACGGAATGACGGGTGGAGCGAGGGTGAGTTGCTCACTCTCTCCTTGAGTCCAATGCCATTCGATCTTTTGCAGCAGTCCTTGAAAGTTCAGCGCAACCGAGACGCTTCCAAGACTGAGCGGGAGCTGATGCCGAAGCACTCATTCACTCTGGCATCCAGTTCGTTGAATTTCAACGCGATTGTGTTTAGATGCGCACATGGAGACACCCAACTCGTTTTTGATTCTTCGCGAATGGATGCTCGCGATCGTAGTTGTACCGATGACTTTAGCACTATCGGCGACACCTCGAACGCTACTCAAGAAATCCGCCGAAAAGCGCTCCTGGCCTCTCTTGTCGGAGCTTGCGCCTTCGATCGCGAACCTCGTTTACATCTTAGGTTTGAGAGTTTTTGCTGAGGTTGCTCCCCTGACTCCCAAGCTTGAAAAATCGGTCGATAGCATCATTTATGTCTTGGCAGTCGTGATCGCTTTGGGGATGATTCGGCGCGCCGCAATGATAGCGCTCGAATGGAGCGTCATGCGGACGACCCAATCGCGCACACTACAGCTGGGCTTCATCCCTCTCGTACGCAATCTCATCACCGTATTTATTTTCTTCTCGGGCGCTATCATGGTGCTCAAGCGATTTGACTACGATGTCCTTTCGTTGCTCACCGCTTTGGGCGTTGGATCTTTGGCCGTCGGCCTTGCTGCAAAAGACACGCTGGCCAACATGATCTCAGGCTTTACTTTGATCATCGATCGCAACCTAAGACCCGGTGATCGGATCAATTTGGGAGGTCAGATCGGTGATGTCGACGAAATTGGACTGCGCACGACTCGCCTTAGGACGGGAGATGGCAATATGCTGGTTGTTCCCAATTCTGAGCTAGTGAACAGCAAGATCTTTAATCTCTCTATGCCATCGCGCGAGGCAAGCTGCTCGACGACACTACGCATCCCGCTAGATTCGAGCTTTGCTCAGTTCAAGGCGATTTGCATCGACGTGGTTGGAGAAGTCGAGAAAGCTAACCTTTCGCGAGGAATAGGCGTCAACCTGACTTCCCTCATGGAAGGATACCAAGCGGTTACGGTGGGATTCTGGGTTCGTGACTTCGAGGATACAGGCGAGGCATTGACTGCATTTAATGACAAGCTGCTCGCACGCTTGAACCGTGAAAAATTTTCGCTTTTTAGGCCGAATACGAGTGTTGTCGTTTGATACAGCTCCCGATTTTATCCAGGCAAAGACTTGATGAAATCAGAGGGAGCGAGCCCCTGATAAGTACGCGCTGAGCCACTGCACATTTGGAGTGAACTCGCGCGGCGCGCTGGCGTAGTGCGCTGATTTCCCAAGTATTTTCGCTTGTTCAAGCCATACAGGCACAGTAATGTGCCCGCTCTCGATTGGAGTGACTTTCTTGTGGTGAACTCAGGCTCATATGTTGTGCTGGCTCGCAAATGGCGCCCAGCCCAGTTCTCCGATATTGTTGGCCAGCACCACATCGTTCGCACTCTCATGAACGCCATCCGCAGTCAGCGGATTCATCAAGCTTACTTATTTACTGGCTCAAGAGGCATCGGCAAGACCTCGATCGCGCGCATTTTCGCGAAAGCAATCCGATGCGAATATTCAACCTGGGCTCAAGGAGAGTTGGGATCGGGCGAGTCACAAAGTGCCGCAGCGACGACAGCCGTAGAATGGCTCCGCTCTTGCGGAGAGTGCGCGAGCTGCAAAGAAATCGCCGCAGGCACCAGCGTCGATGTGATCGAGATCGACGGCGCGTCCAATAACGGGGTCGAGGCAGTCCGCGAGATCCGCGAGAACGCCAAGTACATGCCTGCCAGCGGCGCTCGCAAGATCTACATCATTGATGAAGTCCACATGCTCACGACGGCAGCGTTCAATGCTCTTCTCAAAACTCTTGAAGAGCCGCCTCCGCACGTGATCTTCATCTTTGCAACGACCGAACCGCATAAGATCCCTGCGACAATCCTGTCGCGATGTCAGCGCTTTGATTACAAGCGCGCGACACCCGCTCAACTCCACGGGCTTTTGGCGCGTGTGACCCAAGCGGAGAAAATCCAGGCAGAGCCAGCCGCCCTAGGACTCATCGCGCGCGCCGCTGAAGGCAGCCTGCGTGATTCGATGTCTTTGTTGGATCAGGTGATTGCGTTCTCGGGTGAAAACATCACGGTTCAATCCGTGCGCGATAGCATCGGATTGATCGAAGGACAGACCCTACTCGGAATCTTAAATGGAGTTTTTGCCCGTAAACCGCTCGATGCTTTGGCGCTGATTGAACAAGCTTACCAACGAGGACATGATCTGCGCGTCTTGACTCGTGGACTCATCGAGTACCTTCATGGCACCGTGCTTGCGCGCGTGGGGGCATCGCAAGCTTCAAGCCAGGAGCTTTCTTCGGTTTCTGAAGAAGAGTGGAAAGAGCTCGTCGCCATCAGCGAATTGCGGCCTCTCGAAGAGATCGAGATGATCTTTCAAGTCCTGCATCATGGATTGGAATGGATCGCCCGTTCTCCTCAACCCAAAATCGTGCTCGACGTTTTGATTGTGAAGTGCGCAACGGCTGAAGCGCTTGTTTACCTCGATCAAGCCAATGATGCGAACCACACTCAAACTAATGCAGCCCGTCCCTCAACTCCGGCAACTCCAGCGACCCCTGACACTCGATCAGCGCCAGTATCGGAGGCCGCACCGCCTGCTGTGGCGACAACCGCTGCCAATCTGAACTCACGTCCAGCCACCGCTCCTGCTCGCCCAGCGATCAATACTCAGTCCGCCGCTGTAGCGGTCGCCCCGGCCCCCGTGCCGGCACCCACTACCGAACCGCGAGCGACACCTCCCATCATTGAAACTCCTGCTATTGCACCCACTTCAGCAGGACCTCGCTCTTGGGAAGGCTTCATCGCTCATGTCCGCAAAAGCCGCCCCCTCCTCGCTTCAATGCTCGAGCACGCCCACTGCGAAAATATTGCGACAGAATCTGCCGCGCAAGACTCCCTCTTGACGATTAGCTATCCTCTCAAGGACAGCTACTACAAAGAACAGCTCGGCTCTCGCGTCTACAACGAGCAATTGCTTTTGCTCTCCAAAGAATACTTTGGCCAGCCTATGCGCATTCAGACCGAGCTTCGCGATGGAGGCGAGAGCTTGGCCGCACGCAAGGCTCGTGAACAAAAGGATCGCGAAACCACAGCACGCACTGCCGCTCTCAATCACCCTACTATCGTCGAAGCCAAATCCCTTTTTGGCGGAGACCTAGGCCCCATCGAGCTGTCCGAACAGCACCTAAACGAGGGGCCACATGCTTAACCCCATTCCGCGTAACAGCTCAAATCAAGATCCTGTCTCCAAGCTGATCTACGAGCTCTCTAAGCTGCCCGGCATTGGAGAGAAAACCGCGACCCGGCTCGCCTACCACATTCTCAAACAGGATGAAGCCTATGCGCGCGCGCTTTCAGAAGCACTCTTAGGCGCCAAACAAAAGATTCGTCTCTGTAGCTCTTGCTTCACGTTCACGGATATTGACCCTTGTCGCATATGTTCGAAGTCCGAACGTGATCATGGATTAGTATGTGTCGTGGAGCGCCCCTCTGATGTT
>CAZGCK010000026.1:27049-27331 GCA_964524175.1 uncultured Bacteriovoracaceae bacterium | reverse complement strand
GAGGGCAGCGGCGGATTCAAAGGTGTTTATCACGTTCTTCATGGAGCGCTCTCGCCTCTCGACGGCATTGGCCCCGAGGAACTGAAGATTCGTGAACTGCTTTTGCGACTCGGTTCGGGCGGCACAATCCGTGAACTTATCCTCGCCACCAATCCGAGCGTTGAAGGCGAAGCCACCGCTCTTTATCTCGCTCGCCTCATCAAGCCGCTAGGCCTCCGCCTCACAAAACTTGCGCACGGCCTCCCAGTGGGGGGACTCATCGAGTATGTCGATCGCCAGACG
>CAZGCK010000026.1:18172-27039 GCA_964524175.1 uncultured Bacteriovoracaceae bacterium | reverse complement strand
GAAAATCGCATGGAGATTGCTTGAGCTTCATCAATTACGCCACGAGAGAGATCAACTGCAAGATCGTCTATTTTGGTCCAGGCTTGTGCGGAAAAACCACGAACGTGCAGTACATTTACGAGCACACGCAGCAAGAAAACCGTGGCAAGCTCGTCACGCTTAGCACCGAAAATGAACGCACGCTTTTTTTCGACTTCCTCCCGTTGTCAGTAGGCGATGTGAGAGGGTATAAAACAAGGTTTCATCTTTATACAATTCCAGGTCAGACGTTCTACGAAGTTTCGCGTCAATTCATTTTGAAGGGTGTCGACGGTGTGGTCTTTGTCGCCGACAGCCAAGCAGAACGAATGGAAGCAAACATCGAGAGTTTCGAAGGCCTGGAAAAGAGCCTGGAAAAGCAAGGTTACGACATCAGTAAGCTCCCGCTTGTACTTCAGTACAACAAGCGTGATCTTCCTGGCGCTGTCTCCATCCAGGAGCTTGAAGCAACCTTCAACCCCGTGAAGCGGCCGCATTTTGAAGCGGTCGCCTTTAAGGGACAAGGCGTGATGGAAACGCTTCAAGCGGTCAGCCAAGCAATCATCAAGGAACTCAAGGGGGGAGATGACTCATGACCAAGGATAAGCTAAAAAAGTTCAAAAAGATTTTCGAGGCCCAGCGCAAGGCCATCTTATTCAACGATCGGATTGTCCGCGAAGACTTTAATGTCTGCAGTGACGACCGCTATGACGAGATTGATCAAGCCACGACTGACATCGAGCAATCGATGCGCATGCGACTGAGAAATCGCGAGATGCTTTATATCAAGAAAGTCGATGAAGCCTTGAAGCGCATTGACGAAGGCAGTTTTGGTGAATGCGACGGCTGCGGAGAAGACATTGAGATGCGCCGCCTCGAGGCACGTCCAACTGCCACGCTTTGCGTGTCTTGCAAAGAAGATCAAGAGCGCAAAGAAGTCCTCACAGCTGCCGGCCGTGCTCATAAGAGCATGGGCGAGAGTTTCTCTCGCAAGCACGCTTAAAGCTCTCATGAAGTCTCGGATAGCCGAGATCCAGGTTGAGCTATAGTAAGCTCCCAAAAAAACACAAGGCGCCAGCGTTGTCATGTACGCTGGCGCCTCAGTTTGTCTCCCCAGACTCCCTACCTAAAAACCACCCTTAAGAATGAAGGTCCTTCGATGCACTTGCAGCTATCGAAGGAGCTGCGCATTCAGCGTGCGCAACTGAAGAATTGAAAACAATCAGAACGACCATCATTGGAGCCAAGCATGGAAGCAGCTTCTTCATTTTCATATTCTCTCCTTCTCGTTTGTCCTAATCCCGAGAAGACTTATAACGCTGCGTCATAAAAAATGGGGTAAGCCCTCCGTCTGCCTTAGGTCAAGATCGTGCAAAGACGCTTAGGAAACTCACATTTCACGGTAGTTCCCTCGTCTAAAGCGCTTTTAAGGGATACGCGACCTCCGTGACCTTGGACGATATGCTTGACGATCGCCAATCCCAAGCCTGACCCCCCTACTTTGCGAGACCTCGCTTTATCGACTCGATAAAAACGCTCAAAAAGACGCGATTGATGCTCGGGAGCGATGCCCGGTCCGTTGTCAGAAACCTCAAGTATGACGGCTTCCTGAGACTCGCGCCAAGTGACCTTGATCTCACTGCCATCAAATGAATACTTGCTCGCGTTGCCGATGAGATTCACCAAGACTTGCTCCAACCCAGTCGGATCGGCATGCACTACGCCAACGTCAGCACGAACCTCGACGACTTGAGATTTGGCTCCAGTGACAGATTCGAGCTGCTTAACCACGCGCTCGGAGAACTCGCGAGGCACTAAGTCTTCTTTGTTGAATGGATTGCGCCCCGACTCTAATTCAGAGATCTCGAGCATGTGATTGACCAACCCGAGAAGACGATCTGAGTTCTTTGCAATGCGCTCAACAAACGTCTTTTCGATCGGCTTTCCTTGATCCATGTAAGCGAGGATCGTGTCAGCAAACCCCTTCACTGATGCCAACGGAGTCCTTAACTCATGAGATGCGTTAGCCACAAAATCCGTGCGCTGCCGCTCAGCACGCTTGAGCTCAGTGATCTCATGAAATATTGCCATCGCGCCGTACACCGCAGAATTCTCCCGTTTGAGCGGAGAAATAGAGACCGAATAGGTCCGGTCGGTGCCCGCCTGTGGACTGGGAAACTCATGAATCACAGTCGCCTCTCCTGACGATAGCACCTGCTCAAACTTTGAGCGGACCGCTCCGTTTTCCAACACAGCACTCAGAGAAAAATGCATGGCAAGCTTGCTGTTGTAAAAAAGTGGGTTCATCGCAGTGTCGAGGGCAAGGACCGCCTCAGGCAAATTACCCATGAGAGCGCTATGCTCCTCGATCTCAGACTGCCTGACCCTCTGAATGGCCTCGAGCGAGGACTCAAGCCTGGCCCATTCATTAGTCCCCTCAGCTCCTAAAGGAATCTGCCCCAAGACACTCACCGCTTTTTCGAGGGCTCTACCAATGGGCGAAACCAAAATCCCGCTATGCCAGGCTGCCATCGCGGCGACCAAAAAGCCGATCACCGCTAAAATCGAGGCGAGCGAGCGATCAAAGCGACTCATGGTTTCCCTAAGCAATGAAAGCGGAACGCCCACACGCAAGACTAATTTTCCGTCAGCTACCAATCTCGTGCTGTAGATTGCGCTTTCCTTGAATGAATAGCTGGCTTCACGGACACTCTTGCCGGATCCCTCTTCGATTGCCGAAATGACTTCAGCGCGATCTGCGAGCAAGGGCAGATCCGCAGAATTGTAATGCGAGTCACAGATGTCTTTTCCATTGACCGAAAGAATCGCACTGACCCGAAATGAAGAGCCTCTCGCCTTCTCTGCGCACCAAGGATCCCTGAGCTGCTCAAGAGGCGGAAGGTCTTTGACAACCGTCGAGATCAAATCCTGAAGCTGCCTATCGATCTGAAGAAGAAATCCCTCACGAAAAAAATGGCGTGCTGCTATTGAAGTTGCCCCAACAGAGACAGCGATCAACAAAAGCTGCACCCCCAGAGTTCTCGCAAAAACACGCCATGGAAAGGACGGAGAGATCCAGCTCATGCCTTAACCCGGTAACCCACTCCGCGAATCGTCTCGATGAGATCTGAGCATTGACCCAGTTTTTTTCTAATCGCCAAAACATGGGTATCAATCGTTCGCCCCACTACCGTGACCCCTTGACCCTGGATCGCCTTCACAAGCATCTCGCGCGAAAGAACCTTGCCCTGGTTTTCTAAAAGCGCGACTAAGAGCTTGAACTCGGAGGCCGTTAGCTTGATCTCCGCCTTACCGCAACGCGCTTCGACCTTCGCGACATCCACTGCAAGATCGCCCATCTCAAAAATCTTCTTCTGCGCTAGCTCAGCTGAAGCACCAAATGCACCACCACGCCTCAGCAGCGCTCGCACTCTCGCAGTGAAAACGGGGATTTCGAAAGGCTTAACGACATAGTCATCGGCACCCATCTCTAGACCCAGCACTAAATCCGCGGAGCTCGAACGCGCCGTCACCATCAGGATAGGAAGCTTGCCCTTGAGAGCCTTGCAAATTTCTAGTCCGGAGATTCCGGGCAGCATCCAATCGAGAATCGCGAGCTGAAAATTCTCTCTGCCAGCCTGCTCGAGCGCGTCTTCGCCATTCTCAAGCCAAGTGACATCGAGTCCCTCCGACTTGAGATGCAGCTGCATGAGTTCGGCGAGATCTTCTTCATCTTCTACCAGGAGAACTTTGGGCTTCTTGGGCATTCTCTGTAGTTTAGAACTCAAAAACTGCTCCTTCAGTCTGTTGATGTTGACCCAAAGAGTCGAATAAAACCCACTAGAAGGCCCTCTGGGATTACCCAAAATCGACAGCTACCTATTGAGAGTAGGGCATTGTGTTGGGATGCGCCCTGAAATTCTCACACTCATAAGATAGGGTAATGCGCTAAACCAGCGCCGCCGCACAGCAAATGCTCCACATCCGCGCCACTAGCAACAGGCAAGGAAGGCAGTTTCCCACCCACTCAATTATGACGCATGTGGGTCAAAATAGCCCTACCCCCAAAGTGGCATTTTGAACCCGGCTAATTCACTCAAACCTTCGCTTATTTGATTTGAACATATTGGACATATTTTTCACGTATACTGCGGCACTTAGTACAAGGGCCATTTTGGTCGATTATTTAAATAATATATACCCAACCGATGAAATTCTTAGGTTTTATTCCTTGGCACACGCCTCGCAATAACATCTTCCCGGAGACAGTGAGAGGGCCAGGGCAAGAAGCTCTAGCCTCACAATCCAACCCTTCGGTTGGAAGGCGTCAATGGATGACACCTACTTCATCTCTCTCCAAATGCCTCACAAGGAGCCGGATATGAAAAAAACAAGGAGAGTATCCCAAGCAGGTTCCCGAAAGGCAGTCGTCTCCCCCGGATCTCGTCAGCGAGCCCGGGCATCCAAATCCTCCAAATCCCATCTCGGGGTTTGGACTAGGCCAGTTAGCCTCCTCTCGCTTGCCGAGAAGTGGCGCTCTTTAAAAATGAGCTGGGAGACATGGTTGCGGTAATCCCGCACCACACACACTCACACAGCTGTTTTGAAGTCGTAACCGATCCCCCAATCGCGAACCACGAACCTAGCTTTGTCGAAGCCAAGGAATTGCTTCGACATCACCTGCCAAAGAAGGAGTCCCACATGAAGTCCGAAACTATCCTCAAGTTCAAAAACTTGTTCGAAGAACAACGCGCAAATTTGATGTTTGCTAACCAAGTCGTGGATCAGAGTCTCGCCATCCAGGTCGAAGATCTCTCCGACGAAGTCGATCTAACCTCAAGCGAGCTCGCGACCTCCATGCGCATGCGCCTGCGCAATCGCGAAACCTTGTTTGCCCGCAAGATCGACGAAGCCCTTAAGCGTATCCAGGAAGGAACGTTTGGCCAGTGCATGGACTGCGAAGACGAAATCGAAATGCGCCGCCTCGAGGCCCGCCCTACCACTACCCAGTGCGTGCACTGCAAAGAGGCGGCTGAGCATCGCGAGCACATCCACATCGATGGACATCGTCGCAAAAGCTTGGGAGCCCGCCTCAAGCTTGCCTAATCACCCCCTCGCTTAGAACCCGCTTATGCATGGTCGTGAAACGCGCTCCTGCGATCAAATGACTTTGTCTAAGCAACAAACGGGGAATTGGTCCTCTGGCAAGGAAGCCAGTCGACCCACACGGAAGTGAAAAACAAGCCTCACGGATGGGGAGAGAGTCAAGAGCGCCGGTCATGAGCTGGGAACGAACAGGGGTTTCCAAGTTTGACGGCCAGGCAGCCCTGACTCTTCAAAAGGAACGGAGAGAAGCCTATGGTTGGGCTTCTCTCCGTTCTACTTTTTAAGTGCACGACCAATCGATTGGTGCCTGACCCAGCTCCTGGGTGAGGATCGCATTGACCTTCGAAAACGGCTTACTTCCAAAGAATCCCCTCGAAGCCGAGAGCGGCGAGGGATGCGCCGACTGGATGATGAAGTGTTGCTTGCCAGTAATGAGCTCTTTCTTTCGTTGGGCCGCAGCGCCCCAAAGAATGAAGATCACGGGCTTCTCACGTTCGTTCAGTTTTTGGATCACTCGATCCGTGAAGGGTTCCCAACCTGCATCTCGATGAGAAAAGGCCTGAGACTGCCTCACTGTGAGCACGGTGTTGAGAAGCAAAACCCCCTGCTCCGCCCAACCCGTCAGGTCGCTCGCGCCATTCTTAGCCTCCACACCGAGATCCGACTTGAGCTCTTTGAAGATATTAACGAGGCTCGGCGGCTTGGGTCGAAGATCATTGGGGACGCCAAAGCTCAATCCGATCGCTTGCCCCTCGCCGTGATACGGGTCCTGCCCAAGGATCACAATTTTGACACTTTCATAATCCACCATCTGAAGTGCCCGGAACACCCATTCACGCCGTGGATAGATCACGCGTTTCGCTGCGTACTCTTGGATGAGAAACCGCTTCAGCGCTTTGTAGTAGGGGCGATCCACTTCGCCTTGGAGACTGGCGCGCCAGGACGCGGGCAGATTGTCGAGAAAGCCTTTATCCGCAGAAAGAGTCATCTTGGCTGCGCAGCGTAGGGTATTTTTCGTTAATCTGCAAAGTGGTTTTACTTGTCTGACTGGACATGGGGCGCGCCGGGCACGCTACCCCTCCTCGAAAAAAGATGAGATATTATAAATAAGATCAAACCTACCTGGAGAAAATACCCTGCCCATGAAGAAACTCACCTTGATGTTGATTTTATCCACCCTCGCAGCTCCACTTGCAGGAGCGAACGATACACAGATATCCTCGTCACCTAAGGCGCATATTTGCGAATCAGGAGAGGACCGCCGCATTATCGAGATCAAGCCTCGCGACGGCGGGGGCTGCAGAGTCATGTACACGCGCGATGGCAACGCCAAGGAAGTCGGGAGCGCTGCCTATCAGAAAGATGTATGCGATCAGATCAGCGAGAAGATTATCAAGAGACTCCAGGACTCGCAGTTTCAGTGCACTTGATCTAGTCGAGAGCATTCAAGGCAGAAATGCCGTTCACCCGGCCAGAATCAGAGTGAATGCCCAATATTTGCCTCGCCAGCTAAACCTAAAAAGCGAATGGGGGTTCTCTTTCGAGAACCCCCACGCGTAGCCTTTCCGTGGCCCCAGAACGGAGACTAGCTCCGTCTGGTCTTCATTCCTTCGAGCGCAACGCTTTCAGAATGTTGAGGCGACCACCCGTAATGGTTTTGCCGTCAAGAACAGTGAACTTGTCAACCGACGCTAAAAGCGCCGCCTTGACTTGCTTGTAGTTCCAAGTTGGGTTCTTAGACCAAAGCAGCGCGGCTGCGCCGGCGACGTGAGGACACGCCATCGAGGTACCAGACTCCGCCTTATACTTATTGCCAGGCAACGTGCTGTACACTTGGACTCCCGGAGCAGCGAGGTGGGTCGTCTTTTTCCCATAATTAGAGAAGCTCGCCAATCCATCACGACTATCAGTAGCTGCAACCGCAATCAGGTTGTCGCTATCAAACGCAGCTGGATAAGAAGCGTTGGGCCCATCATTATCAGCCCCCTCATTGCCTGCCGCTGCGATGAAAAGCACATCCTTTTGACGAGCGCGCTCAATGGCCTCTTTGAGGCCTTTGTTATCCTGATCGCCTTTACCGCCCCAGCTATTGCTCAACACCTTCGCACCGTGGGTAACCGCATAGTCAATCGCTCGGATCGCATCGGCTGTGGTACCGCTCCCTTCAGCGGAGAGGAACTTCAAAGCCATAATGGAGACGTGCTGAGCAACCCCCGATATACCCTTGCCATTGCCGCCAACCGCGCCAATCGTGCCCGCAGTGTGAGTGCCATGGCCTTGATCGTCGTAGGGCAATCCATCATTGTGGATAAAATCGAAGCCTGCGACGTCTTTCTTCTCCGAAGGATTTGGATTGCGCCAAATGTTGAAGGCAAGGTCTTCGTGGTTGTAATCGATGCCCGTATCAATATCGGCAACAATGAAGCTCTTGCTTCCGCGATGAACTTTCCAAGCATCGCCTGCTTGGATTTTGTTTAGGCCATAGGCTTTTCCAAGATCTGGATCGGCCACTGGAGGAACCACTTCGGCTGGAGGGTCGAGCAGCTCGGGACGATTCGCCGGAGGCTGTCCACCACCACCGCCACCCGTATCTTCACATCCTGGAGGAAACGGAATTCCCGGAAAAATACAGGGGACCTTAGCTCCTGGCTCGCCTGGGTCCCCAGGGTTTCCAGGATTTCCTGGATTTCCTGGATTTCCAATAGGAGTGCAGCCTGGAATTTCGAAACCAGGGATACAAGGGATGCCTCCACCTGGCGCAGAAACATAAAGCATATAATTTGGCTGAGCGTACTCTACAGTGGGATCAGTATTCAGAGCTGTAACGGCGTCCTCTACTTTGACGCCCTCAGCAAGAATCACGTGATCCATTCCGGACATCATGCCGCTAAAATGTCTGACCTTCTGAATGCCAGCCATTTTATAAAGCGCGTTCATTTGAATCCGGGAGCGAGAAACGCCTTCCCTGTACTTGACGATCACTTCGCCATCCTTGAACTGCGACGCGAAAGCACTTGCCGAGACAGCGATCCACAGTGATGCAATCCAAGCCAATCCACTGGCCTTTCTCAAAATTTGCATTTCAACTTTCCCCTATCGTTGCGTCATTACCGTCAGTCCTTAAACGGCTCCGTGACGAGTTGCTTTTTCTCTACAGAACTGCAGTTTAATCTGCGCAAGTAGAATTGCAAATTTGACGCGCGACTTTATTTTTCAATAGAGGGCTTGAATTATTCATCAGCGCAGCTAAACTCTGCATCGTTCATCAAAACAGATATAAGTTTGTTCAACAGATCCTATAAAACCTTTTCAACTTATACTGTGAAAGCAGAACCCGCCTTAGGACCCTCCCAATGAACACACTCAATTCTTCTCGATTTATCGGAAAAACAGCTATTATCACCGGATCTGGTCGCGGACTTGGAGCTGCAACAGCTTTGCGGCTTGCGCGCGAAGGGGCTGATATCGCTGTCAACGATCTCAGTTTCGAAGGCGTTCAGACCGTCGCCGGAGAGATCGAAAAGCTCGGCAGACGCGTGTTTACCAGCACGCACGACGTGTCGGATTATGAGAGCGCAAATGATTTTGTGAGCCAAGTGAAGGCAAAACTGGGAAGAGTCGACATCCTCGTCAACAATGCCGGCGTCACACGAGACGCCATGCTCCACAAGCTCAGCGAGGAAAAATGGGACGAGGTGATCCGCATCAACGTGAAAGGCGTTTTCAATTGCGCGCAAGCCGCG
>CAZGCK010000026.1:15281-18162 GCA_964524175.1 uncultured Bacteriovoracaceae bacterium | reverse complement strand
CCGCATCAACCTCAAGGGACCGTTTAATATGGGACAGGCCTGCGCCAAGGTGATGATGGAGCAGAACGCTGGACGCATCATTAACCTGGCATCCGTCGCATGGCTCGGCAACATTGGCCAAACCAACTATGCCGCATCTAAAGCTGGCGTCGTTGGCCTCACTCGCACTTGGTCGCTTGAGTTAGCACGATACAACATTACTGCTAACGCGATTGCCCCAGGTATCATTGACTCGGTTCTTACGCGGCAGATCCCTGCCGAAGTGAAGGAAAAGTTCATAGGCCGCATCCCGCTTAGACGCATTGGGCAGCCCGAGGAGATCGCTGCACTCATCGCCTATCTCGCAAGCGATGAGGCGAGCTATGTCACCGGTCAATGCATTCAGATTGATGGCGGACTATCGACGGGAGTTAGCGGCGGATGAGCTCGGAGTGGACCAGTAGTGCGTTGAAAACCGCAGGATTGCTCTTTCTTTCGAACTGCTTCATGACGACGGCCTGGTATGGGCATCTAAAATTCAAGTCGGCGCCTTTGTGGCTGGCGATCTTGGCCAGTTGGCTTCTGGCGTTTCCGGAGTATGCGATCCAGGTGCCAGCAAATCGACTGGGTTATGGGCAGCTCGATGCTTATCAGCTTAAGATACTGCAAGAGTGCATTACGTTTATCGTGTTTGTGGGCTTTGCCTGGCTCGCACTGGATGAGGCACCGAAGCCACGTTACTTGGTTTCGTTCGCACTCATCCTTGCGGCAGTGGGCGTAGCGTTTAAGAAGTAGTCGGTCAACGCTTGGGCGTCTTGCTATCAATCAGCACTAAAAAATAAGTTTTTACCTTCTAGCAGCACTTTGAGGACTAATCGCTGCTTCCGCTACGAGGCACCCCCTAGTCATCGCCCATACTGGGCGCACCAAGCAAAAGAGCCCCTCCAACCTTCGCTGGAGGGGCTCCTCAACTACTACTCGAGGGGGGGGGCGGGGAACTATCTAAAGCTCGCGCTCCTGCTGCCTGCGCATGTAGGTCGGAACATCGTACGCATCGTCAGTGAGATTGGTGATTCCCAACCGTTGAGCAATCGACCTGGCGCGAGCCAGTTCGCCGTTGCTCTCTGCTGGTGCAGCTTGCTGCGGACCATTTGCCATCGCTGACAAGTTGGCTGCAACAGGAGCCTCTTCCTCACCCAATCCTTGATCAAACGCTGGCAACTCAGCGACAGGCTGCGCCTGAAGCTGCGATTGAACATGCTGACCGAATTGTGCAGGAGCCTTAGCGGCAGCAGCCATTGCTTGCTGCTGCAACGCAACCGCAGCGGCTTGAGCCTGAGCCAATGCTGTCGCCTGCATCTGGGCATTGACCTGCGCCTGCAACTGAGCCTGAGCTTGAGCCTGGAGCTGAGCCATCATAGCAGGACTTGGCTGTGGAGGCAGAGCATGGCTGTTAACCACAAGAGTGTCGCTCTTTTGAACGGGAATCGCTTGAGAAGCTGGCGTTCCAAGACCGGTGGCGATGACAGTGACCTTGATCGCATCTTTCATGTTCTCATCGATCACTGTGCCGAAAATGATCTCGGCATCCTCATCCGCGGCCTCTTGGATAAGCGTGGTCGCTTCATTCACTTCATGGATGCTCATGTTCGAGGCACCGGTAATGTTGATGATGATACCGGTTGCGCCATCGATCGAGACATCCTCGAGCAACGGGCTTGAGATCGCGTTGGTCGCGGCCTCGACAGCACGGTGCTCGCCTTCGCCAGTGCCGATACCCATGAGAGCGAGGCCTTTGGAGTGCATGATCGTGCGAACATCAGCGAAGTCGCAATTGATCATACCAGTGTGATTGATAAGGTCGGAGATGCCCTGAACGGCATTTAGCAGAACTTCGTCGGCCTTCTTGAATGCATCAACCATCGACAACGTCGCTCCCGCGATCGCTAGAAGGCGTTGATTTGGGATAGTAATCAAAGAGTCGACGTTCTCACGAAGCCATGCCATCCCTTGCTCTGCATGCTTGCCGCGCTTCTTGCCTTCAAACATGAATGGCTTAGTTACGACGCCTACGGTGAGAGCGCCCACCTCTTTAGCGATCTTAGCAAAAACAGGCGCTGCGCCAGTGCCGGTGCCACCACCCATCCCTGCGGTGATGAAGACCATATCGGAACCAGTGAGCAGCTCGGAGATCTTCGCGTAATCCTCGAGAGCCGCTTTGCGGCCGATCTCTGGATTCGCGCCAGCACCTAAGCCCTTGGTAAGCTCTTGTCCAATTGCAAGCTTCGTAGGAGCGAGTGAAGCCTCGAGAGCCTGGCGGTCAGTATTGGCAGTGATGAACTCTACGCCCTCAAGGCCCATACGGATCATCGTGTTGACAGCGTTACAACCGCTTCCGCCGACGCCAACGACCTTTATTTTTGCTCCGTGACTAACGATTTGGTCAATTTCAAACATGAAGAAGTTCCTCTTCTCTCTTTTTTAAAAGCCGAATCGCCTTTCCTTGCGATCCCAGCCCACCCGAATCCGCTTTTCAGTAGCTTCGAGCCATTTTACAACCAGCGAACCGGTTTCCCGAGTTCGCGCCCTTATTTAATCCTCAAAACAGATCCCTAATCCACGAACGCATCGATCCTCGAACTTTGTCATAGATGTTCTTGTCACGGATCGTGAACTTGCTCTTCTGCATGTTTCGCGATCCGTATTTGATCAGGCCGACGGCCGTAGCAAACTTGGGAGAATTGACCACGTCGCGGAGACCACCGATATTCATCGGCAAGCCGCGCTTCACGGGCATTTCAAAGATAAACTCTGCGAGCTCCGGCATCCCTTCGAGGATAGTAGTGCCGCCAGTGATGACGACGCCGCCCGAGAGAAAGTCCTGATAGCCTGACTTCATGAC
>CAZGCK010000026.1:13237-15271 GCA_964524175.1 uncultured Bacteriovoracaceae bacterium | reverse complement strand
CCTCCCGCTGGATGAGCGAGAAGATCTCCTCGACTCGAGGCTCGATGATCTCTGCCAAGAGCTTGCGCTGAAGCACCCGGGATTTTCGCCCACCGACGCCAGGAACCTCGATCGTCTCGTCGGACTTCACTAGGCTGGCCATCGCGCAGCCGTAGCGGATCTTCACTCGCTCTGCTTCGTTTTGCGGAGTCCTGAGTCCGAGCGCTATGTCACTGGTGATGTGGTTACCGCCGATGGCCAACACACCCGTATGGACGATCGCGCCGTTCTTGAAAATGGCGATATCACTGGTGCCACCACCGATATCGATCAGGAGCACTCCTAGGTCTTTTTCATCTTGAGACAGAACCGCCTCAGCCGATGCGATGGGTTCGAGACAGATTTCTGAGACATTGAGTCCCGACTTGTTAGCGCACTTAATGATGTTCTGTGCAGAGGAGACCGCCCCAGTCACGATGTGCACTTTGCTTTCGAGCCTCACTCCGCTCATGCCGATTGGATCTCGGATGCCCTCTTGGCCATCGATCATAAACTCTTGCGGGATGATGTGAATCACTTCGCGATCGAGCGGGATAGCGACTGCCTTCGCCGCCTCCACCACTCGGCTTACATCCTGCGCGTTGATCTCCTTGCTATCCTTAACAGCGACGATGCCAGTCGAATTGAACGACTTGATGTGACCGCCAGCGATCCCCGTATAAACCGTGGAGATCTCGACGCCAGCCATGAGCTCAGCTTCTTCGACCGCCTTCGTGATACTCTCGACGGTCGAATCGATGTTGATGACTACGCCTTTGCGGAGTCCAGTCGAGGGCGCAGTGCCGATGCCGATGATGTCGATCGCGCCGTTTTCACCCGTCACTTCACCCACGATGCAGCAGATCTTGGTAGTGCCGATATCCAGGCCGACGACAAAGTCCTTTCTAGACATTCTGAGAATCCCTCCATGGGAAGCGACAAATCCTTACCGAGCGATTGGATCCATTCGAAGGATAAAGCCTTCGAGCCAGTTCCTTGCCGGCCCATCGTGGGCCAGGCAAAAATTGCCCGTCTAAGGAATTCTAAGAACCGTGCGCAGTCTTGACAACTATTTTCTTGCCTGCATCGGCCCAAATTTGACGGGCGGCGAGACGATGGGCACTCAAATACGAAAAAACCCTCACTAAACGCGAAAACTGGGTGTTTTCTGAATCCACGCTAGCGTCAATTTCATGACCCAAATCAACGTAAGTGCGGCCATGGCGGCCTTCCTCGATCGGATAACTCACCAGAACGTGAAATCCACGCTCAGAATCCCACTGAAGCGTCGAAATGGGAGCCTTCTTGGAGAGAGGCGAAAGCTCCCATACACGGATGACATTTAATGCCTCTTGGATATGGCCGCTCGCTGAAGCCGCGATGAGGGGCAAGTCAGAATGTTGCGCGAGACTGACTTGACCAAAGATCTGGCCGTCCTTATCAACATAAGCGAGCGAGCCGTTGTCGTTCTGAATCAGAGCGCGAGGTTCACGGAAGGTGACGGAGATAGAGAGAGTCTGTGGGAAGCGCTTTTGCAGTCGCACTTCCTTGATCCAAGGCTGCGTGAGAATTCGTTTTTCTATGGGATCCAGGCTGAGATCGAAGAGACTAACTTTGCCGACCGGAAGCGCCGCTAAGTTGAGGACTTCTTGTGCGTCTACTGGGGCGCCGTCGTTGATATCGGTGACTTCACCGACTTCTAAGGTGAACATCGGGGCGCGCATGGCATGACGGAGCCCAAAAGCTGCAGAAGCGAGAGCGGCAAGAGAGAGGCCGAGTGTGGCGGCGCGCTTGAGGCGAGTATTCAGAGGAAGTGTGGCAAACGGCATCCACCTAGAGTGTAACACCAGCGCTTTGATTTACGGAACTCGCCAATCGCATTAATCGAACTGAGAAGTCGATTGCCGAGATGCAGCTCAAGAGTAAGCTTTTTCCGGAACTCACCCCTTAAGGGCAAATCCAAAACATAAACACCTCGCTGCACCGCACGAGCGCTAAGCAATGGAAATTACACAA
>CAZGCK010000026.1:0-13227 GCA_964524175.1 uncultured Bacteriovoracaceae bacterium | reverse complement strand
TGAGACCTCTGACTAACTTCACGTGCGCGCTTCTTTTCGTCCCTCTAGCCGTCGCAGCTGCAAACCTCACCGCTTGCAGCAGCCAACCTAAAAGATCTGACGGTGGCGCCCCCGCCGCCAGCCCCTCGACAAAACCCTCTATGGACGGCGAAGGCGACGGTACCGGCACCCCCTACACCCCCAAGCCCATCGCCCAACCTGGCACGGACGAAGAAGTGCCACTCGTCGGCAGCTACAAAGTTCACAGATACACTCTCGAGAACGGACTCAGGCTCCTCGTTGTCGAAGATCATAGCTCTCCTACCTTCGCGTACCAAACCTGGTTCAAAGTCGGCTCGCGCGACGAGATACCTGGACGCACGGGCTTAGCGCATCTCTTTGAGCACATGATGTTCAAGGAAACCAAGAACCTCAAGGACGGTGAGTTTGACCGCATTCTCGAAGCTAACGGCGCTGAAGGCGAGAACGCATTCACGAGCCGCGACTACACTGCCTATGTTCAAGAAATGCCCAGTGACAAGCTCGAGCTTCTCATGAAGCTTGAGTCCGATCGCATGGTGAACCTAGTCGTCAACGAGAAAGCCTTTAAAACCGAGATCGAAGTCGTCCAGAACGAGCGCCGATTCCGCAACGAGAACAGCCCTGACGGGACTATGTACCAGGAGATTTTTAACGAGGCGTTCGTCAAGCATCCCTATCACTGGCCGGTAATTGGCTACCAAGAAGACCTGCAAGCGATGACCGCACAGGACGCGCTCGACTTTTATCGCAAGTATTACAGCCCCAATCACGCGACAGTTGTCGTGGTCGGCGACGTCAAGCCCAGCCAGGTTCACTCGTTGGCAAAGAAGTACTACGGCAGCTTGGCGAGCCAGCAGCCTACGCCACATCTGATTGAAGCCGAGCCTCCGCAAGAGTCCGCTCGACGCAAGAAACTCAAGCTCAACATTCAAGTAGAAAAACTCCTGATCGGCTACCACATACCGGGCGTGCTCAATAGCGATACGGCTGCGATCCAGGTTCTTCAAACGATTATGACCGGCGGCAAGAGCAGTCGCCTCTACCGGGCTCTGGTTGACACCGGCATAGCAAGCATTACAGATGCGTACGAACTTGAGGACAAAGATCCATCGCTTATGATCTTGGTCACCAATCTCCAGAAAGGCAAAAAAGCCACACTCACTGAAAGTGCGATCAACAAAGAGATCGCCCGACTCAGCAAGGAACCCGTCTCGGCTCAAGAGCTCGAACGAGCCAAGAACCGCATCGCATTTAGCTTCTACGAAAGCATGAACACCAATAACGAAAAAGCGCGATTCCTCGGACACTACGAGGCCGTGAGTGGTGATTTCGCGCAGGGCCTTGAGCTCTATCGCAAGATTCCCATGGTGACCGCTGCCGAAGTTCAAGAGGCTGCGCGCAAGTACCTGGACCCTAAGAACCGAACCGTCATCACAGGGGTGAACAAATGATTCGCGCACTGATCCCGCTTTTTGCGTTGCTCGCCACAGCCAGCACCTCGGCCTCAGCCGTAGAACTAGCCTTCGAAGAGGACCACAGTCTCCCGATCATCTACGTCAATGTTGCCATCAAAGCGGGGTCCGCTACCGATCCTGCCGGCAAGAGTGGTCTTACCAATTTCATGGGCGAAATGCTTCTGCGTGGCACCCGCTCTCGCAGCAAAGAACAAATCGACCTTGCGCTAGACCAAATAGGGGCAAGGCTTGAGGTCGAGACCCGGTCAGAAGCCCTCATCATGAGAGGGGCGGTGCTCAAGGAGCAGATGGAGCCCTTTCTCAAGCTCGTCAATGAGATCGTGACCGAGCCTTCGTTTCCAGAAAAGGAAATCGCCAAGCTAAAAAAAGAGATCATTTCAGGGATTCTCGAAGAGCTTGGCCAAGACTCGTCGTTGGCTGCCCGGCGTTTTGCTAAGTTCTTGTTTCGGGATCATCCGTACGGCAAAGCCGTGCTCGGTACTGTAAAAGACATCGACAAGCTCAACCGAGCCGCGATCGTCTCTCACTTTGATCTGCTCGTAAGAGATGCCAACCTCCTGATCATCGGAACAGGGGATGCGAAAGCCCAAGAGATCGGACTGTGGGCAGAAGCCTTGGCCAAGTGGAGGGCCGGCGGAGAAAAAATCGAGAAAGTCGCGCCCCCCGAGAACGCACCGTCACGTCGCCTCATGATCACCGACAAGCCGGATCGCACTCAGACTCAGATCAACATCGGTCAAATCGGAACGCGGATGACAGATCCGGATTTTTTTCCGCTCTGGCTAGGGAACTACGCCTTTGGTGGTGGATCTTTTTCGGCCCGACTCATGGTCGAGATCCGAGTGAAGCGCGGTTGGAGCTATGGAGCCAACAGCTACTTTAGGCAAGGCCGCCAGCCTCGCTCCTGGCAAGCGCATTTGTTTCCTGCTGAAAAAGATACTGCAGCTGCGCTGGAGTACACTCTACAGCTGATCTCTGATCTTGCAGACAAAGGGATCACTGCCGAAGAGTTCGACTTCGCACAGAAGAGCCTGGTGAATAGCGCGGGATTCATGTTCAACACGCCAAAGAAGCGTGTTGAGAACTTACTTCTGGAAAAGACCTTGGACCTCCCGGATGGCTTCATGAAGACCTATGGCCCCGAACTGCAAAAGGTCCAATTGGCCCAAGTTAATGACGCCTTGAAGCGGTTTTTGAAGCCAAGCAAACTGGCTGTCTCCGTTCTCGGAACCGCTAAAAACCTCCGAGACCCACTGGCAAAGGCTGCCGGCGTTTCGCCAGAGCACGTGCGAGTTGTGAAATATACCGAAGAGTAATCGCGAGCTAAATAGCTGAAGTAAATAGAGTCTTGACAATAATTATATCCGAGTATATTAGTACGCCATGCGTGTACGAAACTCGCTTGCCCCTCTGCTTGTAACAGCCTTATTTGCGTTCAATCTCAGTGCCTGTAGGCTGGATAGGCCGCTTTTGCGCCTCTATGGATCGGACGATGATAAAAAAGCTCCTACAACTCCAGTCAAAGCGCCTGACAAAAAGACGGCTGACGACAAGGGCAAAGAAAAGAAGCCCGAACCTGGCCAGAAAGGCTGTTCGCTGAAGTCTAGACCTGCTCTCCCACGAGAGCGCCTGATCTTTGATGAGCTCGGCAACCTGGATAAAGAGATTGCAACTCTCCTTGAGCTGCCTGAGAACCAGGATCCGGCAGACACGAATGCGCTTCGAAAAAGGATTTATCAATACGTTACGAAGCTAGATGGTGTCGCGTTCGATGGACCCAAAGGCCGAGACTTCACCGAAGAACTGATTGCATTTCCCGTTCAAAAATCTCCTAAGCCAGCCGTTATTGCGGACCAGGAAGCTAAAAAAGAAGCTGAAAATAAAACTGAGAAAGAGCAACCCGAGGTAACCTCAGAAAGCCCAAACGAGCCTGAACCTATCACCTTGAAGCCTGCAATCACTGCCTTTGTAAATTTCAAATCCGCTTTTGAGTTTGTCAAAAAACAGCTGCACGATTTTCCCGAGCTCAAAGAACTGGATCCTGAGAAGTTTGCTTTATCCTTTTATCGCCTCCCTGACGGAGTTGCGAGACTCGCTGCTTATCAGGCAATGTTCAACCAACTAGCGGTTAAAGACACAGATGGTAACGTTGGCCCCCTCAACAAGAACCCCCAAGCAGCGCTCGCCATGGCCAACCAGGTGGGTACAGATCCACGCGGCGCGGAAATGTTTCTGGCGTTTAAATCGGCTTATGATTTTGCCCTCCACCCAAGCAAGCCCTACGGCGAAATGACGGACGAAGAGAGTTTGACCTTTGCCAAGCAACAAGGCTGCATCGCTGACGCGCCCGCCGCTTCGGCGCCTAAGCCTTGAGATAGTGAACTTCTTCTTCAAGCTGAATACTGAGTTCTTCGCTTGCACGCTTCTTAGCGAGCTCGATCAGGCCCATGACTTCGACGGCGCGCGCGGCCCCAAGATTGATAATAAAGTTAGAATGCTTCTCTGAGAATTGAGCGTCACCGATGCGATGTCCTCTAAGACTCAATTTGTCGATGACCTGCCAGGCCGACAAGCCATGCTCACGCGGATTCTTAAAAACGCTGCCGCAAGAGGGATAGTCGATCGGCTGTGTGGCCTTGCGCCGAGCCAGCGTTTCATCGATCAACGCTTTGACCTTGGCAGGATCTTCAATACGCACCTCCCACTCGGCTGCGCAAACGACTGCGGAGCGCGGCAAGAAAAGATTGCGCCGGTATTCGAAGCGAAGCTGCTGCCCATCAAATGAGGTGAGCTCACTCGTAGGCAAGGCCAAATCAAAGATCTCGACTTTGCGGATGCGATCCTTGGCCTCACCGAGATGAGTACCCGCATTCATCGCAACAACCCCACCGATGGCACCCGGGATGCCCGCTAGCATCTCAAGTCCACCCCACCCTTCCACCGCGGCTTTGCGTAGCAACGATGACACCGCAACGCTTGCCCCTGTACGAAGGCGCCCGGGCGCGATTTGCGTGACATCTAAATTGAGCCGCGTGGTTCGAATGATTAAACCCGCATAACCCTCATCTGAGACCAAAATATTGGATCCCATACCAAGAACAAAGTACGGAACTCCTGTCGCCTGAATTCCCTGCGCCAACCATTTGAGGTCTTCTTCGCTCCGAGGAATCGCAAAAATCGCTGCCGGTCCTCCAATCCGATAGTAGGTGTGACGAAGCAATGGTTCGTCAAAGCGCAGCTCACCGCTAAATGCAGCGGCCCGATCGCGAAACCACGGATGAGCGCTCACTTGCCCTTCCCTACGGCCGATCCAATCGCTTGAACCAGCTGCTCAGGCAATCGTGTGATCGACCCCGCTCCACAGCAGAGCACGAGGTCCCCCGCAGTAAGGCGTTTGAGGACCTCATCGCGAGCTGCAGTCATATCGCCCGCCACATGCATGATTTCCTGCCCCGAGGCCGCGGCCTTGCGCATGGATTGAACCAGTGACGCTGCATCCACTCCGTCAATGGGTTCTTCGCCGGCCGCGTAGATGTCCGTGATCAAGACTATGTCGCTCTTGATAAAGGCCGAGAGAAAACCATCCCGACAGTGCAGGGTCCTCGAATAGCGATGTGGCTGAAACACTGTCACGATCCGACCTGGCCAATAGGAGCGCGCCGCCGCCAGAGTCGCTGCAATTTCTGTGGGATGATGCCCGTAATCGTCGACGATGACTTGCCTGAGAGCTGTGTCCTGCCACCGAATCTCAAACCGTCGCTTGACGCCCCTAAACTCGGCCAAGCCCTTGGCGATCACACCTAAATCAAGGCCCATATGGATGCCTATCGCGATGGCAGCCAAAGCGTTGAGCACATTGTGCTCGCCTGGCACGTTGAGCTTCACTTGCCCTAGGGCACGTCCAGCCGCCCTTGAGCGAACCTCGAAAGTCGATCCCAGCCCTTGAGCTTTGATCGAATGAGCCGTGTAATCCCAATCCCCTGCAAAGCCATAGGTTACGACTGGCTTAGTTAAGCGCGCAAGAACGCGACGAACACCTTCGTCCTCGCCACAGACCGCTGCGACCCCATAGAAGGGCAACTTGCCGATGAACTCGACAAACGCGTCTTCAACTTTGCTCAAGCTTCCGTAATGGTCCAAGTGATCATTGTCGATGTTTGTGACGATGCCCAGAGTCGCCGGCAAATGAAGAAACGAGCCGTCGCTTTCGTCAGCCTCAGCAACCAGGTACTTGCCCTGTCCTAGCTTGGCATTGCCACCGAGTGAGTCGACCTTGCCGCCAATCACGAGCGTAGGATCAAGTCCCGCCACCGTAAGCACTGTTGCGAGCATCGAAGTAGTAGTGGTCTTGCCATGCGTGCCGGCGACGGCGATACCCGTGCGTCCACGCATCAACTCACCTAGCATTTCAGCGCGAGGAATGATCGGAATGCGCAATCGCTTAGCTTCGATGACCTCAGGGTTCGAAGGCTTTACCGCAGAGGAGATCACCACGACCTTGGCGCCGTGAACATTTTCAGCTTTATGTCCGATAGAAATCTTCGCGCCGGCTTTGACCAAGTGCCGAGTCGTCTCGGACTCCGCGAGATCCGAACCCGTCACTGGGTATCCCTGATTGAGAAATACCTCAGCGATTCCGCTCATCCCGATTCCGCCGATTCCAACAAAATGAAGCTGGGTCGAAGCAATATTATGCATCGCCCCCCCTGAGCGCCTGAACGATATCACGAGCCGCGTCGGGCCGGTTGAAACGCTTCACCGCATTCTCCATCTGATCAAGCTTAGAAGGGTTGGCAACTGCCTCTTGGATCAAACGAGCGAGCGCCTCGCCTCCAGCAGATTGCTCAAGAAGATATGCCGCCCCCACATCCGAAAAAACCCGCGCGTTTTTGTCCTGATGATTGTCACTCGCGGTAGGCAGCGGCACCAGCACAGAAGCACGCCCTACAGCTGCGATCTCTGCGAGAGTCGAGGATCCGGAGCGGCAGATCAGAAGCGACGACTTTGCGTAAACCGAGGCCATGTCGTGGATAAAGCTTTCGACTTGCCCTTGAGTCCCCGCTCGCTTGTGCCCCTCAAGGACGCGCTGATGATCCGCTTCTCCGGTTTGATGTACGAAATGGAGCCTAGGCAAGATTGCTCCCAGATGAGGCAGCGCTTCAAGAACCAGGGTATTGATCGCAAGCGAGCCTTGGCTGCCCCCAAAAATGAAGATTACAAATGGGTCACGGGGTGCAGAAGGCAGTCGCGACATGACATTGCGCACAGGATTACCCGTGAGCCGCACGCTCTGATTCTTGAATTGAGCCTCTGTTCCGGGAAACGCGCAGAACACCTGATTCACTAACCCCCCGAGAACACGATTGGTGAACCCAGGCACCGAATTCTGCTCAAGAATCGCGGTACGGGCTTTGAGCAATCCAACCATGCTCAATAGGCGAGCGGTCATCACCAGTGGCCCTGAGGCGTAGCCTCCTACTCCCAACACCGCTTGAGGACGCTCGCGAAACAAGATCTGCGCGGAACGGATGAGCGACCACGGAAGCTGCAAAAATGTCTTTAGGCGACGTGCGAGCGTCACTCTTTTGAGCGAACCGAGCTGCAAGAGCTCGAGAGGATAGCCCGCGCGAGGCACGAGCTTTTCCTCGATTTTTCCCTGGGCGCCCACAAACAAGATAGGCCCCCCTACTGAGGACTTCCACACATCCGCAACAGCGATTCCAGCAAACACGTGGCCGCCGGTCCCGCCGCCTGCGATCATCAGGCCGCCCTTAGGCATGTGAACGTCCACGCGCGATGCTCAACAAGACACCTACTGCAAGAAGGTCCACAACGAGTGCCGATCCTCCATAGCTAATAAACGGCAACGTCAGTCCTTTGGTCGGCAAAAGTCCCAGAACCACTGCCATGTTGACGAAGCCCTGAAGCCCCAGGGCGAGGGTGATTCCCACGGCGAGGAGCATGCCAAAACGATCTTTGTACTGCCTTTGCACATTGAACCCAATCCTGAGCCCTCGATACACGAAAACCAGGTAAGCCAATGCAACACCCGCGATCCCAAGAAATCCTAGCTCCTCACCGATCACAGAAAAAATAAAATCGTTATGGGCTTCAGGCAAGTAAAAGAGCTTCTCTTTGCCATTGCCCAATCCCACTCCCCAGAAGCGGCCATTGTGAAGGCCTACGAGTGATTGCAAAATCTGAAAACCCTTGCCCCCCGGGTCGCGCCACGGATCAATGAACGTCATCAAGCGATCTCGCCTGTAAGCTGAACCCAGTGTGAGGATCAGCCCCGCAATAACCGCAAAACCGAGTGCCGCTCCCAAATACTTCTTAGGCACGCCCGCCAAGAACATCAGCGCAAAAATCACCGCGGTGATCATCACGGTGGTACCAAAGTCCGGCTGCAGCAGGAGCAATGCAAAGGCAGGAATCGCAACCAAGAATGGCGAGATCACGCCGGCTGCCACATTGTGCAGCCGATCGTGCTTGCGATCTAGCTGGCGCGCGACAAACACGATTACCGCAAACTTGGCAAGCTCCGCCGGTTGAAACGTAAAGGGTCCGATCTTAAGCCACCTCGTTGCACCCAAGACTTTGGTCCCCATACCTGGGACCAAAACCAAGACAAGCAAGCCGACTGCAAGAGCAAGCCCCGGCAACGACCAACGTACCCAACGCCGGTAATCCACCCTACAAACCGCCACCAAAGCGCTAAAACCCAAGAGAGCGAAGATCAGCTGCTTCTTGATGAACGCAAATCCATCACCTGTACGCTCCTGCGCGTAAATAAACGAAGAGCTGTACACCATGAGCAAACCAAACAGCACCATGGCAATCACCGTGAGAAGCAGCACTATATCGATTCCTTGCGCAGGCAATGGCCAAGGGCAAGACGCAGCCTCATCGTCCACGCGAAGCGCGCGCCCGAGCAGCCGCTTAAACCAGTTTCCGCTACCTACCGCAGCTGCATCCTTGCCGCCCATCGGAGAAACCTCCAGCTTAAAGCTGAGCAACGAGCTTTTTGAAGTAATCCCCGCGTTCTTCGAAATTGCGGAACATATCGTAGCTTGAACAACCAGGTGACAGCAGGACAATGTCTCCGCTGCGTGACTTTTGATAAGCCAGTAGAACGGCTTCTTCAAAAGTGCCCACCAAGAAAGTCTCTGCATGATCACCGATCGCGCGATTGATCTTCTCTTTGGCCTCACCCAACAAGATAAGGATCTTACACTTACGCTTCACAAGCTCCTGAAGCGGTGTGAAATCCATGTTCTTGTCTTTGCCCCCAGCAATCAAGATTATGGGATTCTGAGCGAAAGCCGCCAACGAGCGCTTCACGCTCATGACATTAGTGCCCTTGGAGTCGTTAAAAAAGAACACGCCATCCTTTTTGCGAATAAACTCCAAGCGATGAACCACGCCACGGAAGGTATCAATCACGGTCTGGCAAGCCTTAGCCGAGACGCCCATCGTGCGTGCTGCGCAAATTGCGGCTAGCAGGTTCTCTTTATTATGATCGCCAAAGAGCCGGAATTGAGCCAAGTCATATAGCTCTTCTTTGCCAGTGATCTTCACGACGAGTTTCTTGGTCGCCTGATTATAGTAGGCGCCGCAGAACTGCTCGGCAAACGCTCCACCGATTTTCAAAGGATTCTGGCGAGTGAACCACATCAGCTTGCCTTGGTTCTCCTCAGCAAACTGCGCAATATTAGGATCATCGTAGTTGAGAATGACGTAGCTGTTGCGATCGCAAACTTTGAGCAGGCGCTTCTTCGCGGCCGTATAGGCCATCATGTCTGGGTAACGATCGAGATGATCTTCCTCAAGATTGGTAAACACTGCGACCGAAGGGATGAGCTTGTCAGTCATCTCTAGTTGAAAGCTCGAGAGTTCGGCGATCACGACGTCGACCTTTTGGCCCTCTAATACGTAGTTGAGCAATGGCTTGCCAATATTGCCACCCACGTATGCAGTCTTCCCATCGGCCTTGAACATCTCGCCGAGCAAAGTCGTCGTCGTGGTCTTACCGTTGGTGCCCGTGATCGCGATGAGAGGCTCTTTGATGGCCTGCACAGCAAGCTCTACTTCGCTTATGATCGGAATCTGCTTCTCACGAGCCTCTTCGAGAGGCTTGATGTTAAGCGGTACGCCGGGGCTCACAACAATGAGCTCCGCCATGTGAAAAGTCTTGTTGTTATGTTTGCCCAACTCATATTCGAGCTTGAGCTCTTCGCAAGCATTGCACGAGTCCATTAACTCGGTCTTCTGCTTCATGTCGGTGACCGTGACCTTCGCACCCTGCTTGGTCATGTACTTGGCGACGGCGACCCCAGAAAGGCCAAAACCGACGACGAGGACTCTTTTACCTTTGTACTTACTCATTCATGAATTCCTTGAATTATCGCAACTTCAGAGTCGATAGCGTCACCAGGGCCAGAAGGATCGAGATGATCCAGAATCGGACAATCACTTTGGGCTCGGCCCAGCCTTTGAGCTCAAAGTGGTGATGGATCGGAGCCATCCTGAACACTCGTTTCCCCGTCATCTTAAAGCTTGTGACCTGAGCCATGACGGAGAGTGCTTCAATTACGAAAATTCCGCCGCAAAGTGCAAGAAGGATTTCGTTTTTTGTAATGACAGCTACGACCGCTAGAGCAGCCCCGAGCGAAAGTGACCCCACATCCCCCATAAATACCTGGGCCGGATAGGTGTTAAACCAGAGAAACCCCAGGCATGACGCAGCAATGGCTCCACAGAAGATCGTCAGCTCGCCAGCCCCCGGGACGTGTGGAATCTGCAAGTATTCCGCTATCTTAACATTGCCTGCGCAATAGGCCAGAATTAGAAAAGTAGCTGAAGTGGTGATAGTCGGCCCCACTGCAAGCCCATCCAGACCATCCGTGAGATTCACTGCATTCGAGGAGCCCACAATCACAAAGGTTGAGAAGAGGATAAAGAACGGACCCAACGCCAAAGACCAACTTTTAAAGAAGGGGAACTTGAGGTCCGGCGGTGTATCCCGAAGAAAGTAAATCGCGTAAGCCGCGGCCAAGGCGATCAAGGTTTGAAAAATGATCTTTTGCTTCCCTGAAAGGCCTTTGGGGTTCTTCTGAACGACCTTGCGATAGTCGTCGACGTAACCGACCACCCCAAAGAGCAGCGTAGTAATCAGTGCGATCCAAACGTTCTTGTTGGTGAGATCCGACCACAGCAGCGTCGGAATCGCGATGCCAATGAGAATCAGGCCTCCGCCCATCGTAGGCGAGCCTTTCTTTCAAAGGTGGCATTTAGACCCGTCATCTCGAATAGCTTGCCCCATCTGTTTCCTTTGAAGGAAGCGAATGTACGCGGGTCCTATGAGCATGCAAAGCAAGACACTCGTGATGCTCGCTCCAAACGTTCTAAACGTGATGTATTTGAACACATTAAAGAACGAATGCTGCATGTGAAGTGGGTACAGCAAATAGAGGAGCATCCCTGGATGCTACAGATTTCTAAAATGCCGTGTCAATCTGATTATGCGGTGGGCTGGGCACTTCGACCCAAAAGAGCCTCTTGGGCAACCTCCCGATCGTCGAAATGGATCTTATAGGTCCCGCCCGGCTTCATGGGATCAGCTAAAATCTGGTAATCTTCATGCCCTTTGCCTGCAATCAGCACAATGTCACCTGACTGAGCATAGGCGATCGCAGACTCAATGGCCTTGCGACGGTCAAGGTCCACGCTCACATGTGACCCAGGCTTACCCGCATCAGGAATACCAGCCAAGATCTCCTGTATGATCGCATTGGGGTCCTCAGTACGAGGATTGTCTGAAGTCACGATCACCCGATCTGACCTGGTAGCAGCCATTTTACCCATCACAGGTCGCTTAGTTCGGTCCCGATCGCCCCCGCATCCAAAAACGGTGATGAGTTTATGGCTACCTTTCACTTCGCTCAGGGTATTTAGCACCTTATCGAGGGCATCTGGCTTGTGCGCATAGTCTACAAAGACGTGAACATCGCGCGAGTTCTGTACGCGCTCGAGTCGCCCTGGCACTGACTTAAGCGCAGCGATCCCTTGGGCAATCGTCATCGCATCCAGTTGAAGCCCTTGTCCCGCTGCGATGGCTCCAAGTAAGTTTTGCGCATTGAATCGACCTGCGAGTTGAGACTTAAAGGTGACTCCCCCTGCTTCGCCACGAATCCCAGAAAGGTCCACCTTGAGGTTTGCGCCAGAAATATCGCTCTGAGGGTTCAGCCCAAAAGAGGCGAACCACATTTCGGGACGACTCTGCTTGCGAAGAGTTTCGAGAAGCCTCTTCCCAAACTCATCGTCCTCGCTGACCCCTGCGAAGGGCCGCTTGCCAGCCTGAATCGAATGAGTAGCGCATTCAGTAAAGAGCAATGCCTTGGACGAATAATAGTCCTCCATGTCCGGATGAAAATCGAGATGCTCGCGCGTGAGGTTGGTAAAAATCATGACATCGAAGGCAATGAAGGCGGCCCGACTCTGTTTGAGCGCGTGCGAAGAAACCTCCATCACGACTGCCGTACAACCATCCGCCTTCATCTCGGCTAGGAGTCTCTGAAGCTCGACGGCGCCTGGCGTGGTGTGGGTCGAAGGATAGACTTTGGTGCCATAACGAAAGTTCACCGTCCCGATAACTCCCACTTCATGCTCAGCCGCCTTGAGAATGGACTCAACCAGATAGGTAGTAGTGGTCTTGCCACTCGTACCGGTCACCCCCACTACTGTCATCCCTTTTGAAGGATTTCCGTAAAACTGCGAAGCAAGGAAAGCGAGCGCCTGACGAGAGTCGTCGACTTGTATGTAAGGCGTACTAAGGGCGCCTAGCTTTTGTTTTACTTGCACCTCCGACCATTCTCCAACAACGAGGGCTGCGCCCATTTTAGCTGTCTTCTCGATAAACTCGTGACCATCTTGAGAGCCGCCTTTGACGGCGACAAAGATCGAGCCTGGTTTGACCTCTCGAGAGTCTGAAGTCACATCGGTGATAGATGCGTTGGGATAGCCTGCGAACAGTTCACGGAGATTATTTTGGATCACAAGGTCAGGGTATCATGAAGGCGTTTTCGCGTCAGCTGCCGCATCTTATGCTGCCCATGTTCAATTCGAGAAATATGGGCTTTTGTCATTCCCGCTCTCTTTGCGAGCTCGGTTTGTGTCCAACCTTTTTCAAGGCGCTTCATTCTTATCCAAGCCCCTTCCCGACCGATTGGCGTACTGACATTAACCGCTTGAACTTCCGTATAAGGGGGAAACCGGGGACCTAAAAAATCATCTCGCCGTTCCCCATGAATAATGTCGGTCGTATCAAGGTAAAGGAGAGGGCGAAAGTGCCTCAAAAAAGCGAGACAAAAGGACCGTCGTTGACGCTTTGTCAAGCGACCAAAAAGTCGCACTGACATCATCCCGTAGCGGGTTTTGAAGTTCATGAAGGTAGTACGAAAACCTGTAGAGCGAGTAAAATGAAGTGACATCCTGGGCAGTGATCGCAAATCCAATGCCAGATAAACATGCCATTAATCACATTTTTACTTCGATTTTCGCTCATCTGGTATGAGATTCGGACTCTATTGACCAGCAAGCCACAGGCCATGACTTAGGGTCGCTACAATTTACTGACCCATGGGGTAAGTTGCGATTTGTTGCGAACTGAGCTGAAACACTCCACACATCTAGCCACGCAATCAAGCGTCCAATCCAAATATCATCATTTCGA
>CAZGCK010000025.1:21680-36985 GCA_964524175.1 uncultured Bacteriovoracaceae bacterium | reverse complement strand
GATCCAAAAAGCCACCCGGCAGCGCGAGGCGACCCTTTCCAGGAGAACCGTTGCGTCGAATCAGCAAAACCTCAGCGCCGTGCCTGACCACAGTATCCACTGTTACAAATACAGGAGGATAGGGAGTATTAGCCCATTCCTTTTTGTAAGTGCGGATGTACTCGCCGTCCTTCAAGATCTCTTGTGCTTGCTCAGTAGATAAAAAGCCATAGATCCAATCCCGCACAAAGGCAGATATCTGGATATCCTGAATCCACTCCGCACGCTGATCCACAAAAATCTGATACCTGAGCTCATGCCCCTGCAAACAACCGGCAGGCTCTTGCACAAGATCGATATGAGCCTCTGGAAACACTCGATGCAGACGCTCCTCAAATCTCTCGCTAAAAACCTCGAACAAAGTAGGCGCCTCGTGTACGCCCAGTGCAGCCAAACCCTCTAGCAAGCCCATGCGCCAAGCCGCATCGTCGTATCGTCGCTCACGGGCGCGAGCAAAACGCACCCTTCTTGCGTCCTCCCCCAACGCTCCGCGAATCATCTGCTCGCGCTGCTCAGAAGTAAACGGCACCCGCAGCGCGGGCGCCTCGCGATCCCCATCGAGGATCACCAGCACCTCATCGCCTGCCATCACTCGCTTGCGAATCGCTTCGACTTCATGGTTTAGGGGCGGTTGAAACCTACCAACAAAAATCCGCTCATCATTATTCACAACGACTCCCACAAAGAGTGACTAAAAGCCCCCCGCACTCCAGATGCATGGCATTTAGGTTGAATGATCGACAACCATCTTTAACTAAGAGAGTGGCAAAACCAAGGCAGATCGCATCTATTGCTGTAAAATCTACGAAATCATCAGTCACGGACTGTTACTTGAGATTAGCGTCGGCAATGACTTCATCGCCACACTCGACAGCCAGCGTTCTGACCGGAAAAAAGTTCTGAAATTCGATTATCAACAAAGCTGACTTAGGGAAAAAAAAGATAGAATTAGTGAGTAACAAACCTTTCCCCTTTGATGCAGGAAGCAAGGAGATCGTCGATCGAAAGTACCTCTAAAAAACCTTTGGCTGAGGCTGTAGCCAGGGCAGCGACCGCGTTGGGATGACTGTCCGTGCAAAACACGCGCTCAATCACCCCACTATCGCGCAAGCGCTTGAGGCCATTGTCAGTAAATAGCCCGTGTGTAGAAATCAAAGAAATCGAAGTCGCACCCGCTTCTTGATAGGCACGCGCTGCCTGAATCACTGAACCACCCGTGCGGATCATGTCATCATAAAGCACAACGCGCTTACCTTTGACGGAGACGTTTATGCCACTCACCTCTGTTTTTCGACCGCTAGACCGGCGCTTGTAAACAAAGCCCACGGACACACCAAGATCGTTGGCGAGCGACTCAACCCATTTTGCGCGGCCAGCGTCCACGCAACCTAACACTGCTTGGGTGCCACCCACACGCTTGGCAGTCGCGAGGATAAGCGACTTAGCATAGAGATGTAGAGGGCTGATACCACCTTCAAAGTAGAATGGAATACCCTCACTATGCAGATCAAGCAGCACGATGCGATTACCGTAAGGCGCAAGTGGGATAGCCGAGAATAGCCGCGCGCGTACCTTGGCTTTGACCACTTCGCCAGGGCGCACAGAGCGCTCCATGGTGGAGTAACCAAAGTAGGGAAGCAATATCGTAAGCTCGCGGCTGCCAGCAGCGACAAGCCCACTTGCCAAGTCAAAAAGGTCAAGCGTAGCTGCGTCGTCTGTCGTGCCGCCCAGGAGCACTGTTCGACGCCCGCGAGCCTCGCTCAGGATGCGGAGGTAGCGCTCGCCGTCTGGAAACTTTCGGATCTCGATCTCTCCCGCCGTGCAACCAGATTTCTTGGTGAGGCGCCGGGCAAGCTGTGCGTAGGAGGGCAAACTAAAAAGCAGCGGAGCTTCTTTCATAGGGTTCTTCACAGCTTCTCCAGTTGATCGACGTTTAAGCCACGCCTCTCGAGGATCATCCGCACGCGAAGTGGATAGAGTCCAGTTGAGAAGGCGAGCGAGCCGGAGCAAGTTCTCTCAAGGGTGTTCAAGTATCCGCCTCACAGCGAGTGAGGCCAAATGCATGCCCACCGCGCCTGTCACAAAGCTTGCGTTGCCCCAAATCAGGTTGCGATTGTCGCAGTTAAAAAACTCATTGTCCTTTTGAGGGCACACGCAGCGAAACCCCTTCCCGCCATCGTAATGGAGCTCAAAAGGCTTTGTGGGTTCCTCAGTGCTAAAGACAGCGGTGATGCCAAACTCACCCTTGTCAGGAAAGCCATGACTCTGCCTGAGGATCTGGCGTACAGATCTGGCGAGCGAGTCATTGTGGGTGCGCGAGAGATCGTCAGTTTTGATTTGTGCGGGATCCAGGCGACCACCGGTACCCATAGAGGAAAGAACAGGGATATCCCGCTTCTTACAAGTAGCGAGCAAGTGGCACTTAGAAGTAATGCTATCGATGGCATCGATGACAAGCGTGGGTTTTTGATCCGGTGGACCAAGAATTTCGTCACTGAGGCGTTCGTTGTAGAAATTCACGATGGGGACGATGGTGGCGCCGGGATTAATCTTGCTGAGTCGGTCAGCCATGACTGTGGCTTTTTTTTCACCCACGAGTCCGCTCAGAGCATGGAGTTGCCGATTGAAATTGGTGATGCAGATCTCATCGAAGTCGACGAGCGTGAGCTTGCCAACTCCGGATCGCGCAAGCGATTCGGCAGCGAAGGATCCAACTCCACCTAGACCAATCACCATGATGTGAGCATCGGCGAGGCGCTTCATCCCATCGTCTCCAACGAGACGACCCATGCGGTCGTAGCGACGGTGGAGACGGTAGGTCTCAAGCTCCGAATCGGTCATAGGCTGCATGGTTGAAGGTTCGGGTATGACTGGGGATTCGAGCATGACTTGGATCACTCCGGTTCACGAGTCCTAACACGATTGGTGACGAGGGTCGTAGCGGGATTTGAGGGGGAGCACGATAGGTGCCTTGACGATTGTTAACGATACTCAGTCGCACAAACTACGTCTTTGCATTACCATACTAATTAAGTACGAAATAGAAAGCACTAGTCCTGTTCTTTTTTTTAATTATTTTTATGTATTAAATACTTACCCCTAGATCCTTGAGGAGAAGTGCATTCAATCTCCTTTCACAATGCAAACTGGTCCCTCAGTCTGTTGATGTTTTTACTGCGCCTTCAAAGGCAACAGCAGCCCATTCACTTGATTGTGCATGCTTTCAATTCCAAGGCGAGCCGCTTTCCAAAGAGAAAAAGCCGTGTCGCCCGAGACTGAAGACGCCTCACCATCTCTCACCATCCCCAGATAAAAACCCAATTCATTTCTAAACTTCATGCTTTCGGCGCTCGTCAAATAAGCGGTTCCTCTCAGCGCGCGCCTCTCGAGCTCGTTGCCTGTTTTAGCAATCTGTTCAAAAACCGACTGAAGCTCTTCCAATCTCTCGGGCCTCGCTTCCTCTAAATAGCTCTGCAGCGAATGACACCTAAAATACCTCACTCCGACCGGACATGCCGACGAAGCTTCGACGTACCGCTCTCTAATCACCCTCGCAGGCTCCAAAGCATAGCGACGGCAATTTTCTACTCCATCTTTCGAAAACACCAGCTGATCGGTGAGATGGATATAGGCGTGGATTAGGCCACAATTTCCTCCTTCCTGGGTTCCAAATAGAGAAGCAATATCACCCGGCTCGGGAACTTTTACGCTCTGACAAAGAGGAGACGTCATCCAATAATCAAACTCGCGGTCGCTCGTATAGCGATGATGAGGCAGCAGTTTGCTAAGCACGAGAGCACTGTTCCAACAGTTGGGTCCGCGATGCGCCGGATAGAAATCGTGCTGACTCAAAACTGACGAAGGCGCCGACCCGACGAGTGATACCCAAAAACTGCCGTCCTTTGCTGTATGATAGTCAGTCCCGCTAGGTGCTGCCGCAAGAGGATCGCCAACCCTGCTCGTCCAAACCCTGAGAGCTGCGACTTGCTCGACGAGACCTTCTTTTGTAGGTCCGCGCAGAATCAAGGCGCCCAACTTCGATCTATCTGCGACAAAGTCACGGCGAGGGGTGGCAAAATCAGGGTCTCGTTCCTCCTCGCTGACTGGAATGCAAAACGGCTTCAACCCCTCAAGACTTAATTTGTTCTCATGCTCCCAGTACTTCTCGTCGTAAAAGTCCGCACCAAAAGCTGATACCGCACGTATCAACCCGAGCAAAAACAAAGCGAATCTAAGAGTTACAAACGCCATGGTGGCCCCCCTGGAGCAAGAGCCGTTCCTACCAAACAAGGCGAGATCTTCTTCCTGGATCAGCAGAGCGCGAAGGAGCGACCGACCTATCAACAGGTGTCTACTTCAAGAACAGGGACATTCCGCACCAGACCTACTCGCAGCACACCTCAAGGACTGACTTAGTCATAGCCGCTCAAGAGATTAAAGATCGATTTATGCGCTTATAAAATATTTAAAGTCACAATAAAAAAACGCGGCGCAAATTGTCCCGACTCGAATCGAGCCACTGCGCAGAATCGCCGCCTCGAACCTTGGCCACTGCTTCCGCAACGCGAATCAATGTGACCGGAAAATGCAGTTTCTGATCACTTCCCCACGGAGCCTGGTCCGGCGCATCGGTTTCGAGCACCAACTGATCTGCGGGCGCATCACGTACGATCGCGCGCAACTCATCCGCATCGGGATGAACGATTCGGGCTGAAATCGAGAGCAGCAAACCCATGCGCAAATACCTCTCAGCATCCGCTGCATTACCGGAGAACGAATGAACCATTCCTCCAAGCCCCGCCGATTCTTCGAGAACCTGAAGCGCCTGCGAATGCGCACGCACGACATGCAAGACCAATGGTTTGCCGATCTCGAGGGCCATCGCAAGCTGCGCTCGAAACGCGCGCAACTGCAACTCGCCACCGTCCTTCATCCGACCCCGAGCGGCATCCAACCCTGTCTCACCCAACGCATGCGCATCGGGCAACTCCGCTCGCAATCGCTCGAGCGCGGCATCCAACGGCGAAAAACCCCGATCGGGCGCGGCCCCTAATCCATGCACCCACCAAGGATGCAGTCCAAACGCCTTAAAAAACCGTCCTGGAAACTTAGAGTCCAAGTCTCTCTGCCGCTTCCAATCGGACTCATCGACTCCACCGAGAAAGAAGCGCCCCACCCCTACTCTTTTACACTCTCCCAAGATCTCCGCCGCGCGATCAAAGATGCGCGGATCCGAAAGGTGGCAATGCGCATCGATCCAGCCGCCAGAGCTCACCGTCTCTCCCTCACCCGGTACAAAGTAAAATTTCCGCAGTGCTCGGGCCTCACAACCTGCGATAACCAAGGATGCCTGCGCTCGATCGTGTCCCTGGTAGCGCGTCCCCGTCCGACCACTACAAACTCGCGAGCCAACGCGATCAAGCGCAGATCCTCAATTGTCTTCTCGATCGCGGCGCGGGTTCCATAATCATAGATAAAATAAAAATCGGCAATCTCCGGACTAAAATCAGCCGCGCTCAGATCCGCACGCACCAATCTCCCTGTATATCCGGCAAGCTCAAGACATCGACGGCCCTCTAAAACTCGCTCCTCGACCCACTCGTAACCCTTGGCCAATGACGGCCCATCACAAAACCCATTCGCCCATATCCTGCACCAAGATCCACGACAGTACTCCCGTCAGGAGGTTGCAAGCGCTCCAACATCGCTCTCATTTCGCTATAGGGCGTAAGCATGCTCTTCATTGGCAGCCCTATCCAGAGCTGTTGATCCTCGCGTTGAGCAGCCAAGCCAGCCTCAACGTGATGAGTTCGAAGTCCCAGCCAAGCATCAACTTGCTCAGAATGCGAACGCTCTTCTTCATATCGAGCCCCCGCGCCCAGAAGCGGGTATGGATCTGCGGGATCAAAATTCATTTAAGAGACCAAGTAAGACGCGACTCAACGTAGAGCCAAGTAATCTTCGCAAAACGAGTCACAAACGGAGTCATGATTAGAATCTGCGCAGTGCCCATGAGGAGCACGAGCGGCAGTGCCATCTGCTTGAGAAAGAGCGTGTAAACCATGAGAGGAAGCAGTGAGAATGCCTCAACGAAATAACCTACGATGAGGGCACCCAGAAAATAGCCCTGCTCTTTATCAAAGAGCATCCCGCAATCGGGGCACTTCTTATTCATCGTGAAGAATCCCGAGTAAACGCTGCCTTTTTCACACTCTGGGCAGCGGTTATTAACGATACCAGAAACCAGCTGAGGCAACGAAATGGGTTTGGACATAACCCGAGATTAACACAAACGATCACTCCTTCCTCCCCACCTTTTGAGGTGAAAATACTGCACCAATCTGCTACCTGACTCGCTTATGACTAGCGATTCAGGACAACAATCAAAAAGGCCACGATTCCAGCAACCTGCCGAATGGGATGCCCATCGAGCCTGTTGGCTTGCCTGGCCCTGCCATGAGAACCTCTGGCAAGAAGATCTTCCTCAAGCTCGTCGAGAGTTTAAGGCACTTTGCCAGACGATTGCGGATGTCGATCCTGCAACTGGTCACGCGCGCGGCGAGAGTCTCGAGATCTTGATCGCCGATCCGTCTCAACTCGGAAGCGCCAAGGAAGCGCTCGCTGGACTGCCGGTCAAATTTCACCAGATACCTTTTGGTGATATCTGGGTTCGCGACACGGGACCTATCTTTACGCGCGACCTCGAGAAGAACCGTCTCATCGCTGCATCTTTTTACTTCAATGGCTGGGGCGAGAAGTATGTCTTATTGGGCGATCGAGAAGTGTCCGGCCGGCTCGCGCACGCGTCTACACTTCACACAGAGCTTCACCCATTCGTCATGGAGGGTGGATCGCTCGAACCCGATGGACAAGGCACCTGCATCACCACACGGCAGTGTTTGCTCAACCCCAACCGCAACCCCGGGGTCAATCAGGCTCGCATCGAAGAGCTCCTCAGGGATTCGTTGGGCTACGAAAAGATTCTCTGGCTCGGCGACGGACTGCTCAACGACCACACAGATGGACACATCGATACGCTTGCGCGCTTTGCTGCCCCAGGCGTCGTACTCTGTATGAAAGCCACCGACAAGAACGACCCCAATACCGAAATCATGGCCAAGATCGCTGCAGACCTTAACTCCTTTACCGATGCCCGCGGACGGCGTCTCAAAGTGATCGAAGTCCCCTCGCCCGGCCTTGTTCTCGACGAAGAAGGCGAAATCATGCCGGCCAGCTACATGAACTTCTACATCGCTAACACCACGGTAGCCGTACCGACCTATGGATCGCCGCACGATGCCGCAGCAGTCGCGAAGATCGCTGAGTGCTTCCCGGGGCGGCGCACAGTGGGGTTGTCGGCCAAGGCGATCCTCACTGGTGGTGGCGCGTTTCACTGCATCACCCAGCAAGAGCCTGTCGATGTTAAAGGAACTCGATCATGAGCCAAATAGTTAAGGTCGCAGCCATTCAGCAAGCGTTCTCCAAGTCTACCCCCGAAAACGTCGAGCGCGTGACAGGGTTTGTTCGCAAAGCGGCCGAGAAAGGCGCGAACATCATTCTCCCCTCAGAGCTCTTCGAGGGTCCTTACTTCTGCAAAGAAGAGAAGGACGAGTTCTTCGATCTCGCTCGCCCGTTTAAAGAGAACCCAACGATTCACCACTTCCAAAAGCTGGCTGAAAAACTAGGTGTCGTCATCCCTGTCTCGTTTTTCGAAAAAGACGGGCAATCCTATTACAATAGTTTAGCCATGATCGACGACAAAGGCTCAGTCATGGGCATTTACCGCAAGAGCCACATCCCCGATGGCCCGGGCTATGAGGAGAAGTTTTACTTCCGCCCCGGCAATACGGGCTTCAAAGTTTGGTCAACCCGCTTTGGCGTAGTAGGCGTTGGTATTTGCTGGGACCAGTGGTTTCCAGAGTGCGCGCGCGCGATGATGCTTCAGGGCGCGGATATGCTCTTCTATCCCACTGCAATCGGGACTGAACCCGAGACCCCAGACCTCGACACAAAGGATCTCTGGCAGCGCGCGATGATCGGTCACGCCGTTTCGAACGTCGCGCCCATAATCGCATCGAATCGCATCGGAACCGAAGACAAACAGACCTTCTATGGCCACTCCTTTATCGCCGATCAGCGAGGCGAGAAAGTGCAGGAGTTCGGAAGAACCGAGGAAGGCGTGCTCGTCGCAAGCTTTGACATTGAAGTTGTTCGACGTAACCGCGCATCGTTTGGATTCTTCAGGGACCGTAGGCCGGAGCTTTACAGCGACCTAACGCACACGATGTCCACGAACTAGTTCTTGTCATCCGCCTCGGCAAACTGCCAACGCACCTCTGGAAAATTTGCGCGAGTCTCTTTCTCCAAGGTATTGATCTGAGTCATGAGCTGATTCACATCTTTGGCGCTACCTGGGCTCACTTTGTAAGCCAGCATCACCTCATTGTTACCCACTTGAAGAGCAATCAAAGTCAAGAGCTTACCCTCTGGAGAGATCTCAGCCCAGCGCTTGCGAAGAAAATCCTCGAAGTCCGTCGAAGGAGCCTCGCCCACGAGCATCGACTTAATCTCGATCGCAAGCAAGACAGCCACTGCTACCAACAACGTCCCCACCGCTATCGAACCCAAAGCATCCCACATCACATCGCCAGTCAGCCACGCGAGAAGCAAGGCCAGAGTAGCGATGACGAGACCCAGCATTGCCGCTAAATCCTCAGTAAAAATCACGAGAAGCTCAGAAGAAGTCGTTTTGCGAAACCAGGCCCAAAGACTGCCAAATCGATTCTGCTTTTGGACTTCCTTGATGCAAGCAGAACAAGAATACCCTTCAACCACAATGCTGAAAGTCAAAATGCATAAACCCAAGACAGGTGAATTGACGGTCCCAGTTTCATGAAACTTATGAATGCCCTCATAAATCGCGAAGAGTCCACCTAAAGAGAAAAGCATGACCGCGACAATAAAGGACCAAAAGAAAGCCTCACGCCCATACCCCAAGGGATGACTTGGAGTGGGTGGCTTCTTGGAAGCCTTATTTCCGATCAGCAATAATACTTGGTTAGTACTATCCACAAGACTGTGAATAGCTTCTGCCAGCATCGACGCGCTTCCTGAGATGAAGGCGCCCACGAACTTAGCTAGCGCGATACCAAGATTTGCGAACAAAGCTATGATGATGACCTTAACTGACTCTCCACCCGTGCTCATGAAGTCTCCATTGCTGATAACGTTTGGTAGAGAGTACTCGAGGGGTCGAACCTTAGCTACTGCACAGTCCCTTCAATTTTGAACAGATCCAAAGATTTCTATCTAGACAAAAGCCGAAGATTCAATCTAGGCAACTGTCTAAATATTATACATTATAAAAATGTAAAAACTAAAAATTCACAATAAAAACGATAACTTAATCAAAACAACGGATGGCATACTAGTTGTAATTACCCATAAAAACGATTCCGTTTTCGTTGAGGTAATTTATGTATTCGAGAACCTCTTATTGCTTGTCCGTGCTTGCGCTCGCGCTGTGTAGCGCTGTGGCGTTTTCTCAAAACTCTTTTGCTCGCGATAGCGACTATGATTTCGATTTTGACTCTAGAGACCGCGAATCACTGGAGACCAAGCATCTTCTCAACGTAGGCGGAGGGATATCATCGCCTGCCCTCACCTCATCGACATATGGTAACCCCAGTGGCCTTGTCTATAACCAGTCCACTAAATTGGTAGGATCGGTCGCCACAGGATTTCAGGCTCCCGACCTTCTGGGTAACGGAATTCGCCTCCTCACAGGCAACTCCTACGTCGGCGGCGCCTTGGGAATAGAAACCTACAACAACACCACTGATGAAGACGGATCCCTGACCTACCTGAACTTCGGCCTCGCCACCTACATCGAGAAGATCAATCTTTCCGTCGGTCTCGCCGGCAACTACCGTCTCGCAAGACGAGGGCGGATCCCAGGCCCACAATACGAAAAAACATGGACAGGCAACCTAGGCGCACTATTCAATCCTTTTGGGGGATTTCGCTTAGGCTTCACACTTTTTGGCCTCAGCCAAGGCATCGAAGCAGGTGGCGTCGGCACAGCGATCAGCTTAAACAAATATTCTATTTTATCTATTGATGCTGCCACTACCAAGCAAGGCAATGGTCTTGTTGTGAAGCCTGCCCTCGGCATCAATGCATCTCCGTTTCAGCTCTCCTATGGTTATGGCATCCAAGTTGATGAGAACCAGGCCAACACGGCCATTGCTGTCGGCAATACGATTGGACTTGGCTACGAGTTCACGCAGTCTCTGCGTCTCGAAGCGTACTACAACCAAGCTTCGCTCTACTACGTTGGCGCGAACATGAAGTTTTAGGGCCTGCGAGGTCCCAAGAGAGCAACCAGCCCATCGACGCCGGCGAGGAAAATCAATCTACCCATTGGCAGAGACTTTTGCTTCTAGCTACTTCTTCTGAGAAACCGATTTTTGCTTCTCGCGAACCAACTCAATCGCTTCCATCGCAACAGATACTGTTACTTGTGAATCCAATTTCTGCATCTGTGGCACATCTTCTGGAGAAACCAGTTCACGCTTGATGTAGTATTTAGCATTTGGAGTCTCAATCAGGTAGTGACGATCCGTAATGGAACTCAATTTTCCATTAACGGTCACCAGCGCGGCAGCGGTGGCTACCGAGATGGAACCCAAAACAAATATAGCAATAGAAGCTAAATAACATCTCATTGCACTCTCCCTGCCCCGGCTGGAAAGTACTTAGGCTTGTTATTAATTGCTCTCTCACTAGCAGCAGGCAGCCCCCCAGGTGAGAAATGCGAAACCTCAATATCAAAGGCCAAATCCCCCTTACACTGCTCAGGCAACGGACAGCCATCCTCAGCTTGGGGACATGACAAACTGGTCGGCAACCAATCAATCCCACGGATTGAGTTAAAAAATTCTTTTTTTTCTGAAGTCGTGAGCTGATCGTATTCCTTTGAGAACTCGGCCTTCGCCTGCGCCTTCAATCTGCTACTCACGTACACACAGTCAGCTCCGACACCACAAATATTGAGATCAAGCTGCGTCTTCCCATCTCCGCAGCCTTTAATGACTTTCTTGTACAAGAGAGGGAATATTGAGGGGCCTCCCGGAATCCATCTTTTTTCCCTACAGAAGAAATCGTTCGAAGTGGTTGAAAAACAAAGCGAAGGAAAAATAAGCGCGATCGAAACAATCCACCAAACATGTGAACTCATTAAATAAGTATGACTTAAAAAACACATTCAATCAAAATATTTGCAACCAATAACTATGACGTACCTCGCCGTTAACGACAGCCTAACTGCAGATCGCACTTTCACGACGGAGATTGACTCCCAACCTTATCTTTTCATGAGCGACACGATATGAGCTACGCGGGTTAAGCTTCAGATGATATCAATACCTTAGCAATAAATCTTTTTTAGCTAAAATCAATGTAACCACCCGGCCCCTTGAACTGAACTCCCAGGCAAAGGTTATTTTATGAAAAATTTGCTAATCTCGTTTCTAGTCGTTCTTCAAGCCCTAGCTTTGACCCTTCCCGCACTCGCGTGGAACAGCAAAAATTTCGATGCGGCAGCCAAAAACAAGGCCCTCCAGAAACTCAGCGAGAAGCAACGCTATGTTACGCGCCAGGCGGGCACTGAGGCCCCCTTCCAGAATGAGTACGTCAACAACCACGAAGCGGGAATCTACGTCGACGTTGTCTCCGGCGAGCCTCTTTTTAGTTCCCTCGACAAGTTCGACTCAGGTACGGGATGGCCCAGCTTTACCAAGCCTATCGACACCGGAAACATTGTTATTCAGCAAGACAAAAGCCACTTCACTGAAAGAACTGAGGTCAAGTCCAGACACGGCGACTCCCATCTGGGGCACGTCTTTGATGATGGACCTGGTCCTGGTGGCAAACGCTTTTGCATGAACTCCGCATCTCTTCGGTTCATCCCTGTCAATCAGATGGCCAAGGAAGGTTACGGTGAATACATACATCTTTTCAAAAAAGACTCAAAAAGCACTGTAAAACCGATGACTCAATAGTTTTCATCACAGAAGATCTCGCTCTCCACTAACTGGTTCGTTCAAAGCTCGAAAGAACGAGTCCATTCTGTTACGTTCTACAATTCTGGGCAAGGCTGCGATCTACACCCCCGCTTGGATCACTAAGCTGGATTTACATGCCAATGGCACGAACCAAGGCAACGACAAGCTTCTGCAAATGGTAAGAGCAGATCTGCTTTAAGGCTTTTTCGGCGTGCCCAGGTGCTCGCTAAAAAATTGCATCAGGTGCCCAAACTCCAAAACTTGATTGGACCTCTTCTCCGCACCATGTCCCTCGTCGGCAAATAGGATTAATCGCGAAGGAATCTTCTTCGCGGCTAGCGCCTCTTGAATTCGAACCGCCTCACCTGCCGGCACGCGGGGATCGTTGGCCCCTTGAATGATGAGGAGTGGGGCCTTGATTCGGTCGAGATAGGTAATCGGCGATAGCTTAGCCAAAGAGGCCGCGTCCTTATCCGGATCGCCATATTCAGTGACGCGCAGAGAGCGCCGATATGGCGCAGTATTTTTTAAGAATGTCGAAAGGTCGCTCATTCCAACCATCGCCACACCTGCGTCGTATGCACCAGCGAACATCGTCATACCCAACAAGGTCGAGTAACCGCCATAACTCCAACCCATGAGGCCTACCTTGGGAGCCACGCCACCCACAGCCCATTGGGTCCGAATGTGCTTCGCGCAATCTTCAATGTCCGTAACCACGTCGAGACGTTTCGGACCATTGTCCGACATAAGCCACTTCTTGCCATAACCATCACTTCCTCGAACGTTCGGCTCAACAACGACAAATCCTTCACTCACCAGGAGCTGCGATTTTGCCCAAAACCCTGGCTGACTTTGACTCTCCGGCCCACCATGAAAATGTACAATCGCTGGGCAAGGAGTGGCGGCCTGCAAGCACTGCTTAGGCCTGAGAACAAAAATCGGAATGAGGGTTCCATCTCTCGCTGGATAGGACTCAAGCGTCGCCCTGACAAAGGTTGAAGCATCCATTTCAGGAACACTTGGAATCGACCATTGAGTCAGTTTCGCGGTGGCCCATTCGTAGGAGTAGGCCTTGCGAGGCGCGGTCGAAGTCTCTACTCCAAGTGTAAACCCCCGGCCCTTCCAATCCATCGTCGCAAGAGCTACTTGATCGGCGCCCTTGAACTCAGGCAGTCGAACTTGCTTGTACGTTCGCGCATCCAATGCGTAAAGACGTGTGTAGCCCTTTTCATTCACCTTGTAGACAATGTGCTTGCGAGGCGGATCAATCGAGATCCCCCAAACATCACCTGGTAACTCCGGGGACAAGGGTTTAAACTGCCCACCCTTCCAACGATACAACCGACGCCAATCACCCATTTTGGCGGTGACCACCAATAACTCGCTTGGATCCGCGGCGTATGCGACCCAATATTCTTCAGTTTCACCTTGCCCTAACAGAGGCTTAAGCTCACGCTTGGCGATATCCCATTCATAAACTTCACGAGCAAGATTGCCTGTTGCTTTCATTAAGAGGAGCTTACCCAGGTCGCTCCGAATATCTTCGACAGACCACTTTCCGTCTTGCGAGAAGAGTAACTCCTTTTTCCCAGTTCCGATTTCATAGCGGTAGATCGCATACGAGTCCGGCTTGATGTTGTTGGAAGCGTAATAGATCCACTTCGAGTCCTGACTCATCCCCTGATAATGAGTCTGCACCTTTGGAAGATGCTGGATGGTTTGAAGCGCTCCACCGTCGACGCCCTGCAGGTAGAGGCCAGGATTCTCCTCTCCATTGGCATCTCGACTCAGCACCAGCCACTTGCCATCCGGAGTAATCGTACCGAGCGAAGTGGGATCCTCTCCTGCGGTCATCTGCACTGGAAAATGATTGGGGCCATCCAACCGCCAGATCTGCCTTGTCCCCGTGATCATCCAGCTAAAGAACAATCTCTTGCCATCCGGATGCAGCTCTCCTGCTCCAGGTGCTCTCAAATCGAGCGTTGCACGCACCTTTCGACTCAGGCCAGAAGGAAGTGCGGGTGGCGCATATTTTTCGAGAGTCTTCGAATCGACGCTCCCCGCCCCATAACCGTGGTAACCGTCCTTGGTCGGCGCAGACGAACATGCACCCACAAGAAGCGCCAAAACCCAGAATGATAGGTGCATAGAAAATGTATGTCTCATGCAATCAATATATATTGAAAGCAGTCCAACACAACAAGGGGAGCCCAAGAGCACCAAGAGTTTAGGATAGGCACTTCTCAAACACCACAAAGCGGCCTTTTCTCAGATCGACAAGTCCCGCCTGACGGTACCCAAGACGTACATAGAGCGCGAGAGCCATTGGATTCTTAGTAAAGGTATCGAGCCGGATTGCTTTCCACCCCCTCTCGACAGCGCGCTTCTCAGCGTAAAGCATGAGCGCTTTCGCAAGCCCTTGGCCCTGGTGGTCCGGATCAATCATTAATCGATGAATCACTCCCACCTGTTCACCTTTGTACATCCAAGAAACGGCCGCATATGTCGGATCCTGCTCTTGATTCAGCACTATGCATCCACCGAGGCCTTCACCCACTCGACAAACGAAGATGGTCCCTTGCTCAATGTCGCTCTTCAGAACCGTTTCGTTGGGGTAGATCTCATCCCACTGCTCAATTCCGTTGGCCCTCATGCGAGCGATACAACGAGCCACCATTGCGCTCAGCTCAGGCAAGTCTTTCAGAGCGGGGGATTCAATCTTGTACACAACCACAACTTACTCCAGTCCTAGCGGGGCCTCAATAAAGCGAAACTTCCTCACAACAAACTCTGACAACCACCTGCCGATACCACCCCCCGGCTTTACTTTAGGCATGAACCGGCTTCATAAAAATGGTAAAGGCACCCCATGACAAACGCCAACATGCCGATCCTTGAATTTATCCTGAGCAATTACAAGAACTTCAATTCTCGCGCCACCCGCGACGCCACCCTCTCCTACTGGCGCCACATTGAAGGCGGCGGCAAAATGTACTGGGCCATGGCAGGTGCGATGTCCTCCGCTCAACTCGGAATCACCCTGGCACCCGCCATTCGCGCCGGTCTCGTTCATGGCCTCTCCGTCACTGGCGCCAATATCGAAGAGTCTCTCTTCCGCCTCGTTGCTCATCATAGTTATAAGGATTTTCCCGAGTATCGTTACTTCACCAAAGACGACGACACCAAGATCCTTGAGCA
>CAZGCK010000025.1:11072-21670 GCA_964524175.1 uncultured Bacteriovoracaceae bacterium | reverse complement strand
TTCCCGAAGACGAAGCCTTCCGCGCCGTCGAAAAATATCTCGTCCCTATGTGGATGGATGCCACTCAATCCAAAGGCCGCCGCTTCTGGCACGAGTACTTCTACGAGCTCATTCAAAAGATCGAGCCCAAGCTCCACGAGGGCAACCCTGACCAATGCTGGTTGCTCGCCGCCGCACGTGCCAAACTCCCGATGGTCGTTCCTGGGCATGAAGATTCTACGTTCGGCAACATATTCGCTTCACACGTTAAGACCGGCGAGTGCAGTGCTTCAATCGTAAAGTCCGGCATCGAGTACATGGCCAATCTCTACGATGATTACCGCGAGCTATCTTCTGGCAAGGGCGTAGGTTTCTTTCAAATCGGCGGAGGCATCGCCGGAGACTTCCCAATCTGCGTCGTCCCCTCGATCAAGTACGACCTACAAGAACCCGTAAAGCCTTGGGCTTACTTCTGCCAAATCTCGGACTCGACCACGTCCTATGGCTCGTATTCCGGCGCGACTCCCAACGAGAAGATCACCTGGGATAAGCTCACTCGCGATACACCGATGTTCGTCATTGAGTCTGATGCGACGATCGTAGTGCCGCTTATGCTGCAAGCATTGCTTGAGGCTAAGCAGAATCCTCAAGCTGCGAACGACTTAATCGCTAAGTACAAGGTGTGACGCAACCTTCGGCCATACTCTCGATCTACATAGTTACCCCTGGATTCTCTTTGTAGAACCCTCTGAAGTACTCAATGAAGGGTTTAGGCCTGTTTCTCAGGCACGAGCTATGAACGCTGAAGCGCACAAATAACCACAGACAGCTAGAGCGAGACTTCACTTCCTCACCAGCAAGCCAAGAACGAACTAATAGTTATAATTGGACAAAATTAAAAAGCCGCTCCTTATAACAGGGAGCGGCTGCAGATCTTAAAAATGGTACGGGCAGAGGGGATTGAACCCCCGACCTTCGCTGTGTAAAAGCGTTGCTCTACCGCTGAGCTATGCCCGTACATTTTACTAGCCGCCGAAATGTCATCGACACTCCGGCGGCCGAACAAACTTCCTAACTAACGAGCCAGAGTCGCCGCCGAAGATTCTGAAGGCGAAGCTTGAGTCACTGACTCCTCTTCGGTGTGAATCTGGGCCTGCATGAATTTGTACTTCGCCAAGCCAGTGCCCGCAGGGATCAAGCGACCCATGATGACATTTTCCTTGAGACCACGGAGATAGTCCACACGTCCGCTGATCGAAGCTTCGGTGAGCACCTTGGTGGTTTCTTGGAACGAGGCTGCCGAGATGAAACTCTCAGTACTGAGCGATGCCTTGGTGATACCCAGGAGCAAAGGCTCTGCTGTAGCAGGAGCTCCGCCAGCCTGCATTGCACGCTGATTCTCACCTTCGAAGACGGCCTTATCAGTCGTCTCACCTGGCAAGAAGGTCGTATCGCCTACATCCTTGATCTTCACCTTACGCAACATCTGACGAACAACCGTCTCAATATGCTTGTCGTTGATTTTCACGCCTTGAAGCCGATAAACTTCTTGGACTTCGTCCACGAGGTACTTTGCGAGAGCCTTCTCACCCAATACACGCAAAATGTCATGTGGGTTGATTGGACCATCCATCAAAGGCTCGCCTGCCTTGACATAATCACCTTCATTGACCGCCAAGTGGCGACCCTTGCCGATGAGGTACTCTTTGGCTTCACCATTCTCAGGAGTGACAATCAGCTTACGCTTGCCCTTAGTGTCTTTACCGAAGGAAACGATGCCGTCGATCTCGCTAATAACTGCGGAGTCCTTAGGCTTACGAGCTTCAAAGAGCTCGGCCACGCGCGGAAGACCGCCCGTAATATCCTTAGTTTTAGTGGTTTCGCGATGTATCTTGGCGATCGTGTCACCTGCACTGAGCTGATCCCCGTCGGTGATAACCAAGTTAGCGCCAACTGGAAGCATGTAGCGCGCTACGCGATTGCTGCCTTCGATCTTGAGCACCTGGCCATTACCATCGGTGATCAAAATCTTAGGACGCTTATCGGTTGCCTTAGTTTCGGTGATAACCTTATGCGAGAGCCCCGTCACGCTATCGAACTGCTCCTGCATAGTGACACCTTCTTCGATGTCTTCAAACTTCACTATACCCGAAGCCTCAGTCACGATCGGAGTGGAATAGGGATCCCACTCTGCCATGAGCTTGCCCTTCTCGACGGTTTCCCCATCCTTCACGAGCAACTTAGCTCCGTAAACCACTGGATACTTCTCGCGCTCACGATTCTGAGCATCCAAGATTGCGACTTCACCGTTTCGGTTCATGATCGTCAGGTACCCTTCCTTGTTCCTAACCGTAACAAGGTTCAAGAATTTGACAGTACCCTTAGTCTTAGACTCGAGGCTGGATTGCTCAGCGCGACGAGAAGCGGTACCGCCGATGTGGAAGGTACGCATCGTGAGCTGAGTGCCAGGCTCACCGATCGACTGCGCAGCGATGACACCGACAGCCTCTCCGTTATTAACCATACGCCCACGAGCGAGATCGCGGCCGTAACATAGGCTGCAGATCCCCTTCTTGGACTGGCAAGTCAACACAGAGCGGATGCGAACGCGGTCGATACCCGCTTCTTCGATCCTCTTCATGAGGTCTTCTGTGATCTCTTCGTTCGCCTTGACGAGCACTTCGCTGGTCACGGTGTCGATGACCTCATCCAAGGTCACGCGACCCAGGATACGGTCACCCATTCGTTCGATCACTTCGCCACCTTCGATCAAGGCACTGACAAAGAGACCGTCAAGCGTGCCGCAATCGGGTTCAGTTACGATCACGTCTTGGGACACATCTACGAGACGACGGGTCAGATAGCCTGAGTTTGCCGTCTTGAGAGCGGTGTCAGCCAAGCCCTTACGAGCGCCGTGAGTCGAAACGAAGTATTGCAACACCGAAAGACCTTCGCGGAAATTAGCCACGATCGGTGTCTCGATGATTTCGCCGGATGGCTTTGCCATCAGACCGCGCATTCCAGCCAACTGCTTGATCTGCTGAGCCGATCCCCGCCGGAGTCGGCCATCATGAAGATGGAGTTAAATGCGGGACCCGTGAGCTCTGACTCAGTCTTATATTTCGGATCGGCGTGTTTCCAGCCGACCGGAGCCTTGAAGGTCTGAACCGACAAGCGCTTCATCATGGCACTAGCAATTTGCTCTGAGGTTTGAGCCCAAATGTCGATGACTTTATTGTAACGCTCACCATCGGTGATGAGACCTTCGATGTATTGGTTCTCAATTTCGTGCACCTGCTGATAGGCCTTTTCCAAGAATTCCTTCTTTTCAGGAGGCATCAACATGTCATGGATCGAGATCGAGATCCCCGCACGCATTGCTTCGCGGAAACCAGTTTGCATCAGATGGTCAGCGAGAAGAACGGTTTTCTTATTGCCCGTCAAACGGAAGCACAAGTCGATGAGTTCAGCCAAGTCCTTCTTGCCCAAAACCTTGTTGTAGGCACTGAACGGAATTTCTTCCGGCACGATCTCGGAGAGAAGCGCGCGCCCCACAGTGGTCTCACAAACTTTGCCATTGATGCGACACTTGATCTTAGTTTGAAGACCAACAACGCCTGCATCGTAAGCATAGTGCACTTCGATTGGGTTAGAGAAGGTCTTACCTTCGCCTTTGCCGTATGGACGTTCGCGAGTCATGTAATAGAGACCCAGAACAATGTCCTGAGAAGGTACGATGATCGGCTTTCCATGTGCTGGCGAGAGGATGTTGTTAGTAGACATCATCAACACGCGAGCCTCGATCTGAGCTTCGATCGAGAGCGGGACGTGAACTGCCATCTGGTCACCGTCGAAGTCTGCATTAAAGGCAGCACAAACGAGTGGGTGAGGCTGAATCACCTTGCCTTCGATCAATACAGGCTCGAATGCCTGAATGCCGAGACGATGCAGCGTCGGAGCGCGATTTAGGAGCACAGGGTGTTCCTTGACCACCTCTTCAAGAATATCCCAAACTTCTTGGCGCTGTTTCTCGACCATCTTCTTTGCAGACTTGATGGTGGTCACGTAGCCATATTCAGAGAGCTTATTATAAATGAACGGCTTAAAGAGCTCGAGCGCCATGACTTTGGGCAAGCCGCATTGATGTAGCTTAAGCTCAGGGCCAACAACAATAACCGAACGACCCGAGTAGTCGACACGTTTGCCAAGCAAGTTTTGGCGGAAACGACCTTGCTTACCCTTGAGCATGTCAGAGAGTGAGCGAAGCGGACGCTTGTTAGGACCGGTGAAGGTTTTGCCACGACGGCCATTATCAAAGAGCGCATCCACAGATTCTTGGAGCATGCGCTTTTCGTTCCGAATAATAATCTCAGGAGCATTCAGCTCCATAAGACGCTTCAAACGATTGTTGCGATTGATTACGCGGCGATAGAGATCGTTGAGATCCGAGGTCGCGAATCGGCCACCATCTAGAGGAACCAATGGACGAAGCTCTGGTGGAATAACTGGAATCACTTCCAGCATCATCCAAGATGGATTGTTAGTACCGCTAACTTTGAAGCTTTCAACCACCTTGAGGCGCTTAGATAGCTTAGTGCGCTGAGCTTCAGAAGTCGTCTGCTTGAGCTCACGGCGGAGCTGTCGAGATAGGACTTCAATATCGACCTTTTTGAGCATGTCACGAACAGCTTCGCCGCCCATTGCGGCGGTGAAGCTCATTCCATCGCGGATGAGCTGCGTGTACTTCTCTTCCGAGACAACAGCGTTATCATCGAGACCACTATTACCTGGGTCGAGTACAACATAAGCTTCGCAGTACAACACTTTCTCAAGATCCTTGAGAGTTATGTCGAGCAAAGCTCCGATACGCGACGGCAAAGAACGCAAGAACCAGATATGAGCCACCGGTGTAGCAAGCTCAATGTGACCCAAACGCTCACGACGAACCTTGGATTGAATGACTTCAACTCCGCACTTTTCGCAAACCACCCCGCGGTGCTTCATGCGCTTATACTTGCCGCAATTGCACTCATAGTCCTTCACAGGTCCAAAAATCTTTGCACAGAACAAGCCGTCACGCTCTGGCTTGAAAGTACGGTAATTAATGGTTTCAGGCTTTTTTACTTCGCCATACGACCACTCACGGATCTTCTCAGGAGAAGCCAGCGAGATCCGTATGCCGGTGAAGCTCAAAGGATCTTTGGGTTTATCAAAAAAGTTTAGAAGGTCTTTCATCGGTTGCCCTCGTTTATCTATCTGTTGCCAGCTCTGCTGGCCAAGAATGCTTTTGAACTCCGCTTAATCAGTCGTACGTTTAGGTTGCTTAGAGCAGTCCGCCCTTAACTTCCTTCTCGTCCGCCTCAATGAGCTCTACGTTCAAGGCCAAGCTCTGCAGTTCCTTCACTAGTACGTTAAAGGATTCTGGCAGACCTGGTTCGAGCAGTTGCTCGCCCTTGACAATCGCCTCATACATGCGGTTACGACCGGTCACATCGTCAGATTTAACCGTGAGGAATTCCTGTAGGCCATAGGCAGCTCCATAAGCTTCGAGTGCCCAGACCTCCATTTCCCCAAGGCGCTGACCACCGAACTGCGCCTTACCACCCAGCGGCTGCTGAGTGACAAGCGAGTAAGGTCCAATGCTACGGGCGTGGATCTTTTCTTCGACCAAGTGATGGAGCTTAAGCATGTACATAATGCCCACAGTGACTTCTTCAGCGAAAGGTTCGCCAGAGACGCCGTCGTACAACGTGGTCTGACCACGCGTCGGAAGTCCTGCGGTATTGAGCATGCTATCGATGTCCTTCTCGGTCGCTCCGTCAAATACCGGAGTCGCGATATGAACACCACCGCGGAGATGCCAAGCCATCTTCTTGAGCTCAATATCCGAAGCCTTATCCAAGAACTTGTCCACCTCAGGATGATTGTAGGCATCCTTTAGTGTCTTGCGAAGCTTATCGGAGCTGAACTCTTCCATATAATGGTTGATCTTCTCACCAATCCCGTAAGCTGCCCAACCCAGTGTGACTTCGAGCAACTGCCCAATGTTCATACGAGAAGGAACACCTAGAGGATTGAGAACCATGTCCACTGGAGTGCCGTTGGCCATGAAAGGCATGTCTTCCATCGGTAGAATTCTGGAAATTACACCCTTATTACCGTGACGACCTGCCATCTTATCGCCGACTTGCAGACGGCGCTTGATAGCAATCTGAACCTTTACCATCTTGATCACGCCCGGAGCGAGTTCGTCACCACGCTTGAGCTTGTCTGTTTTCTCTTTGAAGACAAAACGGACGGCTTCGATTTTCTCTTTGGCGGTACGAACCACCGAAGTCACCTCAGACTCCAAGTCTTCCTTCACTGGAATAAACCCAACGAGGTCGAAAGGAACTGCAGCAAGAGTTTCACGATCCAGCTTCTGCCCCTTCTTCAGTAACTCTTCCGAGCCATCTTCAGAGAGGAGCTTACCGGTAGTCATTGCGCCATCTAAGATTTTAGCAATCTTATTAAACGCAGACTGACGGATAGCGTCTGTCTCGATCTTCTCATCACGACGGATTTTTGAGATCTGATCTTCAAGGATTTGCTTAGTGCGCTCATCCGGCTCAGTTCCTTCGCGAGCGAAGACTTGAGCATTGATCACGATACCTTGCACGCCCGAGGGGACGCGCAAAGAGGTGTCGCGAACGTCGCCAGCTTTTTCGCCGAAAATCGCGCGAAGCAGCTTTTCTTCAGGGGATAGTTGCGTCTCACCTTTCGGAGTAACTTTACCCACCAAAATATCGCCAGGCTTCACTTCAGCACCAATGCGGATGATACCGCTTTGGTCGAGGTCCTTGAGGGCCTCTTCACCGACGTTCGGGATATCTCGAGTGATCTCTTCCTTGCCGAGCTTAGTATCGCGGGCCACACACTCAAACTCTTCGATATGAATCGAAGTAAAGGTGTCTTCCTTGATCAAACGCTCAGAGATGAGGATCGAGTCTTCGAAGTTATAACCACTCCAAGGCATGAACGCGATGAGCACGTTCTGGCCAAGAGCCAACTCACCTGCATCGGTACCAGGGCCATCGGCAAGTACATCGCCACCCTTTACCTTATCTCCCACCACCACCACAGGACGCTGGGTCACACAGGTGTTTTGATTAGAGCGCTGGTACTTGGTCAGATTGTAGATATCGACATCCGATGCCACATCGTCAGACTTACTATTGCTACGACGAACAACGATCTTGGTACCGTCAACCATGATGACTTCGCCATCATACTTGGACAGCATAACCTGACCGGAGTCCCTAGCCACGACGCGCTCGATGCCCGTGCCGACGAGAGGAGCATGGGTACGAATGAGCGGAACAGCTTGTCGTTGCATGTTAGAACCCATGAGAGCGCGGTTCGCGTCGTCGTGCTCAAGGAATGGAATGAGCGATGCGGCGATCGAAACGAGCTGATTGGGCGAAACGTCCATGAGCTCAACATCGTCTGGCTGAACAAGGGAAAAGTCCCCTTTACGACGAGCCGAGATCAAATCACCCGCAAGCTTACCCGTTCTAAGTGCCTCAGGCGAAACCTGCGCGATAACCTTGTTCTCTTCCTCCGTCGCAGTGAAAAAACGAATGTCTTCAAGGACCTTCTTGCCACCAACGACTCGATAAGGGGTTTCGATGAAACCAAACTCATTTACCCGAGCGTAGGTTGAGAGACTGGCGATCAAACCAATGTTTGGACCTTCAGGCGTTTCAATCGGACAGATACGACCATAGTGGGTATTGTGAACGTCACGAACTTCGAAGCCTGCTCGCTCTCGAGTCAAACCACCTGGTCCAAGCGCCGAAAGACGACGCTTATGCGTGACTTCAGACAGTGGATTGGTTTGATCCATAAACTGAGAGAGCTGACTGGATCCGAAGAACTCCTTCACGACAGCCGACACGGGCTTCTGGTTGATCAAGTCATGCGGCATCAGGGTTTCGATCTCCTGAATGCTCATGCGCTCCTTGATCGCTCGCTCCATACGAACCAGGCCGATACGATATTGATTCTCAATCAACTCGCCAACGGCGCGAACACGACGATTACCAAGATGGTCAATATCGTCGATGGTGCCGCGACCGTTATTCAATTCGCAGAGGTAGTTTAAGGTCGAGAGAATGTCCTGCTTGGTGAGAATCGTCTTCTCTTGAGGAATATTGTTCTCTGGGAACTTGTAGTTCAACTTCAGACGACCCACACGAGACAGGTCATAACGCTCTGGAGTGAAGAACAGATTCTCAAAGAGTTGCTTCGCTGCTTCAACAGTCGGTGGATCACCCGGACGCATGCGCTTATAGATTTCGATTAATGCCTCTTCAGGGCTCGAAACCTTGTCCATTGTTAGAGTGTCGCGAATAAACGAACCGAAGCTTAGGTTATCCGTGAAGATGACCTTCACTTCCTTGACACCCTTAGCGATGAGCTCGTCGATCTTAGCCTCACTTAGCTCCTGATTCGTCTCGAGCAGGACTTCACCAGTCTTATCGTCAACGATATCTTCAGAAGCTACACGACCATAGACAAGCTCAGATGGCACTTCAAGGCGCTTGATACCAGCTTCCTGAATCTTCTTAATGACAGCCTTGGTGAACTTGCGGTTCTTCTTGACGATCGCTTCACCCGTTTTCGCATCAACGATATCGTCTTCTGCTCGCTGGCCTGAAAGAATATCTAAATCCACCGCTTTGAAGAACTTCCGGTCCTTCTCAAAAATGATCTTCTCAATTCGATAGAAGTAATTGAGCATCTCATAGTTCGACATCCCCATGGCTCGCAGGACGATCGTAGCTGGCAGCTTGCGCTTGCGGTCAATACGAGCGTGCACCACATCTTTGTGATCAAACTCGAAATCGAGCCAAGAGCCACGATGAGGAATGACACGAGCAGAGTAAAGTATTTTACCGCTCGAGTGACTCTTACCAGAATCGTGATCAAAGATAACACCAGGCGAGCGATGCAACTGACTCACGATAACGCGCTCGGTGCCATTAATAATAAAGGAGCCCGCCTCAGTCATGAGGGGGATTTCACCCATGTAAACTTCTTGTTCCTTGATATCGCGGATATTGCGCGTGCCAGCTTCCTCATCCACATCGTACACGACGAGGCGAACGGTTATCTTAAGCGGAGCAGCAAAAGTCATCCCACGCTGGCGGCACTCGCCCACATCGTACTTGGGTCGTTCGAGAGTGTAACTTTCGAATTCAAGAGAAGCAGTGCGGTTAAAATCTTCGATCGGGAATACGGATTTGAAGACAGCTTGCAAGCCACTTTCGTCACGTTTTTGCGGCGCTATATCGGCCTGCAAAAACTTTTCGTAGGACTTACGTTGCAGTTCAATCAGATTCGGAATCTCGACCGGAGAAGCTATTTTAGAGAAATCTTTTCGGATGCGGCGATTTTCCGAAAAAAGGGAAGCCATGCGTGCTCCTTACCAGCCCAATAGAGGGGGTATAAACCCGAGAAGGGAGTTTTTTATAATAAAACGAAGGCGTATCCGCGACCGCACCCAGCTACACACATTTTTCTGTGTAAGGCAAGGGTGCGGTACGGATTTTTTTTAAGAAGTCGAAGTAAGAAACAGAAGCGATCGCGTCAAGATTACTTGATCTCGACCTTAGCGCCTTCAGCTTCGAGCTTCTTTTTCATCTCGTCAGCATCAGCCTTGGAGACGCCTTCTTTGAGGGTCTTAGGGGCACCTTCAACAAGGTCCTTCGCTTCCTTCAAGCCCAGACCAGTGATGGCGCGAACTTCCTTAATTACGTTAATTTTCTTGTCGCCAGCGACAGCCAAGACAACGGTGAATTCAGTTTTTGCTTCAGCTGCAGGACCTGCAGCAGCAGCAGCTCCGCCACCCATCATCACGGGAGCAGCAGCAGAAACGCCGAACTTGGTTTCCAAGTCCTTCACGAGCTGGGATAGCTCGAGCACGGACATGTTTTCGATGAACGATACTACTTGTTCTTTAGTGACAGCCGACATGTTTACCTCTGTTTTCTTCTTACTTCAGACCCGCGGCCATCCTGACTTTGGGCAATGGTCCAGACATCATCTAGATAAGGACCTGTTCTCTAGTAGCTTTCCTAACCACTAGTTAGTCTCAACTCGCAAGCGCCTGCATCAGGCTTGTGGATTGGCTTTTTCCTTCTCGATAGCCGAAAGCACCGTGACCAGACTTCGCGGTACTGCGGCCAACACTCCTACAAAATTCCTGATCGGGGCATTCATCGTACCCAAGAGCATAGCGACCAGAACTTCTCTGCCCGGGAGCTTCGCAAGTTCTTCGATGCTGCTTGCACCGACCCGCTTATCTCCCATGAGACTATCCTTAAGCTTAAGGGCCTCATTGTCTTGGGCAAATTTATGAATAACCTTAGCGGCTGCCGCCGGATCACCAAAAGCGAAAGTGACGAGCGTAGGACCAACCACAGAGTCCATCAGACTCTTGGCATCCTCGCCCATTTGACCTTCACGCGTCAGCAGACGAGCTACGTTGTTCTTAAGAACCTTCACTTCAGCTTTGGCCACTCGCAACTGCCTGCGCAGATCATCAGCTTGAGGAGCAGTGAGACCCTTGTAGTCCG
>CAZGCK010000025.1:6434-11039 GCA_964524175.1 uncultured Bacteriovoracaceae bacterium | reverse complement strand
TAAGACTGAAGCGAGTTCAGTTTTTTCTGTACGATTCATGAAATAAACCTCAATACGTTAAACAAACTCAGCCCACGCCTGCCGACGCCATTGCATCCAAGGGATCAATACCAATCCCTGGACTCATCGTGGTGGAGAGAGTGATCGACTTTAGATAAGTCCCCTTGCTGGTAGGCGGCTTGGCTTTCACCAACACGGCCATCAAGGTGTTGAAGTTTTCCTTAAGCTTTTGAGGGCCGAAAGACTTCTTGCCGATTGCGACGTGAACAATACCAGCCTTCTCAGTGCGATACTCGATCTTGCCGAGCTTCTGCTCCTTAACGGCCTTAGCTACATCAAAAGTCACGGTGCCTAGCTTGGGGTTTGGCATCAAACCGCGAGGACCTAAAATCTTGCCGACCTTGGAGACGGCCACCATCATATCTGGTGTAGCAATCATCTTATCAAACTCAAGCCAGCCACCAGTGATCTTTTCGATCAGGTCATCTGCTCCCACCACATCAGCGCCAGCAGCTTCAGCCTCTTTTGCCTTCTCGCCCTTGGCCAAAACAGCAACGCGAGCAGTCTTGCCGGTTCCGTTAGGAAGAACGAGCGCTCCACGAACCATTTGGTCGGAGTGCTTTGGGTCAACGCCCAAGGTAAAAGCCACATCCACAGCTTCATCAAACTTGGCGTATGCCACTTCAGGAAGCAGGGTGAACGCATCGGTCACGCTATATTGTTTGTCTACCTGGACCTTTTCCAGAGCAGTAAAATACTTTTTGCCGTGATTTCCAAGACCGGTTTTTTTCTTCTTTTTGTCGCCTTTTGGGGCGGCTTTCGTTTCTGCCATGAACTAACCTCTGTGGTTCAAACGCCGATCTTGCGACTGGCTCCCACTTGTTATGTTTTAGTTCTACTAACTTTGTGGAAAGTCAGCAGCACCGTACTTAAAAATTAATCTGTGATGGTGATCCCAGCACTACGTGCAGTGCCTGCAACCGTGCGCATAGCAGCCTCAAGACTGCCCGCATTAAGATCCGGCATCTTGAGTTTAGCGATGTCTTCAACTTGCTTCTGCGTAACTTTGCCAGCCTTGGTCTTGTTTGGCTCGCCAGATCCCTTCTCGACCTTGGCAGCTTTAAAGAGCAGGATGGAGGCGGGTGGAGTTTTGGTAATGAAGGTGAAGGAACGGTCAGAATAAACGGTAATGATCACCGGAATGATCATGCCCTTCTGGTCGTTAGTCTTGGCGTTAAAAGCCTTACAGAATTCCATGATGTTAACGCCGCGTTGACCGAGAGCTGGACCCACTGGAGGAGCTGGGTTTGCCTGGCCGCCTGGAATCTGAAGCTTGATCTGTCCTGTTACTTTCTTTGCCATAAATACTCTTTCTTACTGCTGAAACGAACGCCTAGGTAGTTGCCTTTATTGCGCCCGACTCGTCGAATCGGGTGGTATTAGCACGATAAATTAAATCTTTTCAACCTGAATAAAATCGAGTTCAACGGGGGTCGAACGGCCAAAGATGCTGACCAGCACCTTAACCTTGCCCTTATCCGGATTGACGTCTTCCACCACACCATTGAAGTTGGAGAAAGGACCATCGATAACACGGACATTTTCGCCTTCCTGGAAGGAAATACGAGGGCGGGGCTTAACCTGTCCCTCGGCAATCCGATTGGTCATCTTTTGAACATCGCTCTCAGGAACAGGAACTGGCCTAACCTTATCACCCACAAAACCGGTAATTTTTGGGGTGTTTTTAACGATGTGCCAAGTTTCTTCGGTCAAAATCATTTTAACCAGAATGTATCCAGGAAAAAAGCGACGCTTGGTCGTCTTCTTTTGGCCTTTGACGAGCTCAACGACATTCTCCTCGGGAACGATGACTTCTCCGAAGAAAGTGTCCTTTTTGGCAGCCTTGACACGCTCTTCGAGTGCTAGCTTTGCCTTATTCTCGTAGCCTGAATAGGTATGCACCACATACCAGGCCATTTCACTTGATTGTTGTGCAGAAATTTCCATTTCACGATCCCCTTAGGAATGAGCCAGATATCAAACGACCATCTTCAAAAGACTGGTCCAGATATAATCCAGAAGCCCTAGCAACATCCCCGAAATCAAAACCATTACGATAACCACGACTGTCGCAGAACTCGTCTCTTTCTGGGTCGGCCAGGTCACCCGAGAGAGCTCCGTCATCACTTCGTTCATAAACTCATTGACTCGCTCGTGCCGATAGAGACCTACGAACAAGATGCCTGCCAAGACAATCACACCACCTCGGATAACCAAATCCACATTGCGGATTCGTGTCTCCAAGTCATAGGTTCCGACTACATAGGTGGCTGCAGAGAAGGCAATATAGCCCACGATCGCTGCAACGGCCAAGTAGCTTAGATTCACCCACTTCTGATATTGATTTTCCATAGTTTAGGCTATCCTCACTACCCTTAGAAAAATGGCAGGGCAGGAGGGATTCGAACCCACAACCCACGCATTTGGAATGCGTTGCTCTACCGTTGGAGCTACTGCCCTATCTCTAAATCGAATCACTTGCCTTCGCGATGAGGCGTATGCTTACGGCAGAACTTACAGAACTTTTTGAATTCAAGCTTGTCGGTGGTCTTCTGCTTGTTCTTAGTCGTCGAGTAGTTCTTGCGCTTACACTCAGTACAATCCAGGCTTACAATGACTCGCATAATACTATTCCTTGCAGGGCCGGTTCCAATATCGGAACTTTTGGCGTGACATTTGACTTTCCAAACGGGGAAGGGCTTGCGCCCCTCCCCTGAATTCGAAAGCCCCTCAACCTGCATCAGCAGGGTGAGGTTTACATCATAACAGACTTACTCAATAATCTCTGCGACGACGCCTGCACCAACGGTACGGCCACCTTCGCGAATAGCGAAACGAAGTTCTTTTTCCATGGCGATCGGGGTGATCAACTCAACTTCCATTTGGATATTATCGCCAGGCATGACCATCTCCACATTTGCTGGGAGAGTCACGACGCCGGTAACATCGGTAGTACGGAAGTAGAACTGTGGACGATAGCCCTTAAAGAATGGGGTATGGCGACCGCCCTCTTCCTTGGTCAAGATGTAGGCAGAGCCCTTGAACTTCTTATGAGGAGTAACGGTGCCCACGTGAGCCAGAACTTGGCCGCGCTCAACTTCTTCTTTTTTGGTGCCGCGAAGCAGAGCTCCAATGTTGTCACCAGCTTCACCTTGATCAAGAAGTTTGCGGAACATTTCGACGCCGGTCACGACAGTCTTGATCGTAGGACGCAAGCCGATGATCTCGATTTCTTCGCCGACCTTGATCACGCCGCGCTCGACACGACCAGTGACGACAGTGCCACGACCAGAAATCGAAAACACGTCTTCTACAGGCATGAGGAATGGCTTGTCCTTCTCACGCTTCGGCTGAGGGACATACTCGTCCACAGCATCCATAAGCTTAAGGATAGCTGGTTCGCCAAGCTCTCCTGCATCCCCTTCGAGGGCCTTGGTTGCAGAACCCTTCACAATCGGGATTTGATCGCCAGGGAACTTATAGGAAGTGAGAAGTTCGCGAACTTCCATTTCGACGAGATCAAGGAGTTCTTTGTCGTCGACCATGTCACACTTATTCATGAACACGACGATAGCAGGAACACCCACTTGGCGAGCAAGAAGGATGTGTTCGCGGGTCTGAGGCATTGGGCCGTCAGCTGCGGAAACAACGAGGATCGCGCCGTCCATCTGAGCAGCACCAGTAATCATGTTCTTTACGTAATCCGCGTGTCCCGGACAGTCGACATGTGCGTAGTGGCGCTTAGCGGTTTGATACTCAACGTGCGTGGTATTGATTGTGATGCCGCGCTCTTTTTCTTCAGGCGAATTATCGATCTGGTCGTAGTTTCTAGCTTGCGCCAAACCTTTCTTCGCCAAAACGTTGGTAATTGCAGCAGTCAGCGTGGTCTTACCGTGGTCAACGTGACCAATTGTGCCGATGTTGCAGTGGGGTTTGCTTCTATCAAATTTCTCTTTCGACATACCTTAAACGAGGCCTCCGAGTGTTTGGTTAGGTTTGTTACCCGACCGGAACCTAAAACCGGTTTGACTGGAGCTCTTGATGGGACTTGAACCCATGACCTCTCCCTTACCAAGGGAGTGCTCTACCACTGAGCTACAAGAGCAAAACTTTTTTATCTAAATCCTATTAAATCCTTTATTGATTGGGATTTTGCTCCTGGGGAGCGTTGTTTTTTGGAGCGGGAAAAGGGACTCGAACCCTCAACCCTCGGCTTGGAAAGCCGATGCTCTAGCCAATTGAGCTATTCCCGCCCAAACCCGCTTCCAGTGATTCATGACCCATTTACTCTCAGAAAGAGCAAAAGTCATGAAGAATGGTGCGTTTATTTTACTTTCCGAGCCGAGCAAATAACGCTCGGCGCGATCAAATCTATTATGTACTTATTTTGTCAGGCTTTCTACCTGCCAATCCGCGCTAGATATGACAGCCTTCATATCCACCGCGGCCACTGAGCTCCAGCAAAATTTCACTTCCAGCGAAATTTTTAGATGGTGGAGAGAGAAGGATTCGAACCTTCGAAGGCATACGCCGCCAGATTTACAG
>CAZGCK010000025.1:2464-6424 GCA_964524175.1 uncultured Bacteriovoracaceae bacterium | reverse complement strand
AATCGAACTCCCGTGAGCAGCTTGGAAGGCTGCCGTTCTACCATTGAACTACTCCCGCGAAGATGGTGGGCAGGGCTGGATTCGAACCAGCGAAGGCGTAAGCCGCCAGATTTACAGTCTGGTCCCTTTGGCCACTCGGGTACTCCTCCGGCAAATAGGAACTGTGTTATGGAGCTGGAGACGGGACTTGAACCCACGACCTACGGTTTACAAAACCGTTGCTCTACCAACTGAGCTACTCCAGCCCATCATCGAAATTCGAGGGAACTGTGAGCGAACAGCTTGTCGAGTGGTGCTCGCAAGTACGAACCCATCCAGCTCACGCCAGCGTTAGGGCCGTAAATCACCACTCCTCGCTGAGAATGTCAACGGAAGATCGGTCGACTTTCTTTAATGACGCTCTTTGCTTAGCCTTGACAGAGCTGGGGGCCCCAGCGAGATTTGCGCCCTATGAAAAAAACCATTACTTTCTCTATATTTTTGGCAACTGCAGTGGGATTGGCAGCTCTTCCTGCCCAAGCTCGGGAAAAGGCCCGCGCGGCCACTGAACGCTCCATTGAATCCGCTATGTCGGCTCCCACTCGTTCTGGAGGGGGCTTGAGCTTCGCGCTGGGCCTGAGTTCTATTACGCCAGTGCCAGTTTTCGGCACGGCTGCAGCAGGAGCATCCTACGCCCCCCTCGCCGGTAGCGTAACGGGTATCCTGCAGTTCACCAGTCATGATGCCCTTCAAATGTTTATTGGATTTCCAGGCACTTCAGGCGCCTTTGCCTTTGGCGGCGGAGCTGTCTATAAGCGCACGGTCGCAGGCGGAGAGGGTGCCGGATTTCATGTAGGCGGCGGCTTTGGCTTGGGTACGGCCAACCTAGCGGGCAACACACAGTTTGCATTATCAATCATGGGCCTTGCCGGCATTCACTTTGGTGTAGGCGGAACTCCTGTTTCCTTCCACTTCGACGCTGGTCCTTCTTTCAGCTTGGTTACGGTTCCTCCCTTCAATGGCGCCCCCTCTTCAACCCTCACAAGCTTCCAAATGGGCCAGTATTCGACCCAACTCGGAGCAAGTATCGTTTACACGCTCTAATCGCCTAAAGCCGTTCTACTCAAAGCATCTCAGGGCGTCCCGCATACCGAGCTCGGCTCGGGGGCTGGACGCCCTTTGTTTTTCACGTCAAAATGCATTGATGGGCTCCCCCCGGCATGATCGACGCAAACCTGTCCTCATTGTGCAACACGCGCCCCATGAGCACCCAGCAGCTGTGAAGCGCGCTCTGGAGAGTCAGGGTATACAAACGCTATGTATTCACCCCTATTTAGGTGAGGCCTACCCTTCTGTAGGTGAGATTTCGGGCATGATATCGCTTGGCGGCCCAATGGGCGCCAACGATGAGGAGCCTCACAGCTGGATCAGACCCGAGATCGAGCTACTGAGAGCCTGTGTAGAAATAGACTACCCCGTCGCTGGAATCTGCTTAGGTGGGCAAATGCTGGCGAGAGCCATGGGCTCGATCGTCGAGAGAAATACGACCCACGAGGTAGGCTGGTTTCCTATCGAAGTGACCAAAGACGGCAGTCAGGACCCGATCTTGGGGGCGGCCGGATTCAATCCCACCGTTTATCACTGGCATGGGGATACATTTCACCTACCCCAAGGTGCACTGCTTTTGGCCAAGTCACGGGCTTGCCCACGTCAGGCCTATCGAATTGGGAACAAGGCCTATGGATTTCAGTTCCACCCGGAAGCGGATCACCAACTCGTTGGCGAATGGCTGTCGATTGAAGGAGTAGACGAGGAAATCCGTGCGACCCAAGAGACATGGGGCACGGAGTCTGTACAAGATGCCAAGACACAAAAGGAACGCTCGCTTCAGGGCGAAAAAGGCAGCCTTAAAATCACGGCGGGAATTGGATCCATTTTTAGAAAGGTGGGCTGCCGAGGACATGAATGCGCCAATCGCGATGAACTTGAGCATTGGGCGACCCACAGGACTTTACTGGGGGTGGAGTTTGAAGGGCCCGATCGCAAGGATGTGCGCCTCAAGGGCCGGATTGCTACATTGCTATCCGTAACAGCCGGGGAGTTCGTGATTTTTCAGGAAGAAAGCACGGTTCTATGGCCGATTCGCATCACGGATTTGAGCCGTATTAAAGCCCTCGAATAATCAAAAGGTCGAGCCGCAGACTGACTTAGCACTTCAAATGCTAGATATTTTAAATATTTAAGCCAGTTTCGAAATCATCACTCCGGCAGCGACCGAGACATTGAGTGAGGTGACTCCTCCCTTTGCCGGGATCTTTGCCAGGACATCGCAAGCTTCTTCGGTTAGCCGGCGCATTCCGCGCTCTTCGTTACCCAATACAAGGAGCCAAGGCCGATCGCGCTCAACGGTCGCGAAATCCTGCTTGGCGTGCTCAGAAGAACCTAAGATCCAAAGGCCCGCTTCCTTAGCGACTTCGAAACCGCGCTGCAGGTTGGTTTGGAGAACGAAGGGAACGTGATCAACGCCACCACATGCGACGTCGTAAACGGTTGAGGTGAGAGGCGCCGATCGCTCTTGGGTCAGAAGGATGCCCCTTACACCAAAGAACGCAGCCGCACGAAAAATAGCTCCCACATTGTGAGGATCCGTAAGGCAATCGAGAGCGAGCCAAAGTCCAGAGCCAGCGTCTTTTGCGCCTTCAAAAAGCTCTTCGGTAGCAAGACCAGTTTTCTCGCGAACAATGGCTTCAGCCATCCCAGCGCGACCACCCTCTTCAGGGACGATGGCCTTGATCGCTTGGTTTTGAGATCGACGACCTTGATCACCGCCACGACTGCGATCTCCCCCGTTACGGCTGCCGCGATCTTGTCCTTGAGACTTGCCTTTGACTTCAGCTTCGTGGACCTTCACACCCTTGGAGCGCGCCACTTGAAGAACCTGCGACCAACCCTCGCGCGCTTGTGGGGGCACCGTGATTTGAAGCACGTCCTGAGGACGTTTCTCCAGCACTGCAAGCACACTATGAGGATTACGCAGATGTAGGTTTGCCAAGCTCCCTGCGTTTACGCTTTCCTGGGCTAAAGCGAAAGCCTGAATTAGGCTGTATTTCGGATGGCTGTGAGATCTTTGAGTACGCTCTCTACAACCGCGCGAGGATCCGGAGACTCGGTGATAGGGCGACCCATGACAATGGCGCTTGCACCCGCTTGGCGGGCTTGTCTCGGGGTCATCACCCTTGCTTGATCGTTGGATGCAGACCCCTCAGGGCGGATACCGGGCACAACCGTATAGAGACTTGGAGCCCGCTCTCTCACCACTGGCAACTCAAACGCAGAACAGACTACGCCGTCAGCACCCCAGGTCGTTGCGTGCGAGACTAACCCATTAACTGAGTCGCTGACGTCAACCGCGTGGCCAGTGAGGCATTTGGTGACTTCTGCCCACCTCACATCATCGAATGATGTGAGGACGCTCACTCCCAAGATTCGAGGCTTGAGCTGGGGAATGTCAGCGAGCTCCTGCGCGACCGCTTTGACCATCGCACTGCCACCTGCAAGATGGAGGGTAAACATTTCAACATGGAGAAGCGCAGCCTGCCTTGCAGCGCGCGCTACAGTATTGGGAATATCGTGAAACTTGAGATCCAAAAAAACCCGGTTCTTTCGATGCACGAGCTCGCGCACAAGATCGGAACCACCGTGCATGAAGAGCTCAAATCCCACTTTGTAAATGACCGGGAGGCCCTTGAGTTTGTCGATCATCTCGAAGGCTTTGTCAGATCTCTGAAAATCTAAGGCTACAATCAGGTCAGAAGGAATTTCGCTTTGAATCATGGAATCGCCTTCCTTTGGTAGACTCGTCACGTGCTTCAGTAGCTCCTAGCAAAAATCACGCGAACGGACGACTTGCCTGAAGACGCACTCTGCTGCATCGATCCGCAAGCCATGCAATGACCCGGTTCAGGCAACGGTTGATACTGA
>CAZGCK010000025.1:0-2454 GCA_964524175.1 uncultured Bacteriovoracaceae bacterium | reverse complement strand
CCAGAGGCAGACATCGAATCGTCGCCTTGGTTTCTTCCTTCACTTTGGCTTCGCAATCCTTGCTTCCGCACCAAGGCGCGATGAAAAATCCACCTGGCTCCTCAAGCTTTTGCTTAAACTCCGCATAGCTCTCGACGCGGAAGGTATTAGCGTCGCGATGTTGCCGGGCGCGTTCGAGCAGTTCTTTTTGCATCGCAGTTAGCATTGTCGCAACCTTGGCTGGGACCTCGGCCATGGGCACAAACTCCTTGACGCCCAAGTCACGTCGAGTAACGACAACCTGGCCCTTTTCAAGATCGCGTGGGCCGATTTCGATGCGGACCGGTGTACCGAGAAGCTCATGCTCGTGGAACTTCCAGCCAGCTTGCTTTTGATCGTCCTTGTCGACGTGGACGCCTAGCTCGTAAGGGAGGTTTGCCTTAAGACCAGCATCTCGGATAGCAGCAGCAAGGTTGTCGGAAGCCTCAAGCACCTTGGGTGTGTGCTCAGGCTTGGCCATGATCGGAACGATGACAACGTGGGTTGAAGCCAGGCGCGGAGGGAGAACCAATCCCTTGTCATCGGAGTGGGTCATGATCATGCCACCAATGAGACGAGTAGAAACACCCCAGCTGGTTTGATGCACGGTCTTTTGCTTGCCGTCTTTATCAAGGAACTGGGTGCCGAAAGCGGTGGCAAAATTGGTTGAGAGGTTGTGCGAAGTGCCGGCTTGGAGCGCTTTCTTATCCTGCATCATGGCTTCGATACAGTAAGTGCGAAGTGCGCCGGCGAAGCGTTCGCTATCGCTCTTGAGACCTGGGATCACTGGCATTGCGAGGATTTCTTCAGCGAACTGAGTGTAAACACGGAGCATGAGGCGGGCTTCTTCTTCGGCCTCTTCTGCGGTTGCATGACAGGTGTGGCCTTCTTGCCAGAGAAACTCGGTGGTTCTCAAAAACAGGCGCGTGCGCATTTCCCATCTGACCACGTTAGCCCATTGATTGATGAGCAAAGGTAGATCCCTGTAGGACTGGATCCACTTGGCGAACATGCTGTTGATGATGGTTTCGGAGGTAGGGCGAACGACGAGTTTTTCGTCGAGATCCTTGGCTCCGGCATAGGTGACCACCGCGCATTGGGGGGCAAAACCTTCGACGTGCTCGGCTTCTTTTTTTAGGAAACTCTCAGGAATGAAAAGAGGGAAGTAGGCGTTGCGAACGCCCGTGTCTTTGATGCGACGGTCGAGATTGCGTTGGATCTGCTCCCAAATCGAATATCCGTTGGGACGAATCACCATGCAACCTTTGACTGGACTATAGTCGGCCAGTTTAGCCTGGAGGACTACGTCTTGGTACCATTGCGAAAAGTCTTGGGCGCGGGGGGTGATTTTCTCTGCCATGGGTGAATCCTATTCTTTTGGCGAACATATGATGAGGGGGAGACCAAGGCAAGGGGGTTGGCGATGAAGGATTTTCCGTCTGATTTCGATTCTAACGCGAAATCAGACGGAAAATCTTAGTTCTTACTCTTCTTCGTAACCATCACCCGTGACGTTGCCCACAATGGCCGTGGTCACATGGGCGCCGCCAGATACCTTGGAGACCCCTCCCACAACTGCATTGCCATAAACTTGTGAACCTTCGGAAATGTCAGCATCGTCTTTGACGATCGCATTTTCATAAATGTCAGCATCGCTATGAACCCAAGAGTTGTTTCCAGAAACCTGGGCATTCCCATAGACCTGAACACCTTCACCTTGAATCACTGCATTGCCATGGATGACGGCATCTTGATAAACTACCGCCCCCCTAGTGACTAAAGAATTACCCAGAATCCAAGCATCATGTCCGACATAGGCACCGGTTTTAACCCATGCGGTATCGCATACCCAGGCGTTGTCCGCGATGGTCCCGCCCTCAACATCTGCCGTGTCCGCCACAAATCCGTTGGTGCCAATTTTTTTTCCAGGCTGACCGTTGCAAGGCTGAATCCCCTGGGCGATCGCCTCGCGTTTAGTCAGATGCTTACCAGTAGTTCGATTCATCAAGGCTTCATTAGAATTACTGACAGGAATGGAGGCAGGCTTGACTTCAGCGCCTTCCGCAGCCTTGGAGTCCTTTGCATCAGCCTTCTGTTTTTGCGGGCCGCAAGCCACGCCCACCAACAAAACCATACCCAGCGATACTCCCAATTTTTTCCACGTCATTTTCATTTTCCACTCCTCTGTTTTCAACTTCCACATTGAGACGAGCTTCCGATTCGTCCACTTTCAGAAGATCAGTTCAAGAAAAGGGCCAAAATGACACACGGTAGCTAATATGATTAACCTATTGAAGTAATTAGTTATTTTAAAAACGATAAAGGGAGAGCCTTCCCACCCAATCCGGAGGTTCAATCAACTGTCAAATTTTTCGACAGCACAAAGCCTCTTTCCTTTTTTTGTATGAGCTAGAGTTTTTGGAAGTGGAAACGGGA
>CAZGCK010000024.1:28266-39816 GCA_964524175.1 uncultured Bacteriovoracaceae bacterium | reverse complement strand
GGCAGCTGTAAGCGAATCTTGTCAAGCATAGGTCGTAACCAAGATCTCGATCCATGAATTCACGCACAGTATTTTTTGGTCTAGCTCACTCCGTTCGTGGGCTAGGGGATTCTTGAATGCCGACAATTGCCGTAAATCGTCACGCCTCGGATCATTCGCCTACCTAAAAGAATAATTCAATGGGGAGAGATATCTCATCTTGATGTATTAACTGAATTGATTTTCCGGGATGAAGATGGACCACTCTCGCTCCTGGATAGGCCATTCGAAACGACTGAGCGCTACGAATAGCACCCAAAGACGGCTTCTCTTCAAGCGAACACAAAAAACCAATCACTCGGCCGTTGGAACGAAAAGCAAAAGGTACATAAGCTCCCCCCTCTTGTCGATATTGAAAAATAGACCAAGCTAGCCCTGGCTCATAGTTAAATGAAACCCGAAGGTTTGCATATGCAAGTCGCTCTAATTGATCAATAACATCACTATAATAGCTTGGGGCATTGCCGGAGCGATAACTCAAAAGATAGGATGCCTCTCCTTGATCCTCAAAATAGTAAACCGGCCACGATTTATTTCCTTCAGTTGCAACCTTTCTAAGAAAAAAGATCGACTCAAAACCACTCATCAATTTTCTCAAAGTTGGTGCAGAAACCCTAGCCTTTCGGCTAACTTCAGAGAGGTTGAACGGCCGCCCCTGATGACCAGCAATGACTTCGATTAGACTTCGCAAGGTAGATAAGGAAAGTTTAGTGTCGCAAACTAGTCTTAGATCTCGATCGAGTATTAAGGCTAGTTGTGATTCAATGAGATCCGTTCGATGTCTTTCGTTTCGCGCGAAGCAAATTCCAGGGAGCCCTCCAAACTGCAAATACTTCATCCCCTCTTTATGGTTTTCTAAGCCATAGGCCTTGAGCTTTTCTAAATGTGAAACGGCGAAGGCTTTTGAGGACAGGAGTTGTAATGCTAACCGATTGACTGGCTTTCCCTGAATTTCCGACACTGAAAAAGGGAGCAGTTCATAACTCAAGATGCGGCCCGTTAAAGACTCACGAATTGCCTTTCTTGATGAAAATCGGACTGAGCCTGAGAGTAAGAACAGTCCCGGGCTTTTGTTCTGCCTGACAAACTCCTTCAATGCAGGGAAAAGCGAAGGCGCCAACTGACATTCGTCAATAGCCAAGGGTACCGCCGGAGTCGTCCCACGTCTAAAGTAACTGCTCAAAAAGTCTTCGGCAGCTCGCTCGGCGCGATAGAGGTCTGCAGATCGATCCAAGGTCACATACTGCTTTGCCAGTTTCTCAAGCAAGGTTGTTTTGCCAACCTGTCGGTGACCAAAAAGGCCCACAATTCCTTTGTGCGACAAACCCTCTCGTAAAATAGGTTCAATATAGCGACTGCGTAAATGCGGCATAATATCGTTTTTAGAAAGAAGCTCCAAACCTCATTTTAGATGTTCCTCTAGAATTGGTAAAGTACTTTTCCAATTCCCGAGGAACAATTATGCCCTTGAATATGAAGAACCAATGGGTGGCTTTGTAATCTATGGCAATATTGGGTTGAGCTAGCTCACTCCGTTCGTGGGCTAGGGGCCGTCACAATCAGGATCACGGAGGCGCGCATAGCCTTCTAAGTCTCCGCCAGAGGCCCCTGAAACACAGAGGTCCTCTATTTATGGCTCTCGTCCGAGTAGATATTTTTTAAGAGCCAAATAGATTTCGTGAAGTCCTCTAAAAAACCGAGATTCTTGAATGCCGACAGTTGATTCATCCCAAAGGATTTGAATCTCTCCCAATTGACGATCGGCTAAATCAAGCATCCTGGTAGCACCTGACTTCTCAATGTTTGGCGCTCTCTGATGAATTAAGTCTAAATCTTTTTGAAGAATAAATTCTTTTGGAATCCAAACTTGACGGGCCTGCCAATCTTCTTCGACATCCATAAGAACATTAACGACCTGCATTGCTTTCATGAGGCAAAAAAATTCGTGCCTCAACTGGTTCTGCAAATCTCGGGCGCTATGTTGACTAACGACCGGCTCAAAGACCTTCACGATCAATAAAAACTTTTTGTTGATGAATAGCTCCAACTCACTAAGAGTTTCGAACTGGACTTTCCGCTCCCATTGGCTGATCGCCTTTAAAATTTCGAATAATTCAAAATAGTCTTCGAAATTTTTGATTTTGTGTTCATTCCAAACTTTTTGAGAAGCCTGCAAAATTAGACCCAGAGATTGCGCACGGCTTAATGCGTTCTTGCCTAAGGCGGCTGGCAAGACAATGCCTTGAGCTCTTTTTAGTAATTCATTTAGGATAACCGAAGGCTCATTTCCATGAACAGCGGCTTGGAATGCGTCTTTAAAAAGCTCATATTCTTCAAGTCTACTCACGTGATTCTGAGATGGGTCATCAGAAACATCGTCAATCCAATGCAGCAATGCATAGATAGCCAGGATTTCTGAGCGAAAAGGCTCATCCAAATCCTTAAATTTTGAGAAATAAGTCGTTCCTGAAGGATAGGCAGCGTCATGGAAGCTCAAAACTTCTACCAAACTCTGTTTCAAACTCTACCTCCCAAGATTAGATCGGTGCTATCTTTTGTGTTAAGTCTAGAATCATGGCAATAGCTTATTTTTTTCCGCATCTTTTAGTCGCGACTCAAATGCTATTTATGCATTTTTTTCCTAGTGTTTTGACTTCAGTTTTTTCTTTGGCATTTGTTTTTCTGATTCATCCTTTAATTGACCTCATCCTCAGTAAACAAATCTCAACGACCGCGACGAGCAAATTCTATTCGACTATCGCCAATGCCAGTTCACTCAGAACTTCAAGGGCTGCGGTTCGCATCTACCCGCTGATTCAATCGATTTTTTTGATCTATTGTTTTTATTGGATCACGAATCTGAATCTCGACCATAGTGAAAACTTTTGGATAATCACTTTAGCCGCTCTTTCAGTAGGCACATTAACAGGTGGACTAGGGATTACCTGTGCCCATGAATTGATTCACAGAAAAAGCAGACTCGATCGATTCTTGGGATTGATTCTATTGCACCAAACCAACTACATGCATTTTGAAGTAGAGCATATCAAGGGGCATCACAAAAACGTTGGAACAGCTCAAGATCCAGCTTCAGCAGATCGAGGAGAAATTCTTTATTTTTTTTGGCCTCGAGCGGTTCTCGGTGGTCTTATCAGTAGCTACAAGATTCAGAGCCGAACGCAGGATTCTCTCATAAGAAACAAAATCATTCATTTTCTTGTGATCGAAATCTTAACTCTTGTCCTCATTCAAGTTTTGCTAGGATCGATCGCGCTTGCGTTTTTCGTAGTTCAGTCGATTGTGGCAATTCTATTAGTCGAAACAGTTAATTACATTGAGCACTATGGGTTAAGACGTAAACGTCAATTGACTGGAGCCTATGAGCCAGTTCATGAATCCCACTCTTGGGATTGCGGCAATATCTTTACAAATATCTTTCTCTTCAACATAGCGATTCATGCTGATCATCACGAGCATCCGCAAAAGCATTTTCCAATGCTTCACCTCCGAATTGCTTCAAAGAAATATGACATAGGTTATTCAGCCTTAATCTGGCTTGCGTTGATTTACCCGCTTTGGAGGCAATACACGCATCCTATCTTAGACCGTTCAAGGTGAATGCTGGAGCTTTTGCTATAAGGCTTCAGCTACATTGAGAAGATGAAGGTCCCCGGTGAGAAGAACAGATCTCGAAGCGGCCTAAGGATCTCGAGGTGTTAAGATTCCAATCGCTGTTGCTATCTTCACTCTCGCCATCAGTTCTTTCGTCCGTGAAGAAACAGGGAAGTGACAGCTCCACTCTCACTGCGGCAGTTTAGCTTTGTACAGCGCAATTAATTGGGTAGTTCACCCTGGTAAGAGGGACATTGCACTAGAAAGATAACGTCTCTTTGATATCCGCTGAGGAGCACATTCGCTTAAAGAAGAGCCAGACTTTCCTGTCTGTCGCGGGCCAAGTAGGGGGATGTTTTATTTAGTTTTTATGGTTTATATCTAGGCATAATATTACTTGACTAATTTAGTATACATTGAGATAACTCGTTCGCCTATTTTTATGAAAAATAGATTATTTAATAAATTCTACTTATTTAGTGTGGTCGTGGGGGCTCTTTTTGCTTCAGTCAGCGCCGTGGCTTTCGAGCAGTCACTCGAGGATTACCTCAAGGATTCTCCGGTTCATCTATCTCTGCATAGGCTGACGCGTGGAAGAAGCACTGGGACCGAGTTTCGCTTCGTGGTCGAGGTTTGCCGTTTCAAATATTGCGAGACGAAGAAGACCGAGGTTTTTGACCTCGACGCCGACCAAATGTCTCGCAATCTCCAAGGCATTCGACCGATCCAGTTTCTTCCTGAGGATTTTTCCGGTGTCGGAGTGAACTTCGACCGCAACCTTGGACTCTCGGATTATACGATCAAACTTTCTCTTTACGAACACAGTAGCTGGTTCCCGGATAGAGAGATCGCCAGCGAGGAGATCAATGCAGCCGCGATTCTGCCGGCTTTGAGTGCGAGCGACATCTCCCGCTCGAGACAGCTAACGAACTCCAGCACGGGTGTCTCGCTAGACTACTTCCTGATCCTCGGGCGCCATCGTGAAGGACTCGTCTATAAACATTCTGATCGTGACCTAAGGAATTTAATGGCGAGGAACAAGATTTCCTTGAGCGGATTGAATCTTCGCACAGGCGGGGGTGAAGACTCGAATATTGATTACCAGATTCGCGCTGAGATTTGCGGCAAGTCTGGGGCTTGTGTAGCGCGCAGTTCGAAGCTTATCCGCTCAGAAAAGAACGGTCGAATCGATCTCACTCAGCATCATGTCGGCATTTTTTTCGAGGGTGACGATTTTTCGCAGGATGACTTCAATAAAAAGCCTGGAGAGTATGTATTGAATGTCGAGGTCTATCAGTATCGCAAATGGGCCGCCAGGGAGCTTTTGGCAAGCAGCGAGTTCGATCTTGGGAGTGTTTTGGATAAAGTTCAGCAAGCTAGCGGAATCGCCTCAATTCGCGTGACGTCGAGTCGCTCGAGCCTCACGTTGGATCTTGCTGCTGAGGTCACTGCTATCAAGATTAAGCGAGTCGAGCCGACCACGCCCGCGGATCAACCTAGCCCCTCGCGGCCTAAACCTAAACCCACTCAGCCTAGACCTGCTCAAACTGACAATCCGACTCCTATCCTACCACCTGCCCAGCTTCCGCCAGTCGCCGAGACGCGGATCGAAGGCGGAACCTCTGCAGAGCAAATACGTGTGAAGCGGGCAGTGCGGCGCGCTCTTCAGGTGATTCGTCGCGCCCAAGTGGTCGAGGCTCCGCTAGGTGGCGCTCCGCTGCTATTGGCCACTGAGAACCGGCTTGGTTTTAAGGGTGCTCTTGAGTTGCTCGAGGATTTGCCGACAAAGCTCCCAATCATCTTGCCTCCTTCAGAAACCGAGGATTGGGCCAGCTGCTCCAATACTTCGACGAATGCCAAGGGGGCTAGCGGAGTCAACGAAGGCTCGAGAGTCACTGCGTTTGCCAACCTCTTTCAAACCCGAAAAGGCAAAGAAGTGCGCTCTTGGGCAAAGAACATCATGATTTGCCATTTCCTTCTCGATCACTTCGATGACAACTCGTTGACCCAGACCTTGATCCATGAATTCACGCACGCCGCTCTGGCCTTTGCACAGGAGTATGGTGCTGCAACCAATGAGTGCGTCGCTTCGTACATGGAGTATGGCGCTTTCTACGCAGTGGATTTGAGGGCATGGCCCAATGGCTATCAGTGTTCAGCGGACATCATGAACCTTGCTCAAAGGGTCGAACGGAACTAGCTAGTACACCCCAAAATTGATCTGCATCGTAGCTTGCACCATTTGCATCGTGCGATCTGGCAAAGAGATCGCCGTCAGATAGCGCGCGCCAAGCTTGATGGGCTGCTTTCCGAGCGAAAGGCCGTAGAGCGCCTGAACGCCGCCGAACCAAGCCGTTGTTTGCGAAGAGTTGCTCAGACGAGTCGAGTAACTCAAGTCGTCTCCGATCAAGCATTCAGCGATGAGTCCTGCTTGCAAGGCATCGGTGAAGTAAAACTGGGGAGACATCTGGGTCGCCACTGCGTTGGTATTGAGCACATAGGTGCCTTTGCCAAAACCGGGGATCTCCGTGGTGCCGGAGACACCGCTGCGCGCCCATCCGGCTCCGCCCTGCAGGGACCAGCGTTGGCTCATGCGCCAGGAGCCTAGCGCGAGTAGCTCGACCTGCGAGCCGCTTCCGCCAAACTGGCCTCCAGGTCCATCAGAGAGAAACGCGGGACCCGCGTTGATCTCGGCCGTGACGTATACCCGGCTCGAATCCTGGCTTTGCTTCGAAATCGTTTGATCGACAGTGCTGCTGTCCGCTGTTGCGAGAGCTGCTGATGCGGTCGTTGTGAAACTGCCCAATTGCGCTGCCAATTGCGCTGCAACGATGAGCGCGTAAACCCCGTAATTTTTTATCCCCATTTTACCTACCCCGAAATCGAGTAGACCCTAACGCATGGCGTTTGGCAATGGGCGTTAATTTATTTTATTGAATCAGTCCTGTGTCAGTGCGGATTGAGGAAATGATCGAAAATTGACGGTCGCTATCAGGATTGTTTCTGGCGAAATTCGAGAAGCTCGTAGTCGAGGTGCCGTCTGTAGGAGCGGGTAAGAAGTCTGAGCTCTTGGGTTTCTGCCGCTTCTTCGAGGGCTTTGAACAAGGTGCGACCGCGAACCATCATATCGAGGCTTAATTGCCCAATACGAGAGCGTTCTTCTTGGAATCGGACCATTTCTTCGAGGAGCTCGAGCTTGTCCATAGAAAGGATCAAGGCGCGATAGGCGTGGTCCTCGTTCTCTGCGTCTCGGATGCTGCGGGCTGCTTGTAGCGAAATGACGTTGCTCATACTCGAGGTGCCACCTAAGCAATCCAGGTGCCAAGAATCCGACTTTTCTGGTGATCTTTTGGGTTTAGAGGTAGCCGGATTCATTGGAAGATTTGCTTCCATATTCTCTGGAGTCAGTTTGATCCTGGTTAAATTTACTCAAACTGTCTAGTCGGTAGTGAGCGTGGGCGCTTTTTAGGCGCTGAGAGTGAGCGCTGGTTAAGCCCCATACCCCAACCGGCGGAAGGACCCCGCGTAGTTTCAACCTTAACTCTTTTCAACCTTAACTCTTTTCCAGCCCAAGCCGATGAGTCTGTTGAGAAGGGTAGGCGTGTGCCCACCCGAAATGAAAGACGCAGGGGTTTCTATGGATAGAACCGGTGCAATGACTAAAAAAATATTGTTCTTACTCGGCATCTTTGCTGCCGCAGTCGCCGTTTCAGCAGCAATGCCGGGCGCAGAAGCGGGCACTATCATGGCTCCGCCGCAGTCTGAGCCAGTCATGAAACCTGGCGAAAGCTACCCGGACTCCCGCTTTGGCAGCGCTCCAGCCAAGGTGGATCTGGGCACTCGAAGCGGGTTCGCTGCGCGCGAAACCGAAGAGCTCGACGCAGCTGAAAAAGAGTCCGGCGCGAGTCGCTCTCCGGCAGGTCTTGAGTTCTCCAGCGACCCCAAGCGCCGCGATACCAAAAAATCAGATCCTTCGTACGTGAGGGTCGCTCCTACCGCTTTGGGAGGAGACTTGCCAGATCCCGTGAGGCCTGCCGCCGACTCCCTTGAGCCGGCCTCAGTCGCGGCTCGCAAAGGAGTCCAGGAGGTCGCCCTGATCGCTGGAGATCTTGGATATTTTCCTAAGACTGTGTTCGTGAGCCGCGATGTTCCCGTTCGCATGTACGTGACGGGCGCTTCCAAAAACACGCTATGCATTATGATGGACTCGTTTCAAGTGCGCAAACAGGTGCGTTCACAAAGGGTCGAGGAGATCACTTTCACGCCCAACGTCCCGGGCAAATATCGGTTTTATTGCCCCGTAAACGGGATGGAGGGTACCATGATCGTCAAGGATCTCGCGTTCGTTCTGCAGCCGCCTGATGGGGATTTCGAAGCCCGCAGGCCCGCTTCAAGTCAGGAAGGAAATTGAGGTCTCGAGTTTGGGCAAACAAGAAGACTTAGTCGCTAATTTTCTCTCACCGGTCAGAAAGTATCTCGAGGACGACTCCGTCTCCGAAGTGTTGGTCAATGGTCCCAATGAGATCTTCATCGAGCGGCGCGGCCTACTCGAACGAGTGCCCGAGACCTTTAGGGATGAGCATGCTCTTCAGGCTGCGATCAACAACATCGCCCAGTCTGTTGATCGGCGGATCACTGAAGAGAATCCGATTCTCGACGCTCGTCTTCCCGACGGATCCCGCGTCGCAGCTGTTTTTCCTCCTTGTTCTCGAAAGGGCGCAACCCTTTCGATCCGCAAATTTTCTAAAGGCACGCCGACTTTCGTTGATTTGATCAACCGAGGCAGCATCTCCAAGGACGCGGCCCGTTTTCTCGACGTTTGCATCTACTTGGCTAAAAACACGATCATCTCAGGCGGCACGGGCTCTGGCAAAACCACGCTTCTCAATGTGCTGGGCTCTCGCATCCCGGGCACTCAGCGCCTGCTTGTGATCGAAGACTCTTCTGAGCTCAAGATTGCGACCGACCATGTGGTCTTCTTCGAAACCAGGCATGCCGATGAGATGGGCAAAGGGGCGGTGAGTATCCGCGATCTCATCAAAAGCGCCCTGCGTCTGCGGCCTGATCGCATCGTGGTCGGCGAGGTTCGCGGTCCCGAGGCGCTTGATCTCATCACTGCCATGAACACCGGCCACGGTGGCTCAATGGGGACGACGCACGCCAATACCCCCTATGATGGACTCGTTCGCCTGGAGACTTTGGCCATGATGGGAGACACTCAGGTGCCTCCTGCGGCGATCAAGCGGCAGATCGCGGCCGCGATTCATCTCGTCGTTCAGATCAAACGTATGAACGACGGTTCGCGCAAAGTGACGGCGATCTCCGAGGTGATCCCTGAGATCGATGAGCGCGGGCGCTACGTTCTTCAGGATATCTACAAATTTATTCAGCGCGGTCGAACCGCCGACGGCAAGATCGTGGGTGAGATGTTGGCCACCGGATATCTCCCCTCGTTCATGGATGAGATTCAGCTCAATCGTCTTCCGTTCCCAAAAGAAAAATTTTCTCCACCCGATTGGTATGTTCAAATGGTAAAGAACGACAAAACCGTGGCGGCATAAATCATGGCATCCCCAACTAGCAGTACTAGCAACTTGGATTTGATCGTCATCGGTTCGGGACCCGGCGGGCAGAAGGCTGCCATGCAAGCTGCGAAAGTCGGGAAGAAAGTCGTTATCATCGAAGAAATGTCCGCAGTGGGCGGAGGGTGCGTTCACTCCGGAACTCTGCCTTCGAAGTCCTTCCGTGAATCCGTCTATCGTTGGTCGCTCGGTTCGCGCGGCACCTTGGGTCAGGAGCGCGAGCATGCGACTGCCGTCAAGGCTTCCAAAGGCGACCTCCCGGATATGGGACGTTTGCTTCGCAGGCGTGACCGAGTGGTTGAGGGCGAAGAGGAGGTCATTCCCGACCAGCTCAAGCGCAACAGCATTCATGTGATTCATGGTCGAGCCAAGCTTCTCGGCAAGAATGACGTCGAAGTGACCATCAAGAAGGGGAGCTCCACCTCAACTCAGATCCTTACCGCCAAGTTCATCGTCATCGCGACTGGCGCCAGGCCCGTTTGTCAGTCCCACCTGGGCTTGGACGGCAAGTTCGTTCACGACAGCAACACGATCTTGGATCTCAAAAAGCTGCCTAAATCCATGGTCGTGTTGGGCGCAGGCATCATTGGTTGCGAGTACGCCAGCATGTTCTCGATGGCTGGTACCGAAGTCTACCTCGTCGATCGTCGTCACGAGATCCTGGCCTCAGTGGATCGAGAAGTTGCCAATCATCTGGTTGAGCGATTCGTTGCCGGAGGGATGGAGATCGTTCTCGAGGCCGAGGCCAAGCAGATCATCAAACCTGAGAAAGGTTCTGACGAGGGCGTGAAAGTCTATCTCTCCAACAATCGCAAGATCTCTGCTGATGTCGTGTTAGTTGCGCAAGGCCGCAATGGAAATACCGAGGGTCTCGGGCTTGAAGAGGTCGGCATTGAACGCGACGAACGCGGGCTTATCAAAATTGACAAGCACTTCAGGACGAGCGTGCAGAATATCTACGCTGTGGGCGACGTAGTGGGGTCGCCTGCGCTCGCCTCGACAAGCATGGAGCAAGGGCGACTGGCCTCTTGCAATGCATTTCAGATTGAGACTACCGAGATGGCGCAGTTTTTTCCGTACGGGGTCTATACCATTCCAGAAGTTTCGATGATTGGCCCCACAGAAGAGGAGCTTGCGGCTAAGAAAGCCGACTTCGTTGTGGGCCGCGCTCACTATCGCGAGCTCGCACGAGGCCAGATCGTAGGGGATAGCTGGGGACTGCTCAAGCTTCTCGTTGATCGCAAAACGCTCAAGCTTTTAGGCGTTCACATCGTGGGCGACAATGCCGCCGACCTCATTCACATCGGCCAGGCCGTTATGGCGTTCGGTGGAGATGCTCATTACTTCATTCGAAGCGTCTTTAACTATCCGACGCTTGCCGAGGCTTATAAAACGGCTGCTTTTCATGCGGTTAATCAGATCAAAGGCTCGACGAAAAGTCGCTAAGAGGTGGCACGGCGCGCGATTTGGCGCTCAAACCCTCAATATTCTTAGTGATAATAAATGACCAAACCATGACGGAATAGGACAAGCATTTTGTTCCCAACTCCTTTATATTGGCGCCTCCATGCAAACACCTCAAGCGGCTCAGAACCTACGTAATATTTGTATTATTGCCCACGTCGACCACGGTAAAACGACTCTCGTCGACTTCCTGCTCAAACAGGCCGGCTCTTTTAAGGCTCATCAAGCGATGCAAGATCGCGTGATGGACTCGGGCGACCTGGAGCGCGAACGCGGCATCACTATTCTCGCCAAGAACACTTCGGTGCGCGTCGGCGACACCAAGATCAACATCGTGGACACTCCTGGACACGCGGACTTCGGCGGCGAAGTCGAGCGCATTATGGGCATGGTGGATGGGGCGCTGCTGCTTGTCGATGCGGCTGAAGGCCCACTTCCGCAGACTCGTTTCGTTTTGCAAAAAGCGTTGAGACAAGGTCTCAAAGTTATTCTCGTGATCAACAAGGTCGATCGCCCCGATGCTCGCACTCAAGAAGTCGTCAACCAGGCGTTTGATCTCTTCATCGAGTTGGGTGCATCCAGCGAGCAGGCAGACTTTCCGATCGTTTATGCTTGCGCCCGCAACGGGTGGTGCACGACGGACTTTGATCAACTGCCCGCGCTTTTGGATGGCACGAAACAAGGCACTTTAAAGCCTCTTTTTGATGAAGTCCTGCGCGATATCCCGCCCCCTAAGGTGGGCTCGGGAACTGATCTCGAGTTCTTGGTCTCCAACCTTTCGTACTCTGATTACGTCGGACGTCTCGCCATCGGTCGCATTACGGCTGGCTCGGTGAAGAAGGGCCAACGCGTG
>CAZGCK010000024.1:25845-28256 GCA_964524175.1 uncultured Bacteriovoracaceae bacterium | reverse complement strand
AGCTACTCCGTTTCGCAGCTCTATACCTATGAAGGTCTCAAGCAAACTGAAGTCGACATGCTTTCTGCCGGTGACATCGCCGTGATTGCAGGCAGTGAGAGCACCGAGATCGGCGACACGATCGTCGGTAACGAAGCTCAGGGTCCGCTCCCTCGTATCGTCGTCGAAAGGCCAACCTTAGGGATGATCTTTTCGGTCAATACGTCGCCGCTTTCAGGCAAAGAGGGCGAAGCCATCCAATCGCGCAAGCTAAAAGATCGCCTCACGCGCGAAGTGCGCACCAACGTCGCTCTTAGGCTCGAAGAAACAGCGACTAATGATCAATTTCGTGTTCTGGGTCGCGGCGAGCTCCAGTTTGCCATTCTCATCGAGCAGATGAGGCGCGAAGGCTTTGAGTTCATGGTGGGTAAACCCACGGTTCTTTATAAAACTGGCGATGACGGTTCTCGTGAAGAGCCGATGGAGCGCGCAGTGCTCGATATGCCAGAGTTTGCCGTAGGCGATGTGACGGGCATGTTTCAGAGTCGCAAAGGCCTCCTCACCAAGTACGAGGGTGGCCAGGGCGATGGTTCAGGCCGTGTGCGCTTGGAGTTCGATATCCCGACGCGCGGCTTGCTGGGAATGCGTTCTCGCTATCTGACGCTTACGCGCGGCGCTGGTCTCTTTAGTACGCAGCTCTTGGGATACGGTCCCCATAAAGGCGACCTTCCGCATCGCACCAGCGGTTCATTGATTTCGGATCGCGCTGGAGAGACCGTGGAGTACGGTCTCCTGGGTCTTGAGGATCGTGGCATTCTGTTTTTTGGTCCGGGCATCCCAGTTTACGAGGGCATGATCATCGGCGAAAACAGCAAGGACAATGACATGAACGTCAATCCTTGTCGCGAGAAGAAGCTGACCAATATTCGCGCAGCCAGCGCAGAGTTTCTGGTCACTTTGTCTGGCATCAAGCAGATGTCGCTTGAACAATGCATCGAGTGGATTGATGAGGACGAGTGGATTGAGATCACGCCTAAGTCGATTCGTCTGCGCAAGAAGGTGCTTCCTCAGAACTTAAGAAGCGTGAAGCGCGAAGAGCGGATCAAGTAAGCTTAAGGCATTGCCGGCGCATTGAGTGCTGGGAGCTCGATTGTGGGATCCTCAAACTCATTCGCTATCTGATAGAGCATCTGATTGATCGACAGCACTTGATTGGAGACCTCCATGAGATCCTTAATGGCTTCATTGATGAGGCCTGTTTTCTCCGGCGCCAGTCTTTTTAGGTAATCGAGTTCGCTTTGAAGGTTTGATTGCTCCCTGTCGATCGCGGCCAGGTGCTTGAGAACCTCTTTTGACTCTCGCACAAGCTCTTCGATCTTCTGCGCCTTGAGTGCAGCCATATCCTCTCGGAGGACTCCTGCTCGGGCGCAGAATTGGTCGATCATAGCTACTCGGGTCTCTGCGATCAGGGCAGTAGGTTCGAGACGATGGGTGGCCAGATAGTGATAGAGAACCTCGCCCAACCCATAGGTCGAGCCTGCTCCCAGAGTAAGAAGGCGCGTCCGTTTTGAAAAGGGCGCTCGCTGAAAGAAGGCCCTCGTCACCGCTCTGAATCTTTTCATTCCCGCTAGGCCCTCAGGGTTGAGTCGGTAGGTATTGATCACGCCCTTGCCGCGGGCGAATCCGTCGACGAGCACAAAGGAGCTGACAATCCCGCCCAAAACATCCAGCACAGGGTGCCGCTCTTTGGCTTCCGCGACGTTTCGCTGGAGTCGTTGCCGAAGAGCATCAGCTGAAGCGTCAGAAGAGCTGCGCACCATGTAGGCATCGAAGACGGAGTCGATCGCGATTTGTTTGGGAATGTTCTCCCAAGCTTCGGCATACTCCATCGCGAGAAACGTCAGCATCTGATTGTACTGAGCGGTGGGGAGCAACGCGATCTCGTCGAAAAGCGCGCTAGCGAAGTCTTGAAGATTCTCTCCGCTGAGTGGGGAGGTAGCGGGCTCCCAGCTCGCCACGGATTCTCCAGTTGTAGCCGTCATAACAAGTGCTGGGTTTGTTGGGAGGGCAGAGTCACCAGTGCTTGCGCGATACTCAAAGTTTCTGAAGAGCGCATTGAGGCCCGCTTTGATTCTTGCTTCAGAAGATGAAGACAAAAGGCCAGCCCCGGAAGTGCCCGTTGCTGTCGAGGCTGTTGTGGGGTGGAGTTCTAAGGGAGGCTCGCCCGCCCATGCGCCGATGGGCAGCATATTTAGACATATAGCTAAGCAAAGAAGCTCTTTCATAGGATTCCCCCGTCCCGAATCTCATCGGTAGGTTGCGCAGGATTGTTCGCTTCAGGGGCTACTCCTCCTGGAAGCGATAGAGAAGATCGTGTCGTTTGTAGGCGCTCTTGATGAGCAAAGGCCAGTATCATCTCTGTCCCTCGGATC
>CAZGCK010000024.1:20753-25835 GCA_964524175.1 uncultured Bacteriovoracaceae bacterium | reverse complement strand
GACTGAAGCAGGACATGGGGCCCTTGGCTCCGGATCTCTCCGCGGCGAAGTTCATCGACCAGCTTGTGTCGAAGATCATCGAGCTGCAAGCGGGCTTGGGTCTTTTGTTGAGCCGTGGAGGCAGGGTGAGTGAGTTGGAGCGTGAGCCGTGTCTTAGATTCAAAATCGGGGTCTGATGCGTAGCCTGGGCGGCGGGCCAAAGGGCGAATCCAGTCCCTCATCTGATATCCGATTTGAACCACTTGATCTTGGTAGGCCTCAGGTGAGGATCCTAAGCGATCATCGGCCTCATCAATTGATTGAAGAAACCACGCGCTCATCTGGAGCAGGACAGTGTTGTAGTGGACAAAAAACTGCATCACGACGGTGTTCAGCGCCTCAGCGCCTTGGTACATCCCGGCGACAGAGCCGATCTCGCGGGCTTGATCAAACAGGTTCACTGCTTCAGAGATCTTCTCTTTGAACTCGTTGAAGCGGATCTGGTCTTGCAGCTCTGCAAGCCCCTGATCAACAGCGATGCCGGCGACGATGCTTCCGGCCAGCGCGAGTGGGTTGACCTTAGCAGGAGTGGCAGCCTCATTGGCCGCGATCGCGGCTGTACGAGCAAAGCCAAGTGCTTCGACGGCGATACTCCCAGTAGCGATCATGTCGTAAGTGATCGAGCTCACGGCAAGCGATGCGAGGAGGGGTCCAAAGGTTTCGATGGCTGGGTTGCGAGCCACCAAAAACTGGTCGCTCGTGATGCCTATTCTCATGGTTTCTGAGGGCGAGGGGTAGGCGGGGCCCTCCAGCTGATGCATGCCGTAGCCGACTCCCGCTCCAGTCGCTAGGCCAAGCGTTGGTAAAAGTGTTAGACGATTGGCCAGCGACAAGAACTTCGCTCCATTCGCTGGGTTCTTAAGTGTGCCCACTGTGAGGAGTCCTAGAACCGCAAGACAGGCGGGCGCAGAGCCTGCGACTGCTGCAAATTCTTCTCGCTTTTCTCGCCTCGCAAGTCCCTCGACACCCATGAGAGTGAGAGCCTCCCATCTGGCGTTGAGCATCCGTGCAAGGTCAGTGATGGCCTCCGGTGCTCGCTGCGATTGCTGGCCCAAGTAGCTGAGCAACTCAACATACTCAGGCGAGCCAGGGTTCTTGAACACGGCCCGCGCTATCTGGGAGGCTTTGACGTAATGGAGTCCTTGGTCCGATAATTGGGATGAGGCATAGGCAGCGACGTACTCATCGACGAGATGAGCGAACGCAGGTTGTTTTGCATGCGCTGGGACCGCTGCGAGACTCATCGCGATCCAGGCCCAGATGGACTTCAATGGATCTCCTTGGCAGTCGGCAATACGACCGGCGTCAGCCCCGGAGGGGTGTGCTGAGTTGCTTGAGTTGCCCCGTCCATATCCCAATAGAGGTTTTGCAGCTTGCTTCTGCCGAGAGCCGAAACCAGTCTGCGCTCCGTGGGAGATGTCGCGACATATTTCGCATCAACGATCTCTGGGTTCTTTTGGACAATGCCCTTCAAGAATCCATAAGCGCGTTCTGCCTTGGCTAGATCCTTATCGCTGTGCCCGCCCTTGCGATAGATGCTTATCGTTTTGTCTAAATGTTTCCATTTGCCGGGTTTCAGTCCAAGTGCCTTAAAGGCGTCGTCTTGAGCGAGTTGTAGGATCACGTTGGGTAGGGCATAGGTTTTGCCGTCACGGATCTGCCCCAGGAGCCTTAAAGCGGCTCTCTCAAACTCAGCAAATTGTTCGGCAGTCATGTCGGCAATTCGAACGGGGCCTCCGACTAAGTCCGCCACTGCCGCTGCTTCTTGTGGGATCGCGCCCCCAGCTCTAGCGGCTCCTCGAATGCTTCGTCCCGCATTATAGACCTTCTCGACTAGGCTAAAATCATGCGCCGGAATCCCCAGCACGCTAAAGTCCTTCATGTCTTGCATCAGCGCGCCCAGGATAGCCGCATTTTTTCCGCGGTTGAGAAGGAGCTTGGTGACTGGGATTCCCGCCATCCCGCCTAGAAAGGCGACATTGACTCCAGCCCCGACGAGCTCGATGAGGGTATCTGTGTGCATGGCCGCTAGCTCGTTCGCCCCCACGAGCGGGGTTCCGATGCCGCCGGCAGCATAAAAGTCCTCGACCTCTTCCATTTGCTCGTATTTTCCCCAAGACCTGTGGGTCGCGTGTGCGATGTCAGCCAAGATGACGACAGTAAGGCCTTTCATCATCGCGCCCTCGAACAGCGGCGCCATTTCTTCTTTGACCACGTTGAGGACCGGGGCAATGGGAGGGATCCAGCGATTGGCCGCAAAGTGCAGGCCTTGGATGCTCATCAGGCCGATGGTGCCCCAAAACATGGGGGTGTGTATGAAACGCGAGAGAAAGGCTTCGCTGAGCTTGGGGCGACTCAAGTCTTCGAGCGCGCTTTGGATGCCCGCACGATGCTCTGGGAAAAGATGAATCGCGAACCCGAGCGCCATGGAGTTGCGGCAGATCGTGTCGAGCTCGTCGAAGCTTTTTGCTGAACCAGTTTTCTGAATACCAGCCAGCGCTTTCTCTTCGGCTTGAGTCAGCGCTTGATCGATCATTCCGTCGACTCTGGCTATGACCTCGTCGCTGCTCTGCTGCTCCGGATTGGCTTCGAGCAACGCTTGCGACAGGAGTTTCGTTTGAGTGCGGCCGTCTGAGGTAGGGGCTTCTACTTCCTCGCTATAAATCGGGAGGCGGCTCTTCAGCTGCATCTCGATCGTGCTAAAATACGCGTCGGCAATGCGATTGTCCGTCAGCAGCTCAGCCGTTCCAGGCTCTGATGTGACAAAAACGCGAGTGAACCCCAACCATTCTCCCATGGTGAAGAAGTCCCGGATCGTTTTGTGTCGGTCGCCTTGGATGCGTTCGATGACTTTCGCGATGTCCGATGGATGCATGCCGAGGACATCGAGCTTACCTAAAGGATGCGAGGATGAAAGGAAGGACTCCACCTCGCTGCGACTGACCACTCCGCCGACCAGGACCGATGGGCTGGTTTCGCGAACCATGATTTTGCCAAACTCCTCTCGAGCCAAGCGATAGGTTGGAGAGTAAATGACGGAGTACATCCACTTTTCTGCTTCCGGTCTGGGATTGAGCGCTTGCTTTTCCTGCTCGTAGGCATTGAAAAGCGCTTCCAGGTCGATGCGGCTATCCGCATAGGATCGGGCAGTGAGTGTTTCGGAGCTAGGATCCAGATGCCCGTGGCGCCTGAAGAACCCGCGTTGCAGAGTGTCTGTCGCATCACGAGCGGAGAACACGAGCTCTTCGATGAACGCTCTACGCTCGGCCGCGTAAAGGGTCTCATCGTCTTGCGTGCGCGCAGCTTGAAGCCAAGCACGGAGTCCGTCATCGCTCAGCTGAGCGATGTACTGCTGCTTGCGGCGGTCGATTGCTGTGAGCATGAGGTCGCTCATCTTCTCGGTCATATAAGGCATGACCCCGCTTTCGTTGAGGCGTGTGAGAGCCTTGACGATAGTCGCAACTTTTGCGTCGGTCAGGTAGTTCCTGAGAAGCTCGATAGAATCTGTCTCATTCAATGGGCTGACGGCAACCGAGCTTTTGTTGATCTGGTTAAAAACGCTTTCTCGTGTGCCCTCAAGCTCGGCTTTCGTTAATACTTCATGGATCGCAGGCGCCTTTGCACGGCGCACTCGAGTGCCTGTAGGGATAGCGGCTGCGATTTGACTCGATAGATCTGGGGTCACAAAAGAGGGTAGATCCATGGCAACAGGGTCATAGGCCCGAAAAAGCGCGCGTCGTGAGTCAGGCTCAACCTTGGCGAGATGTCGCTCTTCTGCGATCTCTGTCGAGAGCCCCAGGCTTGATAGCTTAGATGTGAGTTCTGGCGGGACTCTGTACTGGATCTGCCGACGATCCTTTCTCAAGTAGCGGAGTCGATCCAGGTTGGTTTGAAGCTGGCGAACGATCGCATACTGAACCAGCGTAAAAGTTGCCTCTTCAGAAGGCACATCCGCGAGCATCCCAAGCTCCGTGCTCTGGATGAGGGACTCACTTGGCCTAAACGCGACTGGATCAGCCTTTCCGTCTGGACCGCTATCGATTTTGAACGAATGAAAAATGTCTCCAATGCGATTCTGATAAGTCTTGCCGAGTCCAGGAAGGAACTTGATGAAGCTTCGGGGTGCCCGCAGCACGAAAGTATCCATCCACTTGGAGTCGTGATTTTGTTTCAGGGCGATTCGCAGAGTAATAAATGCTTGAAACGTATTGAGGTAGGCATAGACGACATAAAGCTTGGAGAGGCCCGACGCAAAGGTCACGCCCTCGGAGTATGGGTCTGACGAAGGAGGCGGAATCGCCGGAAGCTTGAGAACATCTTCGATTTCTCGCTTGAGGTGAATGATCGCTTCCATCGCCAAGATTTGCTCTTCGAGCGTGGGCACTCCGCCTTTTGGAGTCGCGGGAGCGCTGGGGTACTTAGCTCTGCGCGTGAGAATCGCCAACTTTTCTGTCTGCTTCGAAGCATTGACAAGGATACCTTTGATATCCTGCTCGCCCGGAAGCGAATTGAGCCTATCGTCTGCCCCTTCAGAATCTCTAGGCGTCCGCGCCAAGCCAGGTGACTCAGAGGATGCGTCATTTGCTCGCGCTTCTCGAGATAGACTCAAGGAGACGGCGATCGGTAAAGCTCCGCTAAACTGAACGCAAAGAATCGCGATCAAAGCGCGGATGGGTGCCTCTCGCATAGCCATGATAGGTTTTCCTCTCTCAGAGGGGGTTATCACGCAATGCGTCAAAACGGGAGGTAGCAGAAAACTATATTGGTATTATTTAGAAAGACCTTTTAAATTAAGTGTTTATGTCCCGCATGTCGGGATGTTGAAGCGGTTAATCTCGCTTCAGGACGTTTTGCGCCTCTGGGCCTTTTTGACCTTCATAGATATCGAATTCGACCTCTTGCCCCTCGTTGAGGGTCTTATGACCGTCTGCGCGGATCGCGCTGTAGTGGACAAAGATGTCTCCGCCGTCGTTTCGTTCAATGAATCCAAATCCTTTGGAATCGTTGAACCACTTTACCTTGCCTAGTGCCATGGAGCTTTCC
>CAZGCK010000024.1:5981-20743 GCA_964524175.1 uncultured Bacteriovoracaceae bacterium | reverse complement strand
CCGGCTGTCTTCAGGCAACATTCTCAGCCGCCTGATCGCATCTGGGTCAACTCACACCCTGAGAGGGGGCTTTTCGTGCCCCCTCTACTAAAGACTATCTTGAGCAGAGAAGGGCCGATTGTCAAAAGTTCGTCATGAAGGTGACGCCACACGTTAACATGCGAGTTAGCGCGAGTGGGTCGAAGGAAACTCGCCGCTCGAAAAATCAAAAATCAACTCGTCGGCCGCTGCGTATCCCAGCACTCGCCGGATCTCTCTTTGCTGGGCTACTTGATTGTGCTCCAGCAGCGAGCCTTCGAGCTGCAGCGCCACAATCTCAGATTGAAGCTTGCTCACCTGGGCCTGCTTGGAATTGAGTAGACTCTGAAGTCTGAGAAGCTGAAAGACTCCGGGCGAACCTAAAAAACTCGCGAATGCCCCTGAAAGAAACAAACTCCAGAGTGCAAAGATCGCGGTCCAGGCTCGCAGTGGGGTCATTTTTTGAATCTCTTAAAAAGTCCTGCTCCGTTAAAACGCGCGGCAGAACCTAAGCGTTCTTCGATGCGAAGCAGTTGGTTGTACTTGGCGATTCGATCCGTGCGCGAAGCAGAGCCCGTCTTGATCTGGCCGCAATCGGTACCGACTGCAAGGTCCGCGATGAACGTGTCCTCGGTCTCGCCGCTTCGATGCGACGAGATCTGCGAATAGCCTGCGGCCGCCGCCATCTTCATCGTGTCGAGGGTTTCGGTGACGGTGCCGATCTGATTGAGCTTGATCAAAATCGCGTTGCCGATCTTCTGGTCGATGCCTTTTTTAAGATAGGTCGCATTGGTCACGAAAAGGTCGTCTCCTACGAGCTGGCAGCGCGAGCCGATCGATTGGGTGAGCGCTGCCCATCCCTGCCAATCGTGCTCCGACAGTCCGTCTTCAATAGATAGAATAGGATACTTATCTACCCATTGGCTATAGAGGGCGACCATTTCTTGCGAAGATCGGCGTTTGCCCTCGAAATCGTAGTGAACTGGGCCACCTGAAGGCTCTCCCGCCGTGCGCGAAACAAACTCGCTAGCCGCGCAATCGAGCGCCAAAAAGATGTCGGTTCCGGCTTCGTATCCTGCCGCACCGATGGCCTGGAGAATCGTCTGGATCACTTGCTCATGGATGTTTTCGCCCGATACCGCCGGTGCGAACCCTCCTTCATCGCCCACGCCCGTCGAGAGCCCCTTGTCATGCAGGATTTTCTTGAGGTGGTGAAAAACCTCGACGCCCGCTCGCAGCGCTTCGGAGAATTTCTCGAAACCCGCTGGCACGATCATGAACTCCTGGATCGCAAGTCCGTTGTCGGCGTGCTTGCCGCCGTTGACGATGTTCATCAGCGGCACGGGCAAAGTCATCCCTGGGGTGCCTTGGATCTTGGAGATGAGCTGATAAGTCTGTTTGCCTTCCGCCTCAGCGCAAGCGCGAGCATAGGCCATGCTCACGGCTAGGATGGCGTTGGCACCTAGCTTGGATTTCTCAGCTGTGCCATCGAGCTCGAGAAGTTTTTGGTCGAGTTGCCTTTGACTCGAAAAGCTCTTTCCTTCGAGCGCAGGCTTGATGATCTGGCGGACGTTGTTCACTGCTTTGAGGGTGCCCTTGCCCAAATAGCGCTTCTTGTCTCCGTCGCGAAGCTCAAGCGCTTCGCCTTCGCCTGTGGAGGCCCCCGACGGAACTATGGCTCTGCCGCGCGCGGGATGCGCGCCGCCCGTGAGCTCGAGCTCGACTTCAACCGTGGGGAAACCGCGTGAATCCAAAACCTCGCGTGCGACCAGTTCTTTGATTTGCATGGGGGCCTTTCCTAGCGCGCGTGCTTGGCGCGCACGATGGTTTTGATGTTGCCGCGAACATTGAAGTCTCCAACCACTTCGATTTCCCAAGGATCAAGTAGCTTGAGCAAATCTTCGAGGATGACATTCACCACGTCTTCATGAAAGATGCCGCGATCTCGGTACTGGTTGAGATAGAGCTTGAGGCTCTTCAGCTCTACGCACCACTCTTTGGGCACATATTTAATAAATAGGGTCGCGAAGTCGGGAAATCCCGAAGCCGGGCAAACGCAAGTAAACTCCGGGCACGAAAACTCAACGGAGTAGCGGCGGACTTGGGTTCGGTTGGCGAATCGTTCGAGACGAGCTTTGCGGATGATCTCGGCGCCATCGGGACGGGTATTGACCAACGCGAATGAGTCGCTGTTTGAAGCAGATTTTTTTGAAGATTTTTTCTTAGCCATGGTCCGGCAAGCTAACACAGACCCCGCCAATGGGAAAGGCTGGCCGTCCTGCGAGCTATCCGACTTTTTGCATGTGGCGTTGATACCGACCCATGACTTCTGCTGTCGAATGGATGAAAGGCATGATGACCTCGATCACTTGCTCGCGCTTGGCGCGGCTAGGGATCTCGGGTAACTCTCGAAGTGCGTAGAGTCGAAAAAAGTAACGATGGGCCCGATCACCCACGGGAGGACAGGGGCCTGCGTATCCCAACTTGCCAAAACTGTTAGTGCCTTGTCGGATTCCGTTGGGCAAGGACTCTTGGGCTGGGATTCCGGCGGGCAAGTGATGCACGTGAGCTGGAATATTGTAGACCACCCAGTGTGTGAAAAGTCCGTGGGGAGCGTCCGGATCTTCGGCGATCAGCACAAAGCCTCGCGTGATTTCTGACGGGCCTTGCCAACGAAGCTCGGGTGACGAATTGTCATAATCACAGGTGTAGCGAGGGTCAAAAAATCCGTTCGAATGGAGGGCATCCGTTGTGAGCAAAAGTCTATGAGGGGGTACGACTTCGAGTGCCATGAGTGGGATCTCCTCGATTCACACTTAAGCAAGAGTCAATCCAAGTCTCGACGCAAGGTTGCTTGGTCGTATCTATTGGGCAGTAGGCTTGGCTTCTGACGAAACGAAGTCGCGGTCCGTTTGGTTTTCTTTCGTGAGCTCGCTTGCTTCAAGTTTCGCTTCGTTTTTATCGGAGTCGTCCAGTTCTCCGCGTCTGAGGCCAGTGAGCAGCTCTTTGCCCTGTCCGATGCGGTTTCTGGAGATGATCTCCTGGCATTGCTTGGCTTTAACGAGTTTTAAGGTGTCTTGAAGCCGAGGCAAGCGGCGTTCTAGGAGTCTTTCTTGAAGATGGTCTGCGCCCGGCTCTGCTACAAATACACTGGGCTGCATCTGCGCTCGACGGTCCACACGCTCTTTTTGAAAGACGACGTATAAATCGTTCTTAGATTGATACAGGCAGCGACCAAAGAACGCGCGCGACTCTAATGCGACTGATCGACTTGAGGGGTCAATGATCTTACCCGGGTGTACGAACGGCTCGGTTCGGCCGCCCGGTCGGACTGCGTAGATGCCCGAATCGAGCGCACATGTTTTACAAGGCTTTGCAGTCAGCAAAAAATAAGGAGGCACCGTTGGAGCGTCTGCGGGAGGACGCAGTGTGCCTAAATAGCGCAGGTCATAGAGCTCAGTCTGAATAGGGGAGGGAGTGGCCTGACCTGGCACTGCCTTAAGTATGAGCGTACTACCTTCGATTCGATCAAACTCTGCAGTGGCCAAGGCCGCGGAAGCGCTCAAAAAAACTACGGTCGCCGCTATAAGGTTCAGGGAGATGCGTGAATAGAAAGCAAGCATGCATTGATTGTAACAGTAATTTGAATTTTCAGAGCAGTTTGCGACGTGTTATAGGGTGAAGCTAAGAAAAGCGTCTTTTTTGGAGGTTTTAACCCAATGGCACAAGCAGGCGACGTCTACGTTTCTCTCGAGTTCACTCCTAATCCCAATACTTTAAAGTATTCCGTCAACCGTGAGTTGCTGGAGAAGGGGGCTGTCAACTTTACGCGCAAAGAAGATGCCGAGGCTCGCTCGCCGTTGGCCGCAAAACTCTTCGCAGTCGCAGGGATCGCGGGCGTGATGATCGGTAAGAATTTTGTCACCGTGACCAAGACCGAAGAAGGCGATTGGGACGTTGTTCACAAGAGCTCTTCGACGATCATTGAGCAGCACTTGTCATCGAATTTGCCAGTTTTGAACGCGGATGCCATGACTGCTGACGCTCATAAAGGTGGATCTACTGAAGTCGAAAGCAAGATCCGCACGATTCTCGATAACGAAATCCGTCCGGCCGTTGCGATGGATGGCGGCGATATCACTTTTGAAAAATTTGAAAATGGCGTGGTTTACCTGGCGCTTCAGGGTTCATGCAGCGGTTGCCCAAGCTCTACGATGACCTTGAAGATGGGAATCGAAACTCGCCTGCGCGAAGCGATTCCAGAAGTTCAGGAAGTAGTTTCCGTCTAACCCGGTACGTCGCCAATTTTCTGACGACGAAGCGTGCGGATCTTGCTAGTTCAAGGGGCATGACTTCTCTACGGATCTTGACCTTGGGGTCACTGTTATTTGTGTCTGCTTGCGCAACGTCACCTACAGGGCGCAAGCAGCTCCTCTATCTTCCTGACGCCCAGATGAGCCAGATGGGTGCGACTGCCTTTGATCAGATGAAGGGCGAGACTCCGGTGAGCTCAAATGCCGCGGTCAATCGGTACGTCCAGTGCGTGGCTGAGCCGATCACAAAGGCTTCTAACCCGCTGCTTCCCAGTCCGATTGAGCGTTGGGAGGTCGTGGTCTTTGAAAGCCCTCAGGTCAACGCGTTTGCATTGCCGGGCGGTAAGATCGGCGTTTACACGGGACTTCTCAAAGTCGCCAAGACCCCTGATCAGCTGGCCGCAGTACTCGGACATGAAACAGGTCATGTGATCGCTCGTCATAGCAATGAGCGCGCGTCCGAGCAGCTCTTGCAGCAAGGGGCTTTGACGGAAGCCAACGCGTTTTTGAGCAGCGGCGGCAAAGGGGGCGGGACCAATTCGATCATCATGGCGGCGCTGGGCTTGGGCACTCAAGTGGGGATCGCACTCCCTCACTCTCGCACGCAGGAGTCGGAGGCGGATACGATCGGCGAGGATCTCATGGCTCAAGCAGGGTTTGATCCCAAGGCAAGCATCGATCTTTGGCGCAACATGGCCGCGGCAGGTGGTGGCCAACCTCCCCAAATATTGTCGACGCATCCTGCGCATGACACTCGGATCGCGGCGCTCCAAGAACATTTGCCCAAGTCAGACGCGATCTACCAGCAAGCAAGGGCAGCGGGACGCGTGCCTAAGTGTGTGCAGCCTTAGGTTCGAAGGCTCAGTTAGGCTTTCGGAAGGTTAAGTTATTGCAACCACTTACTCCGGACTGTAGGAGGGACCCATCATCGAGTATCGTCAGAAAAGTCTGGGAGGCATCGGTGGCGCTGCACTTTCCTGTTTTGCATTTGTAACTAGTAATACCACCAAAGCAATTGCCTACCAATGCGGCGTCAAAAGAGCTCACATCGCCTCGGTCGTCCAATCTCACATTGGTCACATTCTGTTGATTGCAGCATTGACCGCGACGGCTGCTCGCCGTGTATACTCCGGGTGAGATGGATGGAGCCGTTGCGCCAGTCTTGATCAAGCGATCCAGTTTCTTAAAGCTTGTCTCGTATACATCTCGAGATACTTCGAACTTGCCAGAGACCAGAGGTCCAACTCCAGGCAGTGCGAGTAGTTCTTTATGAACTAGAGACACAAGTTTTTCAGGATCTACGCTGAGCTCTGCGGCAACGGTCCTCAAGCTCACCGGCCGCTCGAAGGCTAGGATCAACGGGGTCAGAATATCTTCCTTCTGGCTCTGGTCTGAGATTTCACCCAGCGATTGCTGGTACCTTGCGTCGTCTTTTTGCAGCAGCTTTTTAAGTTCCTCCCGCTTAACATGCAGGATCTTGATCCTCTCGACCTCGTTTGCAGAGAAGCTTCCTGGAGCCGCCTCGATGAGCGCTCCGATCTCGTCATCCTTCGCGAGTAGACCGATGGCGTGGCAGGAGAAGCAAGAAATCCCGTTCTCAACAGCGCGGTCAGGTCGTCCCGGGTCGCTTACGATCTGGATGGGGGCTTTGTCGATTCTGTCGCCCTTGGCATTGGTCAACATATAGGCCTGGAAACCATTGGGAAGGTTAAAGATCACCTCACCTCCTGCAGGAGTCGAGTCCAGTGGGTGGGTAAAAACATTGCGCCGGCCTAGATTGTCATCGTAATCGAGGCTCTTCCAGTAGGCGCCGTAGAGCGAGGGGTAACGCTCGATGATCCGATTGCTCTGAGACACTCCGGATTGAGCAAAGCCCGCGCGAGCTACTTGTCCTTGCTCAAATGCTTTTTTTGTATTCACGCCCAAACGCTGCTCGAGCGCCTTGACGTTCGAAGGGAGGCCCAGGATTTCGTGGTAGAGGGGGGGCCTGGAGCCGTTGGCGAGGAACCAGTCCAAGCGTGCAATCGGGTCGTTGGATCCGGTGAGGTTTTGAAGCTTCTTTCTGATGCCTTTGAGTTCTGAGTTTGCAGCAAAAGATTTGAATGGATCGGCGCTCTGGATCTTCTCCCAAGTTGCCGCGCTCCAGCCCAGTTTGCGCAGGTCAATCCTGACAAATCCTACATGGCCTTGAGCATCGCTCTCGGGCAAGTAAGCATCGTGCTCCCAGGAGAGCGAATTGATGAGTTTGGCCAAAGCGTGCTGATACTGCTGGAGCGTCTCAATCGAGGTGCCGGCATTGATCAGGTTATCCAAGAGAAAATAGCGGATAAAGGGCTGGAGAAGTTTAGGCTGAGTTTGCAGGTCGTTTAAGATAGCTGTAAAGTTCTCAGTTTCGGTTAGGGTGTCCACCGTTGGCGCCTTTGGAATCGAACCAATCCAATCGTAAAGGGCTTGTTTTTGCGCCTCATCGAGTTCAGGTCCCGTCTGTGGCATCTCGTTGTTTTTGACGACTTGATAAAGCTTGGAGTTTTCTGGGTCTCCCGGCCTTACAATTCCTTTTTGGATCAAAGAGGGCTCATTCTTCAGGGAGCCAAATCCACCGTCGTCTTCCTCAGCGTTATCGTTATGGCATTTAGCGCAGTGCTGGTCGATGATCTCAGCGGCTTCGGCTGCGTATTGTTCGTGGCTTTTCGTTGCCGAGGAGAGGGGCAATGGTCTTTCTAAAGTAGGTTGAGTTAAGTCGACTTGAGTTTGTCCTCGCGACAGTGGTTGTCCTCGAATAGACTGTCCCATCTTCGAGCAGAGCTCTTCAGCGGCTGGATCATTGTCAACGAAAAGCTTGAGTTCTAGAGGAGCGATCTTTTTTGGATCGAGGCCATGGTTTTGGGGCTGAAACTTTTGAAGCAGAGGCGGTGTTTGAGTGATGCCTACGGCTACCTTGATGAATGCATAGGTCAAAGAGTGAGAGGATGGGTTGCCAGCTTCAGAAGCGCACTCCTTCAACTGCCATTCTGTGAACTTTGAGACGTCGACTGAGTCTCCATTTTTGATGCTCGCAAGGAAAGCTCTCGCTGAGTTCGAAAAGAGGAAGTCGAAGTCGATTTGTTGTCCCGTTACGCCAAAGACAGTGACTCTAGAAAACAGAGTCGAGGAACTGGGTTGTGCGTCGACAATCGCTTCCAAAACCCCGTTCGTCACTTGGGTGGAGGTTGTAGGCAAAGCGTAAATGAGAAATCCATACGGGCGAGTTGAGACATCATCTGCGAACACCCAAGGAGGAGTAAGAATTGTGAAGAGCCCAAAAATGAGTGAGATCAAGAAGCTTTGAATCGATTGATAAGGGCGCATAGAGGGCTCCCGGCAGTTTGGGGTTATTAGGGTGCCCTGGGCTATACAAATTAATTAAATCAGTCAATCATTTTTAGAAGATAAGAAATTGATAATAACTCGAAATCATTTAAAAACTTATTTTCATTGAAGACAATGACGCGATTTACCAAAGTTATTGCTATACAAAATCGCTAAACGATCGAATCTGGCTTCTTAGCTATCCCGCGGTACCAATACCCCACAAATCGCGGCATGCCTTTTACGTAGGACTTCTCGAGACTCTCTAAGCTGAGTTGGCTTTTTAGGAGCAAGTCCTGAATCGACCTGTTGAGATGGCAGCCGCCCATGATTTTTTGCTGGATGCCATTGAGTCTGTCTTGCCACCGAGCAATCCCTTCATCAGGCGAGACTCCATGCTCAAGAAACAAGAACTGTCCACCCGGCTTCAGAATGCGAGCGATCTCCTGGAGTGCGCATTCGGGCGAAGGAATCGTGCACAAGGTGAGCGTTGAGACCACGCAGTCTACCGACTGATCGGCAAGGGACAGCTTTTGACCATCTAGTCCTACCCACTCGAAGGGAAAGGGTAAATCCTGGATTCGCTTGGCGGCGATACTCCGCGCGACTTGCGAGGGCTCAACGGCTAGGAGGCGGGTCACCGAGTGTGGGTAGTGTTTTAGATTCAGCCCCGATCCCATTCCTATCTCAAGCACAATCCCTGAAGCGTGCTTGATAACCTCTTTGCGAGTTTTCTCGATCTCAAGAGAGTTCGCGCAGAAATTGAGAAGATGGGGCAGGATACGATCGTCGTAGAATCCCACGTGCGCAAACCCTTACTGCATCGCGCCCGGAGTTTTAGGCGCAAAGGGCTTGATGTTTCCGCAGTTGGAGCTGAGAAACTTCGCTTTTTGTGTCACTTCAGACACGCGCCCGTCCTTGGTGAACTGCATTTTTCCCTCATAGGCGTTCGAAGACTTAAAGTTCCATTCGCCTTTTCCAGTCGATCCGTCCTTGCAGGTGAAGTCCATGGCCATGCGCTTTGAGTTCTGCTCGGTGATTTTGCTCTCACAGTTGCGGCTGGGGTCGTGCCCTAGGTTCTGCATCTGAGAAAGGAGGTCTTTTGTGTAACAAATCTGAGTGCCGCCGTTTCCGGAGGGGGCAAGGTTCAAGCCCGACTTGCCCATCATCGCCATCATTTGCTTCTGTTGCTCAGGCGACATCTGACCCATGGCTTTTTTTAGCTCGGCCTGGGGGTCTATTTCGCGCGCGCCATCCTTCATCTTCATTTTGATCTCCCAAAGGCCGGGCTTAATCGGGCTTTGTTGGGCGAAAGCAAAAAGGGGGAGAGCAAAAACCAAAACACAGGTCACTTTTAGATGCTTCATTGGGCCGACATTAGGGCCGAAAGGGGCGTTTGTCTAGGCCTGCGCGTTAACCGAGGGGCTGGTCTAGGGTGTCCCGCTGGCGTGTTTGGCTTCCTTCGGGGCGACCAGTCTCTTCAAAAGCTCACCGCTCCAGATCCTAAAGCGATCAATGTAGGAGAACGCCGCTGGAATCACGATCAGCGTGAGTAGCGTTGAGCTAATCAATCCGCCGATGATCGAGATCCCCATGCTTGTGCGTTGGCGAGAGGCTTCGTTCAGGCCCAAGGCAACAGGCAGGGTGCCTGCGATCAGCGCCATCGTGGTCATCAAAATCGGCCGCAAGCGGGTTTTGCCAGCTTGGAGTAGGGCTTCTGAGCGAGAAACACCCTTGGCGATCTGCTGGTTCGCGTAGTCTACCAACAAGATGGAGTTCTTGCTTGCTACGCCCAAGAGCATGATGCTTCCGATCATCGAGAAGATGTTAAGCGACTGTTGAGAGATCGCAAGCGCAACGAACGATCCGCACATCGCCAGTGGCAACGCGAGCATGATCGTAAAGGGCGTCACGAACGACTCATACAGGCTTGCGAGCACCAAGAAGATAAAGAGTACGCCAAACCCCATGGCAATCATCATCGAGACGCCAAGCTCCTGAAAGTTCTCGGCTTGCCCCACGAACAAAGCGCGCATCCCTTGGGGTAGTGGCAGGTCGGTCTTCATGATGCGATTGAGGTCGTTCATCACGTCTCCGATGCCGGCGCCAGGTGAGATGTCAGCCGTGAGGGAGATCAGGCGACCGCGATCCTGGCGTGAAATCGATGCCGGGCCTTTGGCCTCGACAGGTCTTGCAACGTCCGTCAATCTCACTAGATTGCCGTTCACATTGGGGACAAACGTCTGCTCAAAGCCTGCGCGCAGATTGCGTTGGCCTTCCTGCAAGCGCACGCGCACGTCATACTCGCGCCCGAGCTCTCGGTACTTGGCTGGTACCAGTCCCTCGATTTGAGCGCGAAGCTCGGTGCCAAGTCCGCGCGAGGAGATGCCCAACGCCTTGGAGGCGCGCTCGTCTAGAGTGACTTGCAGTTCGGGCTTGCCGGGACGATAGGACGTATCAACGTCTTTGAGGCCAGGGTGCTTGCGCATGATCTCAAGAAGTTTGGTGCTGTACTCCTCGAGCTCTTTTTGATCGAGCCCGATCAGGTTGAGATTCAGAGGGCGCTGACCGCCACCCACCGCATCGTAGTCTTTGACGGCTGGGTTTGCGTAGGCAAAGGGCTTGAGCTGGCCGCGCAAGCGTTCCTTGAGCTCGATGGTGTTAACCTTTCGCTTTTTTGCAGGGACCAAGCGCACAAAGTAGTCAGCGTAGTTGGCCTCGCCATCGCGAGAGCCAATCGTCATGGCCGAGACCTCGACTTCTTTGTTGGAGCGAATGATCTGGTCGACCTGCGTGGCTACTTCATTCATGGCGTTGAGATTGGTGCCGGGAGGCAAGTCGATTCCTACGGCAAACTCGCCAGCGTCTTGAGGAGGCAAGAAGGTTTTAGGGACAAACTTCACCGATGAGCAGCTCGCGATCGAGACGATCACGGTGATCCCGATCGAGCGAAGCGGGCGTGCAAGCACTACGCGCAACAATCTCTCGTATTGGTTCTCGAGCCAGGTCTGAAAGCGATCAAACCCGCGCAGCATCCGTCCCACGGTTTTGGACCAGATGCTGCCGGAGTCTTGGTTATTGTGCAGCGATCCTGCAAAATAAGCAGAAAGCATGGGCGCGATCGTCAGTGCATCGAACAAGCTGATGAGCATGGCAAAGCAGATGGTCGCTCCAAACTGCCTAAAGAACTGACCCACGACGCCGCCTAAAAACGCGACCGGAGCAAACACGGCGATCACGGCGGCAGTGGTCGCGATAACAGCTAATCGAACCTCAGCAGTTCCCTCGCGAGCAGCATCCGCCGGCGACTTGCCCATCTCGATATGCCTAAAAATGTTCTCGCGCACAACGATCGCGTCGTCGATCAGGAGACCGACCGACAAGCTAAGCGCAAGCAAGGTCATGATGTTGATCGTAAAGCCTGCGATTGCCATGAGGATGAATGCGCCAATCAGCGAATTGGGCAGGGCAAGGCCCGTAATGATCGTAGAGCGCCCGTTGCCCAAGAAGAAGAAGACCACGATGACTGCAAGCACTACTCCCATGAAGATGGATTCTTTGACGTCGTCCACGTTAGCGTGGATCCAGACGCTGCCGTCGCGAACCATCGTCAGCTGTGGCTTGCCGGGTTGGTTCTCCATTTCGGTGTTGATCGCAGCGACTTTTTTCTTAAGAGCATCGACAACGGCGATCGTGTTCGAGCCAGATTGCTTGAAAGCATAGAGAAACAGCGCGCGATTGCCGTTCACGAACGCGCGCGAGTTCTCGTCTTCGAGGGTATCGACCACGGACCCGATTTGGCCAACGGTCGTAGGCACGTCGCTGCCAAAAAAATTGACGATGGTATCTCGGATGTCATCAAGCGAGCGAAACTCTCCCATCGATCGAAAGACCGTTTCTTGCTTGCTCTCATTGACTTTTCCGAGTGGCACGTTCTCGCCGGCCGAGTTGAGTTTTGCGAACACGCTGGTGGCTGAGATCTCGCGCGCCTTGAGTTTAGCGCGGTCGAGGGCGACGTGGATCTCGCGCTTGCGTCCTCCGATGACTTCGACGAGGCCGACCTTGGCCACTTGCTCGAGCCTGGGGCGAATCACATCGTCGGCTACGTCGTATAGTTTTCCGGGGGGCAGATCCGCTGATAGCGAAAAGGTGACGACCGGCTGGTCAGCGGGGTCGATACGACGAATCACGGGCTCCTTGATGTCTGCCGGGAGCTTGCGCTTGGCTCCGCCCACTCGATCACGGATCTGCTGCTCGGCATACTTGATATCCGTTTCGAGGGTGAACTCCGCGATCACGCGGCTCACGCCTTCTTTATTTGTCGAAGTGAGACGCTTGATCCCCGCAAGAGTGCTGATTTCGTCTTCGAGCGGCTTTGAGATCAAGGTCTCGATCTCTGCGGGGCCCGCGCCTGGGTATCCGGTCGTCACGGTTACGACCGGAAAAGTGACGTCTGGAAACAGGTCCACGCCGAGTTTACCCATGGAGAGAAGGCCCACTGCCAGCATGACGAGCACGACGCAGGTGATGAAGATGGGACGCCGGATAGAAAGATCGGCGAGATTCATAGTTCTTCTCCGTAAAGTTTCATTTGCGACAAGACGGCTAATACCTCTGATTGAGCGCGGATGCGGCCTAGCTGTGCGAGCGCGAAGTCCTGTTCAAAAACTAGGACTTGATAGGTTGTGGATCGACCGCTTCTCAGTCTCTCTCGTTCGTGGCTGATTTTTCGCTCCTGAAGGTTCTCCACTCCCAAGGCAAGCTCCATGCGGTTCTTGGCTTGAGTGAGGCGGTCGAGCAAGTCCTTCCACTCGGTTTCCTGTTCAAAGAGTTTGCGCTGATAGGTGGCTTCGGCGCCCGCAGCTTCACGGCGATAACCCTCTCGCGAGTTCTGAAGAACCGGGATGTCGATGGGAGCCGAAAAGCGCAGTCCCACGGCAGCGGCGGGGTAGGTGAATGATGCGGATTGTGAGAAGGAGGTCTCCAGGGAGCTGTTATTGCCGTTCATCGATAAGTTGCCAAAAACATCGAGCGTAGGGCGGTCCCTTTCGAGCGCGACAGTTGCTCCTGCCACTGCCGCGCGAGTCTGCTCTGAGGCCGACTTGACATCGTCTCTTAGCTGCGCGCGTTTTGGGGCTTCGGCGTGGCGCAGGGAGTCTTGGGAGAGCTCAGGAAGCGATTCGTCTACGGCATTTGAGTCCACGCCTCGAGAAGAATTGAAGGCGCGAGCAGCGGTTGCTTCTTCGTCAATGGACCCCTGCAATTCAAGTCGACGCAGCTCAAGCGCGGCTTGTGATTGAAACGCGTCGCTTCGATCTCCGAGCTGAAGGCGCGCACGGCGCTCGCTCCAATCATAGTTTTTCTTGGCTCGCTCGAGCGCTTCGCGCTGAACTCTGACTGCTTGGCGCGCGGCCACCAGTCGCCAATAGGCGCTCTCTGCTCGCACTAGGGCTCCGCGCGCCTGGTAACGTGCTTGATGATGGCTTGACATGGCTTGTGCTTCGAGCGCTTCGTGTTGAGCGGTGGTCCCACGGCCAAACCCATTGGCCCAGATCGACTGAGTCAGTTCGAGATTAGTCGAGGTAATGTAGCTCCCCAGGGAGTTGCTGCCGCCCGAAAGGCTCGTCGCCGCTGCAGGAGAGAGCGCCGATAGGAGCGGAGATCGCGGGTTGACAAAATTGAGAGTGAGCAAGTTGTAATAAAGCTTTGCTTGCAGTCCAAACAGCGTCTGCTTGCTTACTCCCACGCTCACGGTATGGGTGTCCTGAAAGTCATAGACAAAAAGCGGTATTTGGGGAGGTCTGCCGTCATGGCTGTATTGGTAGTTTACGAAAGCCGTAGGCGCTGTGTGCAAGTCAGCTTCATGCGCCCTCAGTTCAGCTCCCTGTGAGCTCGAAACCGAGCCTCTATATCCGGTGTTTTGATCCTTCACTTGCGACAGATAGTCCTGCAAGGAGAGGGTGGCCTTGGGGGTGCGTTCCGCAGCTTGTGCAGTCCAGGTCCAGGCCAAAAGGCATCCAAGAAGTGCGGCAGTTAGGTACCAAGTTTGGCCGCGAGCAGAAGGGGTGAATGCGTTCACTGGGCATTCCTTTCGTGAGAGGATTCGCGCGCCTGAAGCGCGCATCCGTGGAGACAATTTCGTACGATGTGTAAAAGCACTCGGTCCCTGTGCTTTTTGTCATGAAGACTTTTTCCAAATATCTTTTCGCTGATGGGGTTGGATTTGGCGAACTGAAGCACGCTTCCCATAAAAATCTGGGCTGTGATGTGCGGGTCGAGGCTAGGATCGATGAGCTTTTGCTTCTGAGCGGATTCAAAAAAATGTTGAACTGTCTCGAAGACTTTTACAAAGGTCTCTCTAAAGACATCCTGAGCGATTGGCAGCTCCATTTCGCATTCTCTGTGCACGATGCGCGTGACATCCCTCTCCTCAAGGTGAAAAATGATGATCTCTTCGACAAACATGCCGAGTCTAAGACGCATTTCTTCGAGAGTACTGGGCGGTTGTAAGAGGCGATGGGTCACCGCGAGCCGTTTACGGCCGAACTGCTCTAGGCAAGATCGGTAGAGGTTTTCCTTGCCGCCAAAGTGATAGCTCACGAGACTCACGTTCACGCCCGCGGCATCGGCAAGCTCTTTTACGCTGGCTCCATCAAATCCCTTTTGGGCAAAGAGGCGAACCGCCGCTGCAATCAGCCGCTCACGCGTGTCTTCCTTGGCGTCGTTCGGAGCTTTGCGCTCCGAATGCTTTGTCGAAACTCGTTTTGCAGATGACATGAAATGTAGGATTATTGCGATTAGCTAAAGTTGTCAAACGTTCATTTGAAATTATCAGCTTTCTGTTTGACCCCTCCTGATTCAGGCGAGCACTTGTCGGTGCGTGGATGAATCAGATTTTTGGAGGGACCTTCAAAACTCTTAGAAAAAGTCGCCTAGAAATTATGGTCCGCGCTTTGCTCCTGTGCGGCAAACGTCTCATAGGGAAAGAGGAGTAAAAATGAAGATTCATAGATGGTTCATGGTTTTGGGTCTGGTTTGCGCAGTGGGTACTGGGGCTGTAGGCTGCGGTCAGGAGGCTCGGCC
>CAZGCK010000024.1:0-5881 GCA_964524175.1 uncultured Bacteriovoracaceae bacterium | reverse complement strand
GTCTGGTTTGCGCAGTGGGTACTGGGGCTGTAGGCTGCGGTCAGGAGGCTCGGCCCGAGCAACCTCCGAGGACTGAGCAGGTTCAGAACCCTGAGAAGCCTCAGGGGGCAGTCGTTGCCGCGGAAGCTCTGTCTGCGGCTGCTGCTTTTGAGAAGCTTAATATTCGTCTGGTGAGGGCTGGGAGCGATCCTGTCTTGCCGGATCAAGGATTTGATCTCAAGTCCGAGCGCCGTGAGGATAAAGTTTCATATTCAAACGACGGGATAGTATTCACCAACAACATCATTATCGGCGAGAGGGCGACTCGAAAGGCGATCTTTCTCGTATGGGACGAAAACTCACTAGGCGCGCCCATCACGCGAGTATCGGCCACTCACCGAGTCGAGCAACTCAACAACCGAGAGGTCGGAGAGTTCGCCACGGTTCCAGTACTATCGGACATCCAAAGCAGTCGATGGTTTGTAGCGCTCAACCCGCTTTTCGCAGGCGATGGCTTGGATGAGTATTCTGGAATCCAGCACGTTTTGAGATTGGACCTGGTGCAGTCCGATGGATTGAGGCGTCGGGTGAGCGTACGGTTTCGGGCGACCGGGCCTAATCCAGGCCTAAAGATTCACTCCGAGTCCGGTTCGACGGCCGAACCTTTGGAGATGATCGGAAAGCTAGGGCAAGACATTTTAGGGTTCTATCGCATTGAGGTTCGCAACCCCGCGAATCGGCCTCAAGTAGTTCAGCTGATCGGAGTTGGGCCAAACGCCTCTCGGTTTGAAATCTACTTGGTGAGAAAGACCACTTACGATCCTCGCGTGGGGAACTCTGTTCCAGGCGCCAATTCGGTCGCGTTTCAGAGTTCCGCGCCTCCAGTGTACATAACGAGTCGGATGGCCCTCGTGGATCAGGAGGGGCTTTCTCGTTTGGTCGAGGTTAGTTCGGAGGGAAAAATCACTTTGCCACCTCGCGGTATGTTGGTGATTCCATTTTCTGTGACGCTGATCGGGCGACAAGACCGATGCTCGCTTCCCGCTCTGCGTTCGTATGACGTCAGTAGGCATGGCCCGGCTGGCTATCAAATGTGGAATGAGACAATCAGCTGGCAAATCGCGGGGAGTCTGCTCGAGGCTAGCGTGAACCTGCGCATGGAGCTCATTCCGGAAGAGGGAGAAGAAGTGGCTGGAGAAAGCTCTTGGGATTTTTCTCGAAGCTTTAGATTCCCGGCGGGAACGGTTCCTTCAATCATTGAAGGCCCGTTTGGTTGTCGGGGACTGTTTTGAGAACCACTCAGCCTGAGAAGTTCTGGATCGCGTTTTGATTGTCCCGCATGACACAGTCGTCCCATTTGACACATTCCTAGACTGGACAGCTTTGATTAAACTGATTACACCCACCACAACTTTTAGTCGCGGGAGTGTTTCAAATGGAGACGGTGCGGGGTTTTGATAAAGGGTTTTGTGCGTTAGTTTTTGCTGCGATGGTTTGGCTAGTTGTGCCGGGCGCGATTGTCGCGCGCGCCGACGCAATGAATGCGGCATCTCAGGCGTCCGAGGAAGAGAAGTACGATCGCCTCGATGGAATGGGCGCTTCCGGAAAAAAAGTGAACGTCATAGAGTGGGAAGGCAATCTAGAGATCCATGTCTATCCCGCTGGTAGCTTGAGTGGTCTGTCCCTCAAGCTCGACAAGCGACAAAAGAATAAGCCAGTGATGGTAATCGGCTACCGTTTCGACGGCGCTAAGAACACCCAGCTCATACGTCGCGCGATCTTAGGTGTTCCGTTCCAAGAAGGCTTCAGGGCTTATCGCGATTCAAAAGCGGCAGCTGATGGGTACGATAAGGTCATTATTTCTAATAACGGCCTTTCAGGCGATCTCAAGCTCTTTGCTTTGGATGCTGAACCCACTCAACTCTATCCCGATGGTCATCCCGCTTTAGTGGCGGCTCCAGCGCCAGAAACGGATGCCAAGCGAAAGCCTGCAGCAGACACTCAGGATCACGACGTGGTGCAGGTGGATGATGCTGGCACGATTCAGCCCTTCTTTACTAAGCCCGGGCGCAAGTAGTCACTTCACTAGCTTGATGTACTCGATGACATCGGTGAGTTCTTCTTCGCTCAGCTCATAGCCTGGAAGCTTGTCCTTGTAGACTGCTATGTAATAGGGCTTGTAGAACTTCGAAAGCACTGTGCGGATCACTTCTCGCATATCCGCTTCGTCGACCTTGACGACTTTACCATCCGTTCGAGTCCGAGTGGAGCCGTAGAGGCCTTTCCAAGTTGGGCCGGCTGAGGGGCCGCCGTCCATCGTGTGGCAATCCAGGCAATGGTGCGAGTCGATCACCTTTTTGCCTTTGGCTATGATTTTTGCTTCCGCTTCGTTTTTGGCCACCGGCGCGCCCGCACGAGTCTCAGTGGTTTCATGTGCTGTGACGGCCGGAATGGCAGAAATGTCCATGGCTACCGAGGAGGGTGCAGTCGCTGCTGCTGCAGTAGAGGCGGGTATCTCTTCGGGTTTGGACTGAGATTGGGTCATGCCCAAGAGTGAGAAAGTCATGAGGACGACAGCGGTTGCGATCATGGGTTTCGTCAAAGATTGCATACCTAAGAATTGTAACGACGAGTTCAAAGGATTGAAATCCAATTGTGGTTGAGAGGTAATCCGACATATGTAGAATGCTACAAGATTTAGGGTGGGGTCCGTCACTGCGGGCCAGGCCGAGGAGATATTACAAAGATGGCACAAAAGTTTGCGTTCTCAATGCAGGGCGTTGGAAAGATCTATCCACCTAACAAGGCTGTCCTACGGGACATTTATTTGTCGTTTTACTATGGCGCCAAGATTGGCGTGCTCGGCCTCAATGGCTCCGGCAAATCGACCCTGCTAAAAATTATTGCAGGTGAAGAGAAGAACTTTAACGGGGAGGCTCGACCGACAGAAGGGATGTCGATTGGTTACCTCCATCAAGAGCCGCATCTCGAGGACGCTCAAACCGTCCGTGAGAACATCCAAAGCGGCTTGGGGAACGTCGTGAAGTGGCTTGCACGCTACAACGAAATCAACAATGCCTTTGCTAATCCAGAGATGGATCCTGACCAGATGGAAAAGCTCCTGGCGGAGCAGGGGGATCTCCAAGAGAAGATTGAACACGCCAACGGTTGGGATCTAGATCGCACGCTGGATATCGCGATGGATGCTTTGCGCTGTCCGCCGCCTGATACCCTTGTAAAAACTTTATCCGGCGGAGAGCGCAGACGCGTAGCTCTTTGTCGCTTACTGCTTCAGAAACCAGACATCTTGCTTCTCGACGAACCGACCAATCATTTGGACGCTGAAAGCGTGGGTTGGCTTGAGCAATTTTTGAAGCAGTACCAGGGTACTGTTATTTCCGTGACTCATGATCGCTACTTTCTCGACAATATCGCGGGCTGGATTTTGGAGTTGGACCGAGGCCACGGGATTCCTTGGGAAGGAAACTATTCCTCTTGGTTAGATCAGAAGCAAACTCGCCTGGCTCAAGAAGAAAAGACGGAGACTAAGCGCCAGAAGACGCTAGAGCGCGAGCTTGAATGGGTCCGGGCATCTCCTCGTGCGCGTCAAGCCAAGAGCAAGGCGCGCGTTCAGGCCTACGAGAAGTTGGTGGCTGAAGATCGCCCTGAGAAAATCGACGAGCTCGAGATCTATATCCCGCCAGGGCCTCGTTTGGGCAATTTGGTTTTTGAAGGCAACAAGCTCAGCAAGTCCTATGGCGACAAGCTGCTCTTTGAAGATCTCTCGTTCAGTATTCCGCCCGGAAGCATTGTCGGGATCATCGGCGGTAACGGCGCCGGCAAGACAACGCTTTTTAAACTTTTGACGGGCCAGGAAAAACCAGATTCTGGCACGGTCCGTGTCGGCGATACAGTCAAGGTTTCTTATGTCGATCAGATGCGCGAGTCGCTGGATCCTGAGAAGTCGGTCTGGGAAGTGATCTCAGACGGCAAGAACGAGACGATCATGCTCGGCAATCGAGAAGTTCAATCCCGCGCCTACTGCGCGCGGTTCAATTTCACGGGCGGCGACCAGCAGAAGAAGGTGGGTGTTTTGTCAGGCGGTGAGCGCAACCGCGTTCAATTGGCTAAGCTCCTGAAGGCCGGGGGCAATGTGCTGCTTCTCGATGAGCCAACTAATGATCTGGATGTCAACACTCTGAGAGCTCTTGAAGAGGCGCTGCTCAACTATGCGGGTTGCGCGCTCATTATCAGCCATGATCGCTGGTTCCTTGATCGTGTTTGCACGCACATCATGGCCTTTGAGGGGGACAGCAAAGTCACAATGTTTGAAGGCAATTTTCAAGAGTACGAAGAGGACAAGAAGAAGCGTCTGGGTGCTGAGGCGACTCAGCCGCATCGGATGAAGTTCAAGAAGCTTACTCATTAGCGTGGGTTTTAGATTCGACTATTTGAAGGACACGGGCGGAACTAACGATCGAGGGACTGAGTTAGTTTTGATGGGCGCTTTCGAAGCTAAAGGGTGTCTTTAACGCAAAAGGCAACACCTCTAGGGCCTTCACCCAGATCAATAACAGGTCGAATACGATCCTCTTCCCAATCGTAACCATACATCGCCAACTTATTTGGATCTTGTTCATTTTCTCTGTGCATACACATTAAATAAGCTCCAATCTTGGGGTTGTATATTCTCTGTCTAAAAACGCCTAAGTCGTTCCGGATTGCTTCAGAAAGTTCACTGCACGTGGCTACTCTTGCTCCGCGAACTGTGCAAGTTCTCGTCGCGCTGGCAGGACTAACTGAATATGCATAGAGAGAGTTCTCAGGATACTGATCGGGATGCTCAAGAGCGTCAGTAAAATCCAACCAAGCAACTTTGTTTTGATCTATCCAAGTTGACTTGTGACTTACTAGTTCTTTGCTTTTATGCCATCTCGCGCCAGTTCTTGGAGACAAGCAATAGTTTCCTTCAGCTAGGCTTTTACTAGAGGCGTCACAGGTCGGGAGCCTTTGATCAAGGGGTGGGCCCATGCAAGTGGCTAATTGGCCTTTGGTTTTCTCGAGATCTTTTGTGAGCGTTGCAATTTGGGCACCTAACTCTTTAATAGTGGGTTGCTCAAAAAGAGCTGCAGTCACTTGAAGAATGCCTTTTTCGATTCCAGAATCAGTGCATGGTTGGGTGGACTTGCTTACTTTTTTGCTTACGGCTTCGGCAGGATCACTTTCGGTTAGGTAGAGTCGGCAATTGCGATCAAACCTGACAATGTCGAGTTTTAATAGGATGTTGGCAGACAGTTCTTTGCCTACTTCGATTTGGCAGGCTTCGTCCCTGCAGGCTGAAAAGCTGCTGAGCTTCAATTCTTCAATGACCTTTTGCTCTTCACCTTCTGTTAAGACCAAGACAGCTCGAGGAAGCAGCGCGGATCTCAAAAGAAGTCGTGCTTTTTTGCCGTCCCCAATCACGGTCTTGTCCCCAGTTACGAGTAGCGATGCAATGGGCTTAGATGCATGACTCTGAGAGTGCGTAAGTAATAAGGTCAAAAAAAGCGCACAGAGAGACAATCCTCGTGAGTGATAAAGGGTGTTCTTTGATTTTATCATGCTTTTTTGTGTACTATTTTGGACTAGTATTGTCAATGACGGGCGGCCGTGGGTCTCTAAGTTTAAATATTAATTATATAATAAAATTTTGAGCAAGGGAGGAAGAGGGGTTGGGTGCTGTGTGTCTATTGAGTTGATGCCCATGCACGGGCGTAAATGCGCTGTACTTTGATCGGTGATGTATAATTTTTGTGCACATTGATGGGCATCTTAGAGTGTCCGAAGTCGTAGCCCTGCATTCAGTTCAGTGGGCTAGTGGGCTAGTGGGCTAGTGGGCTAGTGGGCTAGTGGGACTAGTGGG
>CAZGCK010000023.1:40523-40980 GCA_964524175.1 uncultured Bacteriovoracaceae bacterium | reverse complement strand
GGCCTATAACCATCACCGTAGAAGCACCAAAGAGAATATAACCCTTCACCGCAACACGATCGAATGCTCCTGAGCTCGAATGCGTTTGCACGATCAATCCCACGCACATCGCGCCGACCTCGATGTAAGCCAGCTTCCCAAAATTCTCAGTATCCAAAATACTAACTTGCCGTTCATTGGTTCCAAAAATCTCGCCTTTATACTTAAGAGCGAGCGGGTTGACCGAGTGAAGCCTACCCGGCACGCGATACTGCTCGAGGGTTGTGCCGGAGTCTGGAAAGTGAAAGCGATGGTAATCCGTTGGACAAAGTCTGGCGAGCAGGAGCGGCCCCCCCTCAAATTCCTCAACCCATTTCTGCCCTGGACGGCCCAAGAGCTCTGCGGCCGACAGGTGCTGGCCTTTTACAGGAAAAGCCTGATCAGGAAGGACCTTATCATACGCAAAATACCGAGCCTC
>CAZGCK010000023.1:32613-40501 GCA_964524175.1 uncultured Bacteriovoracaceae bacterium | reverse complement strand
GAAGGCAGGCATGCGACCTGCTTCTTGAGTAAAGGGACGCAAACCGGGTTGGAAAGGGCGAATGAAAAAGTCATTAAACGATCTAAAACCCGTGTCGACATAGTCTTGCATCGGGATCTTGAACGCCTCGATGAACGGCTCGATCTTGTGCTTGCTCAACGACGAAGACTGGTAGGCACCGTAAAGCTTGCTGATTGTGGTTCCAGATAGAACCCAATCCGCCATGCGTTGACCTACGGGAGTACCGTAGAGCCAGGCGACCATAGCTTCACCGTAAACTTGCTCGACCTCATCTCGCCCTAGCGTGCGATTCCAATAGCGGATCTGACGGGGAGCCGTGGAGGTTGCTGATGTCCCGCTTTGCGGAGAGCCTACTTCACCCTTCGCAACTTTCACTTCGACTCCCTAAGCGCCTTGCTGCGCTTTGCTGCCGCAAGCACTGCCTTGATCAGCGTCACGCGAAGCTTGCCTTCTTCTAGCGCCATCAATCCATCAATCGTGCAACCCGCCGGCGTGGTGACTTCATCCTTAAGTGCAGCCGGATGGACGCCACGCTCAAGCACCATACGTGCAGAGCCCGCCAGCGTCTGCGCAGCGAGCAGTGTCGCAGTCTCGCGCGGCAACCCGAGTTTGACGCCGGATTCGCTCAATGCTTCGATGATGAGATAGACATAGGCAGGACCGCAGCCGCTCAATCCCGTCACTGCGTCCATCAAAGACTCTTCAACCGCGGTTGTTTTTCCGAGCGGCCCAAATAAGCGCCCAGTCTGCTCGAGATGCGAAGGCTTCGCACCCGGGCCTGCGCAAAACACGGTCATCCCCTCACCGATCAAACAAGGGGTGTTAGGCATCGCACGAACTACTGCGGGCTTGCCACCGGACCACTTTGCGAGCTGCTCGGTCGTGATCGATGCGCAAATTGAAAGTAAAAGCTGATCCTTGGTGAGTTTAGGAGCGATGGATCTGAGAACTGTTTCGGCCTGATGCGGCTTTACGCAGAGAAGGATGATCTCCGCGTCGGCTGCAGCTTTTGCGTTATCAGTATCGCATTCAATCTTGAGATGATCGCGAGCATATCGGGCGCTTTCCTCGGTGCGAGTGGTGCCTCGAATGGATACGCCTTTGACTTGGCTTTTGCGAAGCCCCTGCGCGACTGCCTCACCCATCTTGCCCATGCCGATGATGGAAATCCTCATTCTCCGCCCTCCTGGCTTCTCATGGCAGTAAGGTACGCACGCTTCCGGCGTGCACCTGGATACGGTTCGCACATTAGTGGAGGAAAGTTTTTCATTGTCTTCTATAGATACAGGGCAGATGAAGTGAAAGCAATGCGTCCTGTTTTTGCGATATCAGCAGCGGGGTGCTCGCGGTAACTGGACCCACAAACCTAAAGATCGACAGCTTCTCGATCGACATCAAAGGCTCGTCGACCTCAGCAAAACGATTTACGATCTTGGATTGGGTCTTGGCCAAACACGATCCCTTTTGACCCAATGAGTGAGCATCAGAGTGAGCAAGCCTTCGGGTCTACTCAAATATCACACACCCTATAGACCCACTATTTTACTCAGTAATAGAGGCTTTAGCAGCTTTTACAAACACTTAATGCTGCGCATTGTTTTCTGGACCCAGCAACAAACTGTGCTTATAAGCCCTAATCAGGGGCAGCAAACATGGCGAAGTACGGTTTACTGATTTTGGGGATTCTCTTTCTCAGCAACATTTACCGCGTGCAAGCGTCGGCGCCGGCAAGCGACCTCGGTTTTGGACCGTTCCTTTCTGATGTGATCAGAAGTCAACTTGGGATCGCGAAACTATCCAAGAAAGAGGCGACCGAGCACCACAAGTACCTGGGCAAGACATTGAACCTGGCGGACTGCTCGGTCAGTTTTGAGTTCGTAAATTCATCGCACGAAAACGAAGCCTCTCCGGTTAGCTTGCGACTCGTGAGGGCTGAGGTCGCTAACGACAAAGAACGCCCCGTCTTCGATCTTACTGAAAACTCGCCCTCCGCAATATTTCGCAGTCTGCAGGTGACCCCACTAAAAACGACCGTGACGATCACCAAAAGACACGCACCCGGGGATGGCTTTTTAGCTTTTGCTAAAGCCCAGGACATGGAGCTCACAATCGAAAGAGGCGAGGACGGCACGATCACCGGCATAAAGCTCAAAGAAAACTGGGTCAACGTAGTTGGATTCACCACCGAATACAAAGAAGTCCACTGCGGACTTCTATCCCAAGCGAGATGAACGTGAAAAAGTCTACACTCCTGCTTTTTACTGGATTGGCTCTGGCTTCTGCTCAAGCATCGGCGATGAGCCCAAAGCACGAAACACTGATCATCGACTTGATCAAATCCGAGCTTTCGACTGATGCGGATAAGAGCGACTCGCGTAACCACTTTGTCGGCAAAACTCCAACTGGAGACTCATGCAAAGTGCAGGTCGACCTGCAATCAACCGGGGAGATCTCCATCGTCGCCTCCACTACTCGAAGTGGAGTCCGATTCAATTATCAGCATGAGACCACGACCCTCACTGCGGCCTTTGGCTGGAAGCGGCCCGCAAGCAGTGTTGACCCCAAAGGCATCACGTTCGCTCACAATAGCATCACCGTAAGCATCTCCAAAAGCCAACCTCAGCGAGTCGGCACACTTGGATTCTCGCCTTTTCAGGAGCTATCGATCAAAGCCGAAAGAGAGCCGGGCGGCACCCTCAAGACATTGGTTGTGAGAGAAAAGTGGCTGAACGCGTTCTCCTACGCCATCGTCGACAAAGAAGTCCGCTGCCAGGATCTGAGCCAAGCCCTTTAGAGGTTAGTCTCTCACTTGCCCTTGGCCACGCATCAGCCAACGCACACTGGTCAACTCACGCAATCCTACGGGCCCCCGGACGTGAAGCTTCTGCGTGCTGATTCCTAGCTCCCCCCCCAGACCTAGCGCAAATCCGTCGGTAAAACGGGTGGACGCGTTCCAATAAACGGCAGCGGCATCGACTTCATCCTGAAATCGCTGAGCAGCTGTTGAAGACTTTGCGATGATCGACTCCGAATGCCGCGATCCATGTCTCTCAATATGAGCAATAGCCTCGTCCAGTGATGAGACCACTCGGCAATTGAGCTTGAGCGATAGATGCTCGGTATCCCAAGCTTCGCTGGGCGCTGCGCGAACACGGGAGCGCTTGCCTATGATTTTTAGCGTACGCGGGCAAACCCACCAATCGACCGGGCCGCAGCCCGCTCCGGAAGCAGTGATCGCATCGTACATCAAAGGGAGAAACCGAGCGGCCACCCTCTCGTGCACCAACAAAGTCTCCATGGAGTTGCAAACGCCAGGGCGCTGAGTCTTAGCATTAATCACGATCTTGCGAGCCATTTCGAGGTCTGCGTCTTCATGAACGTAGACATGGCAGAGGCCCCGATCGTTCTTGATCACCGGAATCCTCGACTCACGAGTCACATACTCGATTAGGCCATCACCACCGCGAGGCACGACGACATCGATCCATGCCTTCTGCTTGAGAAGAAAGTCCACGAGCGAGCGGTCAGACTCCGTGATACCCCAAAGCGCTGCACTGAGGCCATCGACCATCTGATCACGCAACGCGGCCTGAAGAACCTCGAAGAGGACGGCAGTCGTACGACGAGACTCTTTGCCTCCTCGCAGAATCATAGCGTTGCCTGACTTAAATCCGAGCGAAAACGCCTCAACCGCGACATTGGGACGCGATTCGAAAATCATGAAGATCACACCCAAAGGCGAGCGAACGCGCCTGACCTCGAGGCCATTGGCTAGAGTCTTCTCTTCAACGACTTCACCGACGGGGTCAGGAAGATCCGCGACTTGCTCCAAACTTTCTCGGATATGCCGCAAGCGTTTTGAATCAAGGAGCAAACGGTCACGAAATGCGGAGTCAGTACCGCCTGGCAATGCTCGCAGATCCTCTGCATTTGCAGCGAGAATCTCCGCTTCGCGACGAGCGATCGCTTTGGAGGCTGATCGGAGGGCCGCGTCCTTTGCGGCGGCTGGCAAGGCACGTAGCACGCGAGCGGCAGCGCGGATTGCCCGGAGCTGATCGACTACTTGAGCTTCGCTCCAAGCTGCAGAAGAACCCTCTCTTTTTTGAGAAACCGTTGAAGCTCCGCCCTTCTCACGATTCTTGCGTGGAGCTTTTTTAGCGATGTTTTTTGCGGGTTTCCGAGAACCTCGCGACGCCTTCGCGCGGCTCATTGAGACTTACTCCGACGAGCGCCCCGTTTACGAGCGCGGCTTTTTGGATCAATCCGAGTCCCTACCTCTTCACCGGCCGCCACCCTGAGCAGCACACCCGGCTCATCGCCCTTCACTAACCAAGTTTGAATCCCCCGACTGGATGCCAAGCGCGCGGCGCTGAGCTTCGAGAACATGCCCCCGGTCCCTCGCGAAGATCCTGCACCCCTGTCTATCGAATCCAGCAACCGAGTCGATACACCACGAATGCTTTCGATCCGACGCGCGCGCGGATTCTGCTTTGGATCCGAATCAAAAAGACCTGCGACGTCCGTCAAAATCACCAGACGATCCGCATCTGTTTCACGCGCAACCTTAGCCGACAAACTATCGTTGTCGCCAAACTTGATTTCTTGCGTAGCCACGGCATCGTTCTCATTCAATACCGGCGTCACGCCCCATTCGAGCAGCTTTTCGACCGTATTCTGAAAATTGCGACGTCGATTCCTGTCTGTCAGATCATCGTACGTCAGCAGTATCTGCGCTCCCAACAAGCCGCTTGCCGCAAGCGCCAAGTTATAAAGATCCATTACCATCGGTTGGCCAATCGCACTCAACGCCTGTTTCTCTTCCAATCTTCTATTGCGCTTCTTAAAACCTGTGCGGTCCACCGCAGAAGCAATCGCTCCCGAAGTGACCCAGATGACCTCAACATCATGCTTGCGCCTTAGCACGGCCACTTGCTGCATCCATGAGCGCAGAAGCAAGGGACCACCTCCGCAAACCATCTGGCTGCCAGCTTTGACGACCCAACGCTGCTTGCTCATGTCAGGTAAGGTCCGAGGCCTTGGGCCTTGCGAATCGCATCTGCGACCTCGCGCACAGCGCCCCAACCGCCTGGGGTTTCTGTGATGTAATGCACACGCGCTTTGACGGGATCTACCGCATGCGGGACCGTCGCACTAAAGCCCACCTTCTCGAGCACGGGGATATCGAAAAGATCGTCGCCCATGAACGCCATCTGCGAGAGATCTAGTTTCGTCGCCTCGACAATCTTGTCGAGCGCCTTGAGCTTGTCCTCGTCGCCCAAAAAAACATGCTTGATCTTCAGAAACTCCATGCGAGTTCGCACGTCTTGAGAATCACCGCCGCTGATCACGGCGACGTCCACACCATGCTTCATCAGAACCTTCAGACCGTAACCATCCTTGATGTGGAAGTGCCGGCTCCAGCCATGCCCCTGTAGCCAAAATACGCGGCCATCAGTCATGACCCCATCGATATCAAGGATGAGGAGACGAATTTTTTTCAATTTAGATTGAATATCTGCGGTCTCAAGCAACTTGGATGAAGCTATAGAAGGGATCATAGGCAGAGGCCTCCAAACGTAATTCTATCAAAAACCCCCTACAAAAACCAAAACTTATCATAAATTGACTAAAATAGTATACAAATGATATAAGTCCCATCCGAAAGGCAGTTCAACCAATGATCAGGGGCTACGCTTCACGCACAACTCGTATTCGCGCATTGCTGGGAGTCGCAGTGATGATCGCTGCTATTGTCATATGGAAGTGGCAAACCACACCCCAATCGCAACAAGAGCCTGTCACCGAAGCTGCACAAGAGGGCTTCGTTCCAGAGCGACTTGAAGATGAATTAATCGATTTAGATGCCGACATGCGGGCTGAAAATGCACAAGCCGCGGAGGATACCGTCCTCACCTCGCAAGGCTCTCCGGCCACTACTCCCCAAGGAGACCAGGCTGTGCTCGAGTTCGCACATCGATTGTCCGGGATGATGGTCGAAGCACTCGAATCCGAGGAAAGCGCGCTTCCCGTTTTTTCAGAACTAGAAACCTGCGCAGAAGAGAAGGATGGCGCGACCACTGCCGAGCTCCGCCTGATCTGTTTCGCGAATGCTTCAAAACTTGCGGCTGCGTACCCTGATGAGTTTGGTGAAAAGTTCGACGAGCTAGCGCTGCGAAATCCTACGTTGGTAAGCGCGTTAGCGACATCCGGGCTCTAGAGCATCATGGCGAGCCAATTCATTAATTCCTTTGTCGGCCTCTTCGTCGCCATGGATATCATCGGCACTTTGCCGCTCTACCTGGGAATGACCCAGGGACTCAAAGCCTCAGAGCGCCGCCGTACCGTGGACCTCTCGATCTTTGTGGCAGCAGGAGTTGCGCTCGTTTTTGGCCTCCTCGGAAAATCCGTATTCAAGCTCCTAGGCATCGCGCTCTTTGACTTCAAAGTCGGTGGCGGGATCGTTTTGCTCGTGATGGCGATCCTAGACCTGGTTCACACCAAGAGCGCAGACTCCCCGAAAGGATCGACCGGAGTCGTCCCACTCGCAGTCCCTCTCATCACTGGCCCAGGCCTCATCACCGCAGTGATGCTACAGGTAGCTCTCTACGGATACACGATCGTCCTCCTGAGCTTGCTTGTGAATTTTGCAATCGCCTGGGCATCACTTCGAAACAGTTCGCTCATTACCAAAGTGATCGGCGTTGAAGGCGCGAACATCGTTTCTAAAATAGCTGCCCTACTTATGACAGCGATCGCGTTCTCGATGATTCGAAGCGGGATCTTTGAAGCAATGAAGAGTCAATAAAGCGGGTTCATCAGTGTGAGGTGGCAGTTTCAGGTCGGCTACTGCGGCTTGGCGGGCACGTAGAAGGTACGCTCTTCGCCTCGAGGCTTTGCTCCCGTTAACCAAGAGATGACCCACTCCGCCTTACGGTAGAAACCAGTCTTGGCCAGGATAGGATTGAGCCATCCTGAAGTGATGCAGTAGTAAACCCAGAAAGGCGAAGTGTGGTGCTTCTCGTGCTCGCTCGGCGGCAAAATGACCCAGACCGACTGAAGCCATCGCACAAACGGCGCAGGCTCGTCCTGATGCGCCCATTTGTGAATCTGGTTGGTCATGAACGTCCAGAGAGTCAGCGACCAAGAAGTCGCGACGATGAAGAGAACGAGAGAAGAAGCCTGCTTAAGGTTCACAAAGGTTGAGGCGATGAGCAGCGGAAGGCTAATCAAACAATTCGTGCCGTTCACGTCGTAGAAGTCATGCCGAGTGATCGACTTAGGCTCAAAATGATGCTCGCGGAACGGCCGAATCATCGCAGGCCCAATCCAAGGCCAATCCACGGCGCCCCAGGTGTCGCCCGCCCAATGCACTAAGCCCGAAACAAAGTCCGAAAGAACCCAGCCCGAGAAAAATGCAGCCAAGAGCAACCAGGGAGAATCGTAAGTTCGAAGCCCCAGTCCCCACCCAAGGTAGGCCGTGATAGCGAGGAACAAGTAGACCCATAGGCGATCCACAGCCGTGCCTTCCATGCGTTCCTGGGTCAAGCTATTGCGAATATCTTCTTTTACTTGTTCCATGGCGATTACCTCTAAGGTTGCCGAATGTTTTCTTCATTTCAAGGCCTATTGCTAGAAGAAAAGAGCTTATGCAGCCTCTCCAGCAAAACGGGCTTACGAAGAAAGACATGTCCCCTCAACTCGACTGCAAAAAGGTGCGCGAGCTATACTGATTTAGCTTCCGGCAAGAGCTTGGGCTGCCCACTCACCAAATCGCGGATCGCAAGCAGCTGTTTCACAAACGTCCCTGCATGCTCGAGATAAAATGCGTTAGGTCCATCGCTTTTGGCTTCGGCCGGCCGTGGATGCG
>CAZGCK010000023.1:22982-32585 GCA_964524175.1 uncultured Bacteriovoracaceae bacterium | reverse complement strand
CCAGCTGCAATCGCGGCTCGAGCAAGCGTCTCGAGGTACTCCCTCTTGCCACCCGTACTCTTGCCACCCACCCCGGCGCCAGGAGTCTGGATCGAGTGAGTCGCATCGTAAATCACCGGCACGCCAAATCTCTGCATGCATTGAAACGAAGTCATATCGACAACTAGCGTGTTATAACCAAACGACACGCCCCGCTCGGTGAGGCAAAACCAATCCGCTGCGGGCTTGGATTGATTCATCGCCTCAACCTCGCGCACCTTCTCAACGATGTTACGCGCGTCCCAAGGAGCGAGAAACTGACCCTTCTTAACATTGAGCCTGCGACCATGCTTCAGAGCGGCTTCGGCGCCCGCTAAGATCATATCGGTCTGACGACACAAAAAAGCAGGGATCTGCAGAAAGTCGACGATCTCTGCGACAGGCTCAGCTTGCTCGGGCGTATGAAAATCCGTCAGCAACGGAAGGCCCGTGACAGCTTTGACTTTGCCAAGAATGCGAAGACCCTCTTTCATTCCTGGCCCGCGAAACCCTTGGATCGAAGTGCGGTTCGCCTTATCGAACGACGCTTTAAAGTAAAGCTGCACGGCCAATCCTGCGAGCTGCCGCTTGAGCTCCTGCGCGATCTCCAGGGCCAAGCCCTCGTCCTCGATCACGCAAGGACCTGCGATCAACGTCATCGGTTGGGCAGTCATATTTTAGCCCAGCCCCTTCAATGCGCGTTGAGCACCCTTGCCTGCTTCCTTGGAGGCTTTGATAAAAGCCTGAAACAAAGGATGCGGTTGAAGAGGCTTACTGAGCAGCTCCGGATGAAACTGGCAACCCAAGAACCAAGGATGACCCGGCAATTCAATCATCTCGACGAGCTCGACGCCGGACTCTGGATTCACGTTCTTGCCGCTCACGAGCAAGCCTTTGTCCTCGATCTGCGCGCGAAACGCGTTAGAAACTTCAAATCGATGGCGATGTCGCTCAGAGATCTTCTCTTTGCCATATGCCGAGAAGGCACGCGTGGGCTTGCCACCATTCTTAGCGGTGATCTGACATGTATAAGCGCCCAGCCGCATGGTCCCGCCCATCTCTTTGATGCCTTTTTGGGATTCCATGATGTCGATGACATTTGCTTTTCCATCCGGGGTGAACTCAGCGGAGCTTGCGCCTTTGATCCCGCAGACATTGCGCGCATACTCGATCACCGCGAGCTGCATCCCAAAGCAAATGCCAAAATACGGGATACTCTCCGTTCGCGCGAACTCAATCGCGCGAATCTTGCCCTCGACTCCGCGCTCGCCAAAGCCCCCCGGCACGAGTATCCCATCGACGCCCTTTAAAGCTTCGAGGCCCTTGTCCTTGAGCAGCTCATCCGAGTCCACATAGACGAGACTCACCTTCACATCATTGGCGACGCCTCCGTGGATCAAAGCCTCATTGACGGATTTATAGCTATCGCGCCAATCCGTGTACTTACCAACCAGCCCGATCGTGACTTCGCCCTTGGGATTGCGGATCTTCTCGACCATCGACTGCCACTTCGAAAGATCAGGGCGACCTGTCCAGATCCCCAACTTCTCAGCGATCTTTTCGTCGAGGCCTTCTTCATGAAAGTAGAGCGGCACTTCGTAAATACTGCTGACATCGACCGCGCTAAACACCTGTCCACCAGGAACATTGCAGAACAGGCCGATCTTGTCCTTCACGTCTTTGGGCAGCTTGCGATCCGAGCGGCAAAGCAGGATATCAGGTTGAATCCCGATCTCACGCAGCTCCTTCACGCTGTGCTGGGTAGGCTTGGTCTTGAGCTCACCCGCTGCTGCGATGTAGGGAACCAAAGTGAGGTGCACGAACATGACGTTCTCGCCGCCCTGCTCGACTTTCATTTGGCGGATAGCTTCTAGGAAAGGAAGGCTCTCGATATCGCCTACAGTACCACCGACTTCGACGATCGCGAGGTCGGCGTCCTCGACAGCATCAAAGATGTGGCGCTTGATCTCGTCGGTGATGTGCGGAATGACTTGCACCGTTTTACCCAGGTACCCGCCTGCACGCTCGCGGCGGATCACCGAGTCGTAGATGCGGCCGGTAGTAAAGCTGTTCTTGCGCGAGAACTGCGCGTTCTGGACAAACCGCGAATAGTGGCCCAAATCTAGATCCGTCTCGGCGCCATCGTCGAGCACGAATACCTCACCGTGCTGAAACGGGCTCATCGTCCCAGGATCGACGTTGAGGTACGGGTCCATCTTGACCATCGTGACTTTGATGTTTCGCTGCTCCATGAGCATGCCGATCGAAGCGGCGCTGATGCCCTTGCCGATGCTCGAAAGCACCCCGCCGGTCACGAAAATAAATTTCTTCTGCTTGGCCATGTGGGGTCCCGCCTAGGTTCGCTGCTTTAATTATGATGGAGGTCTTTTAAGATTCTATCCCAATCAATGCTTCGTAGCGAGAATTGCCTAGTCAGCTCGCGGCCGGGACCGCAGGGGTGACAAAACGCGACTGCGCAGCCCTCCGTACATCGAGCTTTTTTAACTCCTAAGGACGATGACCCCGGACTTGATAGGCAACCACAGTAGAAGGACTGGTTGGAACAGATTCTTTCATACAAGAAGCTTGCGGACCTTTTCAAGGTCCTCGGAGGTATCCACGCCAATCGAGGTAAAGTTGACCTCTGTGATACCGATCGCTATGCCATCCGCCAAAGCTCGAAGTTGCTCGAGAACCTCTGCCTTCTCGAGGGGGGAGGCTGGCAAGCCTCTAAAACGCATCAAAGTCTCGTGATCGTAGACGTAAAGCCCCACATGACGACGACAAAACCAAGGGTCACCGGGACTCGGCTTAGGCCCCCTGCTATAAGGAATGGGCAGCCGCGAAAAATAGATGGAGCGACCTTCTCGATCAGCAATGACTTTGACGACTGATGGATCATCAAGCTCCGCTTGGCTCGTGAGGGGCGTCATCACAGTCGACATCTTAAAACGCCCCGAAGTGACGAGTTTGACTGCAGCGTCAATGGCGTCGGGATCCATGAGTGGCTCGTCACCCTGAACATTCACATAAACTTTTGCAGGTGACCGGTCAGCGACCGCAGCGACCCGATCTGTTCCGCTTTGAATGTCCGGGGAGGTCATCACGATCTCACCCCCAAATCCCTGAACCGCGCGCGCAACCCGCTCATCATCGGTCGCTACGATCACGCGGTCGATTAATTTTGCCCGACGCGTCCTTTCGTAGACCCACTGAATCATCGGCTTGCCATGAATATCAGCAAGAACCTTCGCAGGAAGGCGCGTTGAACCATAACGCGCTGGGATGACAGCAAGAACAGAGATCGCGGGAGAAGGTGCCATGCACAAGCAAGCCTATAAGCAACGAGTAGCATGGGTCAAGGCGAGTGCTTTGCGTACTGCTTATTTTCTGCGGGATTTTTTTGCAGAGTGTTTCTTGGAAGCAAGTCCCCGCTTGGCGACTTTGGCTTTCACCTGTGGCGATTGCTTCACGGAAGCGAGTGTACGATTCGCGGCTTTTTTGTGAGCGACGACTTTTGATTTGGCAGCGTGCTTCTTTGTAGCGACTTTTGCTCTGGCGGCGTGCTTCTTTGTAGCGACTTTTGCACTGGCGGCGTGCTTCTTTGTAGCGACTTTTGCTCTGGCGGCGTGCTTCTTCGTGGCGACTCTTGCTTTGGCGGCGTGCTTCTTCGTGGCGACTTTTACTTTGGCAGCGTGCTTCTTTGTAGCGACTTTTGCTCTGGCTTTTGCCTTAGTTTTAGCCTGGTACCTAGCGGCGTGTTTTCCAGGTCCTGACTTTTTCACTGCTTTGCATTCGCTCGCACTCTTCTCGCCGGCCTGAACGATTGTGTTCATACCGAGAAAGGAGATGGCGGCAACTAGAGACCCCAAAACAGCAATGGTTCGCAAGAGTTTCATAAAGGACGTATCGGAGGAGTAGCGTCAAAACTTTAGCGGCGAGCATGTTTTTGGAGCAGGAGATGTGGTTGGGAAGACGGGCTGGGAAGACGAATAGATGAGGTGAAGAAATTTTTGGTCGAGTCTGGGTCAGGCGGGACCTGGGACTCCCTCCTGAGCCACCTCAGATTGCGCAAACTACGCAATTTGCAGGGTCTCAGTCAGTCCGAGCTGGGTCAAAATGCATGTTACGCGCATTCTGGGGTGGCTCAGTGCAGAGGCACTTTTGAGCGAATCCTGCTTCCTCATTTCTGCCCAAAGTCCTGACCAGAGTTTAAAGCATTGAAATTATTAATATTTAATCCTTGTTTAAAAGTGTTTGACTAAACAGGTCAGATATAAGATAAACATCCCCGCAGAATTAAACGTCGTTCGTGTGTGGAGGTTGTTGAAAATGAAAGTCATGAAGAATGCAGTAAAAGTTGTAGCAGTCCTGGCGATGAGCGGAGTGGCGCTCTCGGCCTGCGGAAAGAATTATAAGAAGGGCCAGTCTCCGACTGACCTAGCTGCGCAAGCCGCTGAAGAAGCGGCTAAAGAAGAAGCTGCCAAAAAGAAAACTGCTGGCGGCGGTGACGCTGCCAATGGAAGGACTGACGCAGATGCGAATGCCGCAAATGGCGCTGCTGAAAGTTCAGCCGAGGAAGCCCCGACTTCCTTTGCGAACGCTATCAAGCATGTCGACTTTAAGGTCGATGCTCAAACAAAGATTGCCAAGCTCGCTTTCGAATTCACAGACGCAGAAAAGGCCCCCTACGCTTCCAAGTCTGCAGGCCCATTTATCGGCGAATTCGACCCTGAAAAGCTTCAAACTGAATTCAAGCTCATTGCTTCTGACAACAGCCAAACCTGCACCGCACATTTTACCTGCGACGTCGCTGGCTGCGCTAAGGCCACCGTTACGATCGAACAAACTCAAGGCAAGCTAAAAGGCGGCCGCGCTGTCATCACAGTGCTACAGAAGCGCCTATCTCATGAGTCCTTGAGCATAAAGGCTTCAGAAAACGCCCCAGCAAAAGAATCACCTCAGTCTGCCGCCGTCGAAGTCCTCAAGAATCAAGCAGCGATGACCGCATTACTCAAAGTCTTTGAGGTGCGCGATGGCGACAATAAAAGGGAATCTTATCGGTTCACCTTCTGGATGGGCGCCGAATCACCAAAAGAAGGAGTTCGGATCACAGGCAATTATCCGACCGCGCTTGGAATGAAAGAAAAGTTCAAACTCAGTGTTTTCAAAAAATCCCCTGATGCCAGCAGACGTCCCATCGTAGGAGACTACGAAGGCGCGTTCACCGACATTAGTAACGGCGGGAAAAAGCTGACTCTGACCTTCGAAACGAAGGAAGGAATCGATAGCGCAACCCTCGATCTGACCAAGGCGCACACGCCCCCTACTCCTCAGCCTGCTGTGGACCCTCAGCCTGTAGTGGATCCTGCCCCTACTCCTCAACCTGCGGTAGATCCTACGCCTGGAACTGTCACGCCCACTGTCACTCCGTCGGTACAGCAAGATTCTGATTTTGTGGGACCTCCTCAACCATCGAAATCGGCTGAAAAAAAAAGCCTACCACTGAAGTAAAAGGCAGTATTGAACGCGATTTCTCTAGAGAAATCATCATCTCTGGAAAGCCCATCAAGCAAAACAAAACTGCGGCCGGTCCGTCACCTCATCGTGACGCCGGCCGTAGCGCTTCTGCAGGGTCAGACTCAAGTGGCGACGACAAGGCAACCGCTGACGAGAGCGCTCAAGAGCTGACAAAGTTAGAAAAAGACCGAATCCAGGCGTCGAACTCCGAGAATGCCGAAAAGGAAGAGCGACTGATTAGGGCAATGATGGTTGGTGAGCCAGGAGCAGTAGAAGCCGAGAGAGCCCAGCTCAAAGCTGAGGCAGAAGCCCTTGCCAAAGCCGAGGCACGAGCCCAATCTAGAAAACCCAAGGATCAAACCACCAAGGCTCCGTCCGAAGTCAAACCAGAACCAAAAATTGAAGCACCCATTCAAGCGAACACTCCGCCAAAACTCGATCCAGGCGCCAAAGTCGGCGTGTGGATCGACGCAGACTAGATCAGCAGATCCGACTCCGGCCGCCACGCCCCATGCCACTGTTTGATCCGCACCTGAGGTCTCGTGCCTGAGATGGATCCGGCAGTCGGGTATTCGATGTACGCGTAGGTCAACCGAGTCTGTCTGCCGTAATCGTCGAGATCGAGATTGGTCGCTTCGTTCCAGGTTCCTTCATTGAAGTACTCCTTACCCTCGCGCCATTGCCTGTAGCGAAGGATGTGAGTGTGACCAAATATGACTGTATTGATATGTTCATTCTCCTCGAGAATTCGAAACGCGATCTTGTCGTAATTAGGGTAGAGCGAGATCTCCTTGAGAAGCCCGAGAGTCGCACGCACGCCTTGACTGATTTGGTACCGGCGCCTCAATAAAATTGTATCCACTATGAATCGCGCCGTACGGAAAAACGCCTTAATCCCCCACCAAAGATCATGAATGATCACCCATCGCAGAAACACCGGAAACGGACGCACTTTATCGACGTGCGGCCGCTCCTGCTTGAGCTTTGGCAACATGACTGCGACATAGAGAGAGCCCCAGGGCAAGTTCAGTACAGGCTCGGGCAGGCCACGCGTGATAAAAGGCCGATCCATGTCGATACCCGCAAAGCGCTCGTACTGCTGCCCATGCTCGACGTAGATGCCGTCGAACTCGTGGGAAACGTCATGAAAATCGACCGGTGCCCCCACCGCTTCGCTAAAGACTTTGCGAGCGGCCTCGAAAAGCATGCCCGCGTCGTGGTTGCCCACGACATAGGAGACGCGGTGATGAGGAGTAGCCGCAAAACGCCTAAGGCCCAGAAAAAAGTCCGGATGTCCGGCCACGATCTTCTCGACCGCGCGAGCCACGCTCCGCTCCGTCATCAGATGCGTGTGCACACCATAAGTGTCCATCTGAAGCAAATTGAGGATGTCGCCGTTCAAGATCAACTCGACATCGGCTTCAGCAAAATCGCCCGTGCGATGGTAGGAGAGAAACTCGGCAAACTCGCGGTCATAGACGAAATCTTCGAGGATATTGCGCGTGCCATCGGCGAAGTAGCGCCCCTTACCGAGGTGAAAGTCACTGACTACCAGCTTGTAGGTGGGCCGTGAATCAGCCACCTGCTCCCTCTTTGCCAGGTTTCTTATTTGGGGCTTGGACAGCAGCAAGCTTCACGGGCGCATTGGCAGCGGAAGCCGCAGCAGGCGCTGGGTTAGCAGCTTTTTTTGGCTTCATCTCCGCGATCGTCACGCTGTTGCGCGTGGTTTTCTTTGAACCATACATAGCATGGTCCGCGGCATCGATAACAGCCTGCTTCGAATCCGCATGGTCCGGAAAAAGCGCGACGCCGATCGATACTGTGAAGTGAAGGTTAAGCCCTTCATCCGCGATGAAAGCATGCTTCTCGACCGACACTCGGATGCGCTCGGCAACCGTTTTTGCGGTGACCAGATCACAGGGAGAAAGCACAGCCACGAACTCATCTCCGCCGTAGCGAAACACAGTATCTTTGCCACGCACAAGCTTTTTGAGCTGTTCGCCCAATTCGTTGAGAAGCTTGGTACCCACCAAATGCCCATGCGCATCGTTGACACCCTTGAACTTGTCAGCGTCGACGAAAAGAACAGCGAACGACCTGCCCGTTGTCTGCGCCTGCGCAATCTCACGATCCAAGACACTGTGCAGGTATCGCGTGTTGTACAGGCCTGTTGCGTCGTCGACATACACGAGCTGCTGCACGCCCTGGTACTCTTCGATGTTTTTGCCTGTCACTTCGATCTGGGCCTTGAGCATTTTGAGACGACTCTCAAACGCTTCGATCGAAAGGGGGCGAATCGGCGAAAGACAAACCAAGAAATAATCCTGGGGACCCGCGCATTGAAATCTGAAGATAAATAAGCCTGGAGTCAATTGACCTCGCTCGACGAATCGATAAAACTCACCACTTTCTGCCATCCTGGGGAGCGGGTTGGATGCTTGAAGCGCAATATCGAGAATCTCATCCATCGCGCGATCGGGCGCGCGCTCGCCCCCTCGATTCAGAACGCCTGGGTCATCAAACTCAAGGCGCAGGATCTCGATCCGAGCGGCGGAAGGATCCGCTTCCTCCACCCGCTTCTTGAGGCCAAAGACCGCAGAGTGCCCACACTTGAGCTCCCGTTCGAGATACGCACGAATGATGCCAAAGATCTTCTTTTGCTCAAATGATGCGGACACCATCTGGCAGCTGTTCAATAGATTCAAGAAGCTTGATGCCCCGGAGTTCTCGCCAAAAACCGTCTTGCGATCCAAACCCCGTTTTACGGCAAGCTGAAACGACTCGAGATTGAAAGGTTTCTTGAGATAATCCTCTGCACCCATTCGGATCGAGGCCACGGCTTGCTCAACGGTCGCGGTTTCAGAGATCAGGATGACGCTTGTCACGGGGCTGATGCGCTTAATCTGCTCCAGAAGCGCTAGCCCATCTTGACCAGGAATTGACGAGATATCGATCACGACTAGTTGGTAGTTCGAGCGAGCAATCCAATCAAACGCTGTCTCCATCCGAGACATCACGTCGACGCGACAGTCAGCGACTTCTCGAATCAGATCCGCGTAGAGTTCGGTTTGCTTGAGGTCTTCCTCAATCAGAAGGACCTGGTACGACAAAACCATAGACCTTCGATTCTATCATCTAGGCTGAGCTTCCCTGCTCGGAAAAGTTTTCCTAGTCTTTGGTTTGATCCAGTCCCGGCCTGTCCCAGCCTTAAGCGCCAAATCAAGCACCCCGATTACAAGTAGGGACTGGTTCCATTTCGAAATCGCTCGCCGTGTCGAACCAGACAATTTGGCTCCAACCTGGGTACTCTCTACCCGCCTTATATTTTTAGAGCCCCCTAGGCGCGGCGATTCATTTGCATGATCATTTGTCCATGTGGCTGTCGGTGACACGTTAAACCCACTGGCCTGAGAAATGGAGTCCATCAATGCCTACCTCTATGCCCCCCATCAACGCAGGCGATACAGCTTGGATGCTTACAGCCACAGCCCTTGTCTTTCTGATGACCCCAGGGCTTTCTTTCTTCTACGGAGGAATGGTCCAACGCAAGAACGTCATTTCAACCTTGCTTCAAAGCTACATCGCCATGGGAGTAGTTAGCGTCCTATGGGTAATCGTGGGCTTTAGCCTGGCTTTTGGCGAAAGTTTTCACGGCCTCATTGGCAACCCATTTACTTACTACATGTTTCACGGGGTAGGAGGCGCGCCTCATGCGGAGCTCTCACCCACGATTCCACTTGGGCTTTTCGCGCTTTTTCAACTCAAGTTCGCTATCATTACCCCAGCTCTTACAACTGGGGCATTTGCTGAGCGGGTCAGGTTCTCGGCCTATCTTCTGTTTCTCTGCTTGTTCAGCATCTTCATCTACGCACCCCTCGCTCACTGGACATGGCACCCCCAGGGCTTTCTTCGTCATATGGGTGTCCTCGACTTTGCCGGCGGAACGGTCGTGCACATGTCAGCGGGGCTTGCCGCACTCGCAGGAGCAATCACGATGGGCCGACGCAAGCAACCTGACGCCGCTGCGGCTACACCCGCTAACATCCCCTTCGTCCTGCTGGGCAC
>CAZGCK010000023.1:5687-22972 GCA_964524175.1 uncultured Bacteriovoracaceae bacterium | reverse complement strand
CGCGGCCAACGCAACTGCAGTAGGCGCGTTTCTGACAACCAACACGGCGTCCGCAGCCGCCATGCTCGCGTGGCTCGGATTTGACGCCCTGAGAGGGCGCAAACCCACCGCGATGGGCGCTGGCATCGGAGCTGTCGTCGGGCTAGTCGCGATCACCCCTGCAGCCGGATACGTTGATGTCGGTGCAAGCCTTTGGATTGGCGCACTCGCGGCGGTCGTCAGCAACTTAGCGGTGCATTGGCGCTCAAAAACAACGATTGACGATACGCTCGATGTGTTTCCCTGTCACGGTGTGGGAGGCATGTTTGGAATGGTCGCCACTGCGTTTTTCGCTCGTGAAGGGGGCCTTCTCACCGGAGGTGGCACGGCATTGCTGGCCACTCACCTCGTCGCGCTCCTCATCGTGAGCGTATTCAGCTTTGGTGGGGCCTGGGCGATCTACCGCATTACGGATTTGCTTATCCCCCTTCGAGTAGATGAAGAACAAGAACGCATCGGTCTTGATTTGAGCCAACATGGAGAAGCGCTCACCGAAAGCTAAACCGCTTCTTTGTCATCCGTACTGAGTGCTGCCGCGAGCTGGGCAGCGCCGCCAGGAGTATCGAGCAGTCCGCCTGCAACGCGCACCACTTGGGCCGCCTTGCTCAGCCGATCCTTGAGCTTGCCCGAGACTTGCTTCTCGCGAGAGAACTTGTCTTGCAGCAAGTCCATATTAAACTCGATGAGATCCAGCTTTCGCTTGAGCTCAATAATCTTGGTCTCGCGAGCGGAGATCAGAGCTTCTGAATCTTTTTTTACGATTTCTAGCCTATTTTCTAACTCTTTTTCTCGAACTCGAATCTTGCGGATGTCGACACGAACGCGCTCCTTGAGGCGTTCCATTTCGTCGCCAGTCTCGCGCATTTGCGCCTCGAGCAGACGCGCTTTGTCGATGCGCGCCTTGAGTTGAAACCTCAACTCGCTGACTTCTCCCTGAAGGCTCTCGACCTGCATCGCTTTCTCGCGATCGAACTCTTCTAGTTTCTTTCGCTGCTCAGAGGAGACATGGGTCAACTCAGCCACCGCGCCCTTGGAGGCGCGAAGCTCCGACTCAACCTTCTTTACCTGTTCTTGAGTTGCCCTGAGCTGGGTCGAGAGAACGGCAACGTCCTGCTCACGGAGAAGCAGATATTTTTTGAGCGTATCAATGTCAGGAGACTGAGCGGCTCCCCCCGGAACCACTGCATCTCCACTCGGCTGCGCGAACGCAACAGACGGATCCATACCTGCGCTTCTGGAGCGGCCGTAAAGGTAGGGCATCTCTTGCAGGGCCTCTGTATCTGGAACAGAGGGTCCAGCATGCGGTTCCGGAGCCGTATAGGCTTCTACAGCCGAAGCTCGATGTTTTTCCTGAAAAACAGGAAGCTCCGCGCTCGTGCCCAGCTTCTCAATTCGAGTCGATTCATTTTGCGGCAGCACCGAAGCTGGGTCTTTGAGCTCAACTCGGCTCACATCCGATAACTCTACTCGCGTTGCATCCGCAGGGGGCTCGATCGTAAAGCCCGTCATCGTCAGTGACTCAGGCGCCTCGACCTCGTTCGACGGTACCTCGCTTGACGGCGCTTCGAGCTGAATCGAGGAATTGCTTTTGTCGCTTCTCTCCACTCCCGAGAAAGTCGTAGGATCCTCTAGAACGACACTACCGCCACCCGCAATATCTCGGCTTTTTGGATCAATCTTAGGCGGAGAGGGAGTGCTCTGCGTTCGGTTCGTTCGAGCCGAAGGGATCTCGACAGAGCCCATCGATCCGGTCGCGTGAGTCGCAATCGAGACACTGGCGCTGGGCGGTTCTCCAAATATCGCCTCAACCAAACCCAGCAGAGCCTTGGCTTCAAAGGGCCAGCGAAGATACGCATTCGCACCTTGCGGTGAGTCTTGGTGACGGGCAAATTCCGCGTCTCCCCAAACATGAGAGGTCACAATAAACGGAAGATCCTTTTGCATCGGATCCTCTCTCATGCGGCCAACAAACTTGAGTCCCCTCTCGCCGCTTTGACCCGTCGCTTCTTCGCGATGGATCACCGCCAGATCAATGCTCGCTCCGTGGAGCTTGAGCATTTGTTTGGCTTCTTCTGGCGTGCTGGGCAACAAGACCGCGAGGCCGCCTTTCTGCAGCTCGGCGATCATCGGGTGCTCAGCATGAAGATGCGGATTAAAGAGAAGGACCTTCATCTCTAACTTGTTCGGCAAAACCAGCGCTTAAGTTGACACCCAATTTCTAAAACGCTAACGTTTTCAAACGACAATGAGCTCAAACCCATCCGATACTCCTACCCGTCACGAGTCCCGTTCGGAGGTCAGCATCCTCGTATTCAAAGACAATTTTGCTGCGCGATCATTCCAAGTCCCACTTGCCTGGATTTCCCGCGTAGGTTTTGTTTTTGGGACCGTCATTTTTTTGACGTTAATTGCGAGCTTTCTCGCTATTAAATTCTATCGCGCCGCTCATCGAACAGATCCAACGCACGTAAGCGACCTCGAGCAGGAGATCAGCGAGCTCAAAATGAAGACTCGAGCTACTCAAGAGTCCCAAACTCCCGCAACTAAGCCATTGCCCCAAACTCCCTTAGTGGCTGGCTCAGCACCAGTCCCCGCTCCCACTGTTACCGTTACGGTCACGCCGGCTCCAATGGCCAGTGCTCCTATAACTCCAATCGCGACTAGTGGTCCACCCACCCTTTTTAGCGCTTTTCCTCGCTCGGTCCAAGACCTCAGAGCCAATGCCAGCGCCCTACCCATCACGCTGACTCAGCCTCGAGCACGTTGGCGCGGCAAGAGCCTAGCCGTCAGTTTCAACATTCAGCACTCCGGAGCGGGAGGCGGCACACCCCAACAAGGACGCATCATCATCCTTGCACGCGGGACAGAATCCCTCTTTGCTTATCCCGAAGGAGTCCTCTCTGCCGAGCCTGGCGAGTCGTTAGTCAATCCTGATCGTGGCGAAACGTTTTCTGTAAGTCGCTTTCGAGAAGTGAAGGCCGAGTTCGGCCCAGTCAGGACGACAAATCAACTTAAGTCAGTAGAGATCCTCATCCTCAACGATTCATCGCAGCTCATTCTTTCGCACCATCTCATTCCCGAAGTTCCCGCTGCCCACAAACCAGGGGTAATCCCCAGCACTTCTTCACCCATCAAGCCCTCTGAGGCGGCTAAGCCCTCGGGCAGTGCCACACCCAGTGCCTCGGGCAACGACATCATCGAACCAGGGGTCGACCAATAGTGAATACTCCGCACGAATCCTCAATCAACATCATCGCAGAAGGCACTCGCATCGAAGGCAAGATGATCTTCGACCAAGTAACTCGCTTTCACGGCACTTTGCGGGGAGAGGCCCACGCACGCGATGGCAGCACCCTGATCCTGGCAGAGAGCGCTCTGATTGAGGGAGAAGTCCACGCGGATACGCTGCTGATTGATGGCTTTGTTCAGGGTAATGTGCGCGCTAAAACCCGCGTCCTGATCTCTGGGACTGGCCGGGTGGTAGGCGATATCCAAACGCCGTCGCTTAAGCTCGAGTTTGGCGCTTATTTTGAGGGCAAGTGCAATATGGAAACGGGTGCTTCAGCAAAGTAAAAGCGTTCTACTTTGAACGGAACGACGGATAGCAGTTAGGTCCTCCCAAGCACTGCTTCGGGGGCCCTTTTATTTCCTGGCGCTCAACTTGTCGATCATCTCATTGAACGAGTCGGCAACATCCTGAAAGTCATCTTTCGGCCTCAGCTTCACTCGCGCACTTAAGTCTCCGCCGGCAATTGCGGCAAAAACCTTCTTGAAGTGAAACATGGGCCCAGCCGTCCTATGAGACATGAGAACCCCAAAAACAGACACCACCACCAAAAACAACACCGAAAGCACTCCGAGATAGAGAATAATCTCGTTCAACTCCTGATAAAGCTGCAGCTTGGCCTCGGGGCTCATAGGCCCCAAATCAACCAATGTTGAATAGTTCTCACGCACAAATAAGTAAAAAATAAGCGAATTGATCAGCACTAACAACCCGCCAGTCGCCGTCACCCAGAATGTATACCGGAGCTGATAAGAAGGATTGATGAGAATATTCTTTAGTTTACGATTGGATTTTCCCAACATCTATTTAGCCCTCTTAGGGTCGCCCACTGTCTTCACTGCGCAAGCCTTGCATTCTGGAGTCCCCATATCCCTCACAAGCGAAGCAATCTGATTCTGAGCCGCTTCATTATTCAACGAAGCCACAAGGATATTCGAGTTGATCTTGATTCGCCTCGAAGTCTCGCCCTTGTCGAGCTTGGCGAGCGCTTCGCGATTCTTTGCCACTAGATCTGTCATCTGCCGTTTATAGGCCTCTTGCAATCCGATCTGGGCAGTAATTGCCTCGCATTGAGGGCATGTCATGGCTGCACCAGCAAGTCGCACTCCAATAGAAAGGAACATCCCCAAGCTCATCGATGCTAATCCGATCCAGAGGCGCATGTCCCAGATTGTACCGAATTGCATTGAGGAGGTGCAGAGGTTTTTTTTGCCCATTTCTCAATTTTCGCAATGAAAATACACTTAAACATGAATTCGCTTCATGAAAAGATACCAGTCGATTTCTCTACTATGCGCGGCCATTGCCCTACTGCACTCAGCACCTCGCTTTGCCGTGGGAGCGCCCAAGGCGCGCGCGCCCGCAGTTCGCACTGACCAACTCTCCTATGCTGAGGCAGTCAAAAGAGCTCTTGATAAGAATTTTGCGATGCAGAACCTTCGCATCAACTTCGATAACGCCAAAATGAACTTCGATAACGCATGGGATGCGATGTTTCTCCCTTCCGTGAATCTCAATCTATCCAGCGCGTCTAACTACACACTGACTCACCTTACTCAAACACCCGCTGATCAAGCAGGCCCTCCAGGGCACGCGAAAGGATACCCAAGATCCGTCATCGAACTCAATCTAGGCAGCTACACTTTGTTCAATTCGTGGAAGGATAGAATCACCTACGACATGGCATCTCTTGCGTTTGAACGCGAGAAACAGAGGTATCGCGAGCAAGAAAGAGCAGTGAGATTTGCAGTAGCTGGCGCCTACTTCAGACTCTTTATTGATCAAGAAAAACTCGATGCAGCCAACCGATCCGTCGTCATCTCAGAAGCCATCTACAATGTCGTTAAATCAGGCAGAAGGATCGGGAAGTCCTCGGATAGCGACGTTTCCTCCGCCAATGTCGACCTCCTGAACGCTAAAACCCAGAACAGCGAGACAGCCAGGAATATTAAATCAAGCCTCTGGGCACTCAACCAACTTTTGGGAGACCCAAACGATACTCAGTACCGCTTAACCACTGAGCTCCCCTATGTAAAGCTGCGACTCACATTAGCTGAAGCCATCAAGATCTATGAGAGCGAGTCTCCCTCGATCAGAGACGCTCGCCTCTCTGTCAACAATGCCTCGATGGCGCTCGACCTTGCGGAAAAAAACAGATTGCCCCTGCCTAAGATCGCTCTCAGCGGCTTGGTCCTATCTTATGGCAATGCCTACTACGGCTCCTCTCAAGCGCTTTCGACCGGAACCTCACCTGACGGAAACATCAATATCAGCGCATCCATCTCACTTTCGATCCCTATCATCGGCCCTGGAGGGATCATCAACGGCCGCACGATGGCCCAGGCAAGGAATGCACGAGATCTCGCGGAGCTCAGCTACACGCAAAGAAAATCCGATGACCTCATCTTAATCCGAAATCTCATCGAAGCCACGGTCGTGCAAGAAGCGACGATCGAGAATCAAAAAACAGTGGCAGAAACCACTGCCGAGCTCCTCGAGAAACTCGTGGGAGAAATGCCCAATAGGCGCATCCCACGTCTGGAGCTTCGAGACGCCCTAACTCAAGCGCGCCAAGCTGAGCTTAGCTTCAAAGACGCCGCTCTTAACCACTTTACGGCCAAGCTGGGGTTAGCAACGTTGATCGGCGCCGATCATCTGCCGGGAGACATGCTGTGAGACTGTTGATCATGTGGATTCTTCTATCGGTTTTAGGTAGCGCCTCATCGCAAGCAGTAGAGGACACCCTGCCCCATCAGGTCTTCTCGGGGCGCAAGCTCTGGGTCAAATTTGGTGCGCTTACGGGCCTCGAGACGAGACGGCAGTGGGGGGGTTCGCTCGCTGTAGGTTTTCAGCGAAAGAGCTTCTTAGGGTTTGACCTCAAATTGAGCTATGTGAAGACTGACTTTGGAACGATTTTCCCCCAGCCTGACCCTTTGGAAAGAGACGTTTCCACTAACTTTGCTTCAACTGTGAATATTGACTCCGAAATCAACCGTCCGCGTGGATTCAAGGAGCCGTGGAACTACCTTACATACGGGCCAGGCATCTCTGTTCACGGCAAGGCATTTCCCAACTTCTTACCCCTGCTCAGCGAAAGCATGCGGGTAGGCCTGACCTTTGGAAAGTTCAACGATTCCGTAAACAAAATCGCCTTTTCATCGACAATGATCTCGATCGACGCCGGACTTCAATACCAGCTCGGCCGAAACAGTCCCTGGTCCGTTGAGTTTGCCCCTTCTTTGACGTGGGGAACCCTAGACAGCACGGGCGATCTCAAAGGACAGTATGGCCGCCTCCCAGTGATGTACTTCAACATCAATCTGGGAATCGCTTATTGGCTCTAAAGCCTCAGCCTTGGCTCGTACCCACAAATCGCACTCGAACTTGATCGAACGAGGCAGCGTTCGTGAGTGGTACGATCAACTCACGCCTCTCGACTCCACTTGTGCATGGACCCAAAGACGAGGGCGAGATGAATTCCATACCCATCACAAAGATTGAGTTCGTGCCATCCGCCGCGGGCACCACCGTGTAGCTCAGCGGCCCCCAGGTGTTGCCACAGTTGCGCATCATCACCAGAACCACGGCTTCGCTTCCGCCCGTCGAAAGATTGCGAACCGATTGAAGCCGACCCACAGCCGGTTTTACATAGACTGTCCCGGCAGGAGCGACCAGGGCTGTAGCCTCCATCTGCTCGCTCGCGAAAGCTGGCAAAGCGGACAAGACGAACAACAGAGGGGTCCAAAATTGCGCCATTTTCATAGTCAAAATCTCCAATTTAAATAAAACACAAATAATCCACTATCACTCTTGTCTGAAAAAAGTCAATCGCTAGAAGTGACTGGAGAGCCTAGCCCAGGTGGGCTCGGCCAACTGAGGTGTCGCCAATGAGTTCATCGGGAAAAGCCGCGGGGGCGACCCCACCACACACAGGGATGGATTACATCAGCTGATCAACGGTTACCCTAAGCACTGGCTTCAACGACGCCTCAGCCAAGCTCTTGGACACTTCTTTTGCATCACCCACCACCGTCACTATCAGCTTGCTCGGATCCAGATACTTCACTACCGCTGCAATGACCTGCTCGACGGTGACCGATTCCACCATCGGCACGAATTCATTGAGATACCCGGGACCCCGGTCAAAGATGTAGCCCGACAGCCAACGCGAGGCGACCGCGCTCAGCGTAGCGGTACCCAGCGGGAATCCTCCCTGAAGGTATTCTTTTGCCATCTGCACTTCTTCTGCAGGCACTGGTCCGCGGCGAAGATCCTTTAAGACGTCGATAGACTTGTGGATGAGTTGGCCTACACTTTCGTTGCGCGTGGATGACGTGATCGTGAAGCTAGAAAAATCCTTGCTGTACGCAAACGAGCTCCCAATACCGTAAGTAAGGCCCAATTTGTCGCGAATCAAAGCATTGAGGCGGCTATTGAAGTACTCGCCCAGCAGCGCATTGGCGACGACCAAGGCGTAGTGATCCGGCGAGGTCAATGGCGGTGCCTGAAATCCCATTCTCACCTGCGCTTGCGTGAGGCTCGGGCGGTCAACGAGCAGGATCGCCCCCTTCTTGTGAACAGGCAGGCGCTTGTCGGTGTACTTTTTCCAGTCGCGCTTGGGGACTTCTCCCGTCCATGCCTCAGGCGTCCCGAAAAGCCTGAGAACTTGCTCGCGAAAAGCCGTCTTATCCACACGTCCGACGACCATGAGAACGGCATTTTTAGGGGTGAAGTGTTTCTTGTGAAATCCGACCACGTCTTCTCGCGTGACTCCCCGGAACTCCTTAGCCGACCAAAAGCTGCCGCGCGCATACGATGTCCCGTTGGTCAGTTGGCGGTGAAAAGCCACGCTGACCAAAGTTTCGCCGTAATCAGCGAGATGGTGCCATCGATCCAGAAGGCGCGCATGCTCGCGCTTGACCTCGATCTCTGGAAAATCCGGACGAAGCCCGATCTTCGCGAGCAACTCAAGAAGCACTGGCGCATCGGGGGCAAGCCCGTGCATCCCAATACTGAACGTGTCCTCATCCGAGGCGGCATATCGGGTCGCCCCCAATGTCTCGGTTGCGCGCGCGACTTGCTGGGCAGTCATGCCCGCGGCTCCCCGATCCAGCGTGGCGGCTACAAGCTCCGCGGTCCCCGACTTGCCGCCGGCGGCGTCGCGATCTCCCGACTTCACCATCAACGCCAAATCGATGACTGGCAGATGATCACTGAGAAACCAGACGAGCTGCAGTCCGTTGGGCAGAGTCTCCTGCTGCGGGACGGGGAGCTGTACGTTCACTTTTGCGGATGCGCTGTAGGCGAAGAAAGTGGCAAAGATCATCGATGCCAAACCCAACATGGACATACGTCGCGCGGTCGAAAAGTTCGTTGAAAGCGAATTTTTTGACCACTCAGATGAGCTGAGCCCCCCAAAAGTTCGCAATTCGGGAAATTTCCATGCTCCGTCGCACCCACCTTGTTTCAATTGGTTTGCTCCCGTACTCATTGATCCACCACCACTTGAGGCACAAGCGTCACGATCGATCGATTATTGGGATGAAGGTATTTTTGAGCCACGCGCCTCACATCCTTTGCTTTCACTTGAGTGTATTTGGCCAGGTCGTCTGCGAATCGCTGCGGGTCCTCAAAGATCATCTGCACAGTACCGATGAGTTGCCCCAGACCGTGAGGAGTGCGCACGCTATCGACCAACTGAACGGTGAGCTGCCTCACGGCGATCTTAATCTCCTCTTCAGTCACGTCTTTTTCTTGCGCTTCCTTGATCAGCTCGTCGAGGAGCTTCTCGGCAGCCTCCGTGCGAACGCCGCCTTTGAGAGTTCCACTAATGATGAACAGGCCCGGATACGTCGGGGTGAAGGCCGACCCTGAGATCTCAGCCACGACGTCCTTTTCTTCAACGAGTTTGCGATAGGCTCGAGAACTCGTGCCTTCGAACAAGATGTTCGCCAAGACATCGAGCGCATACGAGTCGTCGTTAAGAGCGGCCGACACATGGTATGCCTGCGCGAAACGCTCGGAGGCGACTTTGTCGCGCAACACCAACCTACGCTCTTCTTTCTGCTCCGGCTCATCCACGACCTTACGCTTGGGTCTCGGCCTCGCGGGAATCTTGCCATAGTACTGATTAAGCAGCTTAAAGGTTGGCTCCGTTTTGAAATCTCCCACGACAATAATCGCGGCATTGGCGGGGTGATAGTGCTCCTTGAAATAGGCCTGCAACTGCTCGGTTGAGATAGAAAGCAAATCTTGAGGATATCCAATTACAGGCCATTGGTAAGGATGCGAATGAAACGCCATCTGCCAGAGCGCCTCCTGCATCCGCCCCTCGGGCAAATTATCCGTGCGCATCTTGCGCTCCTCGAACACAACCGCTTTCTCGATATTCAGGATCTCATCACTTACGGTGAGATTTGCCATGCGATCGGACTCCATATCGATGGCGCGTTCAAGCAGATCGGGGACCATGTTCTCGTAGTAGACCGTGTAGTCACGGGTCGTAAAAGCATTGACTTCGGCGCCCTTAGCTTCAAGCTGCCTGAAGAACTCTTTGGCCGGGTATTTGGCAGTGCCTTTGAACATGAGGTGCTCAAAAAGATGTGAGATCCCCGTGATCCCTGGCTTCTCATCGACCGAGCCCACGCGATACCAGGTTTGGTAGCTCACGATGGGTACGGTGTGGTCCTCGACAAAAATCACAGTGAGCCCATTCGATAGCGTGCGCCGTTCGAGCGACAGGCTGATACCCAGTCCGTTGACCGTGCCTTTACCGTCGCGGCAAGAGGCCGAGGAGAGAAGGAGCGCGACGAGCGGGGCAAAGTACGCAAGCAGAGAAAAGATCCGCATACGTTAGTTGTACACGCAGGCAGTTGAGGTGGCCAAGAGGAAGATGGGACCTTGTCTACGTAACGCATCGTGAGCTGAGATCGTCATCAAAAGAACCTCGCGCTCTACTTGATCAGCTAGCTTTTTGAGGTGGCAAAGCGATTAAGACAGAAAGCAAACGCACAAGGTTTGCGAGCCACCCCCTCTTGGGATAGGCCGCCTCAATCGAGAATATTTACGCACAAAAACTAGCCCCTCCGTCCATAAATGCCTGGATACCCATGCCCCGGACTATGTCCCAAAGGACTTCAAGGACTACATTCTCTCCGCGTTATGGGGACCTGGCTTCTCCAATGATTGACGAATGACGCTAAAGAGCCTTCACTGTCCCCGCTTCTAGATCGACGAAAAACCTCTGCTGGATTCCAGTGGAAGGGGCTTTATACACATAAGTCGAGTCTCCCACCCACTGAATGAGCTGTGGCCTAGGAGTGCAAAAGGCGGAGTTGATATTGGCACTCACTACTCCCGTCCGCTTCTTTAGACTCTCTACCAAAGAGAGATGATAGATCCAAAATCGATCAAATCTGAAGTAGGTGCGCCCACCCGAGATTTCCGAACCGGGTCGGCGATCGAACCAACTGCGTATCTTTAACTTTGTCGCAAGGAGTTCCATGGCAACCCAGTCCAGGATTCCGACCCCTGTTTTCCCAGAAGAGATATCGACGGTTTTTTCCTCAACCTGAGGCAGCTGATTCACTTCATCCCAAGTCGCGCGATCCAAAATCAGCTCTAGGTTGCCAAGCTCATATCCTCCAAACCGATAAAAACCTGCCCCTTGAGGAAGAGCTTGATTGCGAATCAACTCGAGCTCCCTGGCTATGCGAAAAAACTTCGCTTCTCCATGCGGAGTGGAGAAATCCCACTGAGACGCTGGATCATCGAAGTTCCCGTGCAACACAAACACAGCCCCATGCAAAGCCTCACGTCGAAGTGGCTTGCTTCCAGAATCTAAAAGGTCTAGCGGGCTAGAGAGAAGCGGCATATGCACATTCTCTTTTGGCACATTGATATTCCCACAAGCATTCGCTTCAAAGCCGCAAGCCAATAAAGAAAAGCAAAACACGATCAGATATTTTTTCATCTGGATTCATCCCCCTAAGAGACGGCCAATCTAGACCCCCTCGTCGTGAAAAATAAATCACTTTAGCAACGTTCTACTTGCTGTGATGCAGAATCTTCACCCATCACGGACGACGCAACTCTCCTGATTATGAATGACTTTTTCTGCTACCTGATCGTAGGAAATCATGCGACAACGCAAAGCCTAATCCTCGCATGGCTAAGCCCAATCATCCAAAAGTTGAGATCACTATTCTCGGTTGCGGCGCTTCAACGGGCACGCCAGTCATCACTTGTCGATGCGATACCTGCCGCTCAAGGCACCCGCGCAACAAGCGCCTGCGTGCGTCCGCCTGGCTCAAAACCAGGGGCAAAAGCATACTCATCGACACGGCAACGGACCTACGTCAACAGGCTTTGAAGCATAAACTCGACCGAGTCGATGCGATCCTCTTCACCCACCCCCATGCAGATCACACCCTGGGTCTAGATGAGGTGCGAGCCTATAACTTCATCCAAAAAGCGACCATTCCGGCCTACGGTAACGAATGGACGCAACGCGAGCTAACCACCAAGTTTCCTTATGTCTTTGATCGGGGCCCAGTCGAAGGCGGGGGCGTTCCGCAGCTCGAGTTTCATCTCATCGATGGGCAGGCCCAATCTTTGGATATTCTAGGGGTTCCGATCACCCCGATTTCTCTCAGCCATGGCTCCAAGGAGTGTATCGGGTACCGTATTGATTCGGTTGCCTATATTACGGATTGCAGCTATATATCCCCCGAATCGATTGAGCGCCTCAAGGGGTTGTCCGTTCTGATCTTAGACTGCCTAAGATTTAAGCCCCACGGCACCCATTTTAATATGGACCAATCCTTGGAGATGGTCGCTCGATTGAGCCCGAAACGCACTTTTCTGACTCACTTGGGACACGAAATCGAATATGTGAAGTGGAACAAAAAGCTACCCAAGAGCATCTCTCTGGCCTACGACGGCCTGACCGTAACTTCGTGAATGCATCCAGTAATAAGAGGAACCTGAACATGATCGTCGGCGTACCAAAGGAAATTAAAAACAAAGAAAATCGCGTTGGAATGGTGATCGCGGGCGTGCGCGCCCTGACCCAAGCCGGGCACAAAGTCATCGTGCAACACAATGCTGGAATGGGCGTTGGCATCACTGATGACGACTACCGCAAGGCAGGCGCCACGATTCTCGAAGGCGCCAAAGAAATTTACGACAAAGCCGACATGATCGTGAAGGTCAAGGAGCCACTCCCTGAAGAGTACCCTCTGCTTCGCGAGAACCAGATCCTCTACACCTATCTCCATCTCGCTGCTGATGAGCGCCTCACTAAAGCACTCATGGAACGCAAGATCGTAGGCATCGCTTACGAGACCATTCAGCCCGCGGACGGATCGCTCCCCCTGCTTGCTCCAATGAGCGCCGTCGCAGGTCGCATGGCCACGCAGATCGGCGCGACTTACTTGCAACATGATCACGGCGGCAAAGGCATGCTCCTCGGCGGCGTTACTGGCGTGGAGCGCGCCAGCGTGGTTGTCCTTGGCGGCGGAATCGTTGGCGTCAATGCTGCAAAAATGGCTGTCGGCCTAGGCGCTAAGGTCAGCATTCTCGATGTCAACGTACACAGACTCGACTACTTGTCCGACATTTTTGGAAACGAGATCACGACTCTCTACTCCAACAACGAAACAATCGAGCGCTGCGTAAATCAGGCCGATCTCGTCATCGGTGCGATTCTCGTTCCTGGTGCGAAAGCACCTAAGCTCGTGAGCCGCGACATGGTCTCCAAGATGCAACCCGGCGGCGTCATCATTGACGTCGCAGTCGACCAAGGTGGAAGCGTTGAGACTTGCCGTCCGACCAGTCACGAACATCCGACCTATACTGTAGATGGCATCATCCACTACGCCGTGCCGAACATGCCAGGCGCCGTGCCTCGGACCTCGACCTATGCGCTGACCAATGTGACGCTCAAGTACGCGCTCATGATCGCGAACCTAGGCTGGCGCGAAGCGGTGACCCGCGATGAAGCGCTCCGCAAGGGTGTGAACATCTTGAGCGGCAAGGTAGCGTACAAGCAGGTCGCGGATGACCTGGGACTTGCCTACGAGCCTTTTAGAGCCTAGCCTCGTCTTTAGACGCGGAGATAAGACCCTCATGGCTGTCCACTTTTGGGGGACCCGGGGTCTTTTCTCCTTCTTCGAGTTATCCACACCTCTATTTTCGATGTCGTACTGAGGGACAAAAACTCAAATTTTCCCTTCTTCCCCTTCGCGGGTTTCGGCTTTAGAATTGAGGCGTGGCAGCAAAAGAAGAAAAGGATGCACACGCGGAAGCGGGCGCTCCCGCAGCACCCAAGGGCTCCAAAGCTCCGCTCTTGATTGCGCTCGTCAATACTTTGGCAATCATCGCGGGCCTTGGCACGCTCGTGTATACTCGCATGCTCTACAAGCGACCCACGATCACTGAGGATAGCGAGCGTGAGCGATTGGCCGCTAAGCATGCGGTCCCTACAACGCCTGCGACGCCCGGTTCGGTTGTATTCGAACCAGTCACGGTCAATATCGAATCCGCTCCGGCCGCACCCAAGCCAGACGACGGTACTTCACGCCAACTTCAAGGCAAGCTCCACTACGCGACCGTTGGCTTTTCGATCCAGATCAAGGACGTCGCACAAAAAGCACTGATCGAAGAGGTGCGACCTATACTTATGGACCGACTCTTGACGACGCTTTCTAAAAAACCGTTTCATGAGCTCGCAACGGTCCAAGGGAGATACGTCCTCCGTACTGAGATCCTGGATCTCGTCAATCGCGTGACAGCCCATATGATCATGCGCACTGCCGATGAGGAGCCCAAAAAGGGCGGTGGCCATGGAGGTGGGGGTGAACATGGCGGTGGTGGCGGGCACGGAGGCGGTGGCGATGCTCACGCAGCTAAACCCGATGCACATGGAGGCGGCGGACACGGTGGAGAAGCCAAAGCGGCTCCCGCCCCTAAGCACGAAGAGAAGCAGCCCGTTTCCGCAGTCTATCCCGACGGACTTGTGACGGACGTTTTCTTTACTCAGTTCATCGTGCAATGATGACAAGCCTCAGGCCTACGGCTAAAATCAGAGCATAAACACCATGTCGGAGAATACGTCCCCCTCTGCTGACTCACCTCCACCTTCTCGCCTTCTCGTCATCGATGACGAAGTTGCTGTACTCAATCTCGTTAAAGCGATGTTGACTCGAGCAAACTATGAAGTCACGACCTGTGAAAGCGCCCAAGAAGGGCTGAAATTCCTCGAACAGACGCCTTTTGATTGTGTCATTACGGATGCGATCATGCCGGTTATGACAGGCTACGATTTCGTTCAAAGCGTTCGCAAACATCCTGAGTTGTGCCATATCCCTGTTCTCATGCTGACCCGCAAACGCCACCGCCAAGACGTCAAGCGAGCGGTCGAGGCAGGAGTCACTGACTACGTTCTCAAACCGATCGACGAGCATCTGCTTCTGGATAAAGTTGAGCTCTGCCTCAAAAAAGGCGGAGGCAAACGACATATGGTCGAAAGCCCGGTTTCGGGTCCAGCATCTCAGGCTGAGATCAGCGTCGACTGCCACATTTCCTCCGTCAGCGAGTCCGAGATGACGATGAGGCTGGCGTTTCCGTTACTGCCTGCGATGCCATTTACTTTGAAGACCAAGCTCTTTGAGGACATGGGGATCGGATCGCCGCTGTTAAAAGTCTTGAAGACGGATCGCTTAAGCGATCCTGGGATGATGGCGGAGTTCCCTTACGAAGCTAAGATCTCGTTCGTGGGCGTACAAGAGGCGGACTTAAAAAAGATCAGGACTTGGCTGCGAGCTCAGGAGCTGAAGAAGAAAAAGTAAGAGCGAGATGCAAGTTTAGGGTTTCGAGAAACCTGCGTACCGACCTCACTCTGCCTCTTCCGCAGCTTTGGCCGCTTCCTTCGCCAAAACCTCAAATCTCGGATCCGTTTCAAATCTCGCTGGGTTTTTTTTGCTGATTGCCGCCTCACCCAGTGCCTCACCTAATAGCTCAGCATAGGTACCCCATGCAGCCACTCCATCTGCGCCAGCGGGCATCGAACCAAAACTCAAAAGATCATCCATCGCACCACCAATCTGACTGAGCGTCGGAAATCCATACGACTCCGCCGATCCCGCTACTTTGTGGGCAACCGATGCCACTTCTTCAAGTGCCGACGCGCGATCATCTGCCGTTTTCGCGGCAGCTACCTTGGCCCACGCAGCGGTGAGCGTCTGCTTACGCTCTCCAAAGGAACCGACAAACTCATCCCGCATCGCTCTCAGCTCTGGATCCGAGTCCCAATCCATTATCCCTCCACAAGCTTCTTGACGAGCGCAGCGAGATGCGCCGGTTCAAATGGTTTTTTTAAAAACTGGGTCGCACCCAGATCCGCTGACTTCGCCATATCCGTTTGAATGCTCTTTGCAGTCAGCACGAGCACAGGTGTCCGGGCCGTCTGAGGGTTTTCTCTCGCAGCCTTAAGCACCTGCCACCCATCCGCCAAGGGCATCATGACATCCAAAATCAAAAGCTTCCAATCCTTGGAAGTCAGTAGGTTGATCGCTTCCTGACCATTTCGCGCATGAGTCACGGCAAAGCCTTCTTTAGTCAGCTTAAAGACGATGAGCTTACCTATATGCTCTTCATCTTCGGCAATCAGAATCTCAGGTTGGGTGCTCAATCAGTTTCCTATCTTCGAGGTACTGGCAAACGGAATCCACGATTCCGCCTATGCCTTTGTCTTTCCCGACGTACGCATTGGCTCCCCACGCAGCAAGGTCCGCCTCGGTGGGAATGTTTTTATCTTCTTCCAACATAACAAACACGGAAAGCGATTTGAATCGCTCTCCTTTTCTAATGACTCTCAACAAATCCGGACCGGACACATCGCTGAAATTCATATCAATCAACGCAAGATCATAATCCTCTTGATCAAGACGCGCGAGAACCTGGCTGCCGCGATCAACGTCATCCACGATGAACCCGCGCTGCTCAAGAGAACGTTTGATGAGGATGCGAAGATCCGTATTGCGATCGGCGATAAGAACTCTCCAGCCTTTTCCACCCATGAGGTCTTTGACCGCGATCAAAAACTCGCGCTCGCCAATGGGCTTTGTAACCAACGCCGAGGCGCCCTCAGCAAAGACCTCGATGGCATCGACCGACGAACTGGCGACCAATATCGGCACTGTTTTGTGCACTCGCGTTCGAAGAGCAGGGATGACTTGGGCAGCGCCACCATCGATAGGATCAACAACGACGAGGTAAGGCGTTTGGTCTGCCGATACTACTTCTGGCACTTCGTGGATGCTCGCAAACCTGACCACCGAAATGCTGTAGCCTTTGAACTGCGGGCCCGCATCCTCAAGTATGCGGGTCATGCTCTCGACTGAGCGCTGGTCGGGATCGATGATCCAGACCGGACGTTGCCAGACTTGAGACTCCGGGCCAGCGTCGCTGTCGGGAGCGACCTGAACGAGCTCCTCAACATTAACGATCGAAGCCGTGGCAGGGAAGGTCAGCGTGAAGCAAGTCCCCTGCCCCGGGACGCTGTCCACGACAATCGTCCCACCATGAGCTTCGACCAAACCGCGAACGATCACGAGCCCCAAACCCGTGCCGCCTTCACTCGAAGTAAGGCCGGAGCGCGTGCGATAGAATTTTTGAAACAGCTTTTCCTTCTCTTCGGGCGTAAGCCCAACGCCAGTGTCGCGAATACGCACGGAAACCGCGAATTCGCGCTCTTCAGCCTCAATCGAAACTGATCCTTGTATTGTATATTTGATCGCGTTGGAGATCAGATTCATAAAGACCTGAACCAAGCGGCCACGATCACCTAAAACCGGAGGCAGGCCATCGGCCACATTGTATTTGAGTTCAAGGTTCTTTTGATTGGCGACGATTCCAAACGTGTCTCGACACTCACGGAGCACTTCGCTCAGGTCGAGCG
>CAZGCK010000023.1:4737-5677 GCA_964524175.1 uncultured Bacteriovoracaceae bacterium | reverse complement strand
AGCTGAACCTTACCTTCTTCCATCTTCTCAACATCGAGCAGGTCGTTGATCAAATGAGTGAGGCGAACGACATTCGTGTCCACGATATGCAGAAACTCACGCTGTGTCTCGCTGATATCACCGACATCCCCCGAAATAATGAGCCGCACATACCCTCCGATCGAGGTAAGCGGGGTCCTGAGCTCATGCGAAACAGTTGAGATGAACTCAGACTTCAAGACGTCGAGTTGCCTCAGATCCGCGACCATAACCTCGATTTTCTCGGCCATCTCGTTGAAATTGGATTCGAGATACCCAATTTGACTGCGGTTCGAGACCCGCACGCGCGCCTTGAAGTCCCCACCTTCGTACCTCTGCATGGTTTCCGACAAGTCCGCGATCGGACGCGCAAAGGAGAAGTAGAGCTTAGCCAGCACGATACCGACGATCACAAGCAAAACGACGTTCAAGACAGCGATCGCCGTAAAAGTCGCTCGCGTCGCTGTCTTCTCGCGAGCATCACGAATCTGGAGCTGCTGGTCACCAGCATCGCGCAAGCGATCGATGATCCGAGCTGTCCGATCAAAGAGATCTCGTTCCTGCTCGAGACTTGCTTCATCGATCGTTGGAGCTGGCTGCTCGGTGAGCACGGTTACAGCCCCCGTCGGTAACGCATCGAGAGATCGAATCATCCGTTCGGTGACTTGATACCACTTGCGGTAGCTGGTTTGTAGATCGACCAAAAAATCGCGCTCTTCCTTGGCAACGACCAACTGATCGATGACCTGCATCTCCTCTTGCCATTGCTTACGACCTTGGACGACGCTCTTAAGGCTCCTCTGATCGCGGGTCCTAAGAAACGCCAACACCGCCGTCTTCTGCTGCTCAAAGTCGCGCTCAAGGCGAATCAGACGGGTCTTGACTCGATAAGTTTGATGCACGAATCGAGAAGCCTCTGTCT
>CAZGCK010000023.1:0-4727 GCA_964524175.1 uncultured Bacteriovoracaceae bacterium | reverse complement strand
TGTTCGACTTCTCAAACTCCGTCAAGAACGACACTGACGAATGAGCAGCACCAGACTCACGATCGAGAAGAATGCGACGATCCCACCTGCGATGAGAAACTGTACGGCCAAAGGCTGGTCAACAAGTCGCCAGTTTGCCCACCGACGCGACATTTCAGATGGCTGATTGGCTGCAGATGAGTTGGGATCCCCGCGTGGACCCTCGCCCTGATGGAGCGGAACTACCTCTGCTGGATGGGCGCCGTTGGAAGGCGCGGCCTTAGGTATCGCACCAGATGCGGTGGTCCAGGCCTCTTCGGGTGGCATCTTGGAAGGATGACATGGGAGCAGTGTGGGGCCAATGGGTAGGAAGTGCCGGGACGCAGGTGTCGGGCGTCAGGTTTCTGATGGCGAAGCACTGCTCTGCTGAGGCAGTGCGAATGACTTAGGGTGTCAAACCCGTTTCGGGCAATAGGTCTGATCTAGGTCTGCTCTCTGCAAACAGGCCCGAAAACCAAAACCTAAAATCCAAATCCTGACGTTGGACTAAAAGCTAATCCCGACCTTGGCCGAAGCCGCAAACACCATCGACGTCAGATTATCCGCGCCATTTGCAGCATTGGAGAATGCCCAGTAATTGCCAGGGAGGAAAACCCCCGTATCAAAACGAAACTGAAAGTAATCATCCCACTGAAACGCTGCTCCGATATCGGCCTCGAAACCCAAACCAGTGCCTTGGTCCTTCACGGCGTTTCCACTCAAGGTGCGAGAAACCGTGTTGTAGAAACGCTGACCGGCAAGCGCGGTTTGATCCGCTCTCGCATAAATGAACGTTGTATTGAACGTCCATTTGTCGGTATGGAAGAGCTGAGTCAAAGCAAGGTAGTTCGCATTCACAATCGGATTGTCGTAAGGCGAACGAAGATTCTGAGCTCCGACCCCTGGATTGTTGAGCGTGTTAGGTCCAGCGAAGTTAGCGAGTTGATAATTGAACATGATCAACCCAACACGATAGGAAGGATTGAAAAAGAACGCTTTGAAGCTGTCAGGATTCGCACCCGAAAAGGCTGGTTGACCTGGAGCACGACCCGCTTTGACCTGAGTTTCGAACGTTTCGTTAGGTTTCCATCCTATTTCCGTAGCCACAGCGTAAGTCGAGTAATCCATACCTGCACCACCACTGGTACCCAAACTTCCCGTCACAAGAGGAACTTCGACTGCTAGAGAGAACCTTCCGAGCTTCTTGCGAGCGTAGATGTCCCAGATATTGTAGTTCATCCCCACGGGAACGCCCTGTGGCCCTACATAACCCGACCCACCCGAAGCAGCAGGGTTGGCGTCTTGGTTGGCGCCAGCAAGGCGCTTGATAAAATTGAGGCCAGCCTCAAAATCCTCGTCCGCGTTCTCGTATTTGAGAGCCAGCGTGTACTCAGAAACACCGCCGCTGCCTTGTCCAGGAGAGCAAGAGCCGCCCGCAAAGTTACAAGAACCACCGACGTTGTTGCCAGCAGAATAGAGCTGAAAACTTGGAACGACCGAGAACGCACCAAACTTCGAGACCAAGCGAATCGTGTCAGCAGTCGACTCGTAGCGATCCCAAAGACCATCGCCGTTGTTCCAAACAACTCCCAAGCCCCAATGTAGAGGCGCACGACCGACTTGAACCGTGCCGATGTCGCTCAAGAACTCGGCCCAAAAACGTTGAGCAGTGATGAACGAGCCGCGATTTTGATTGGAGTAAAATTGTCGTTGATCGGTGGAGTAAGGAACACCATTTCCAAACATTCCATAAACAGGATCGCCAACCCAGAACTCAGACTTGATATAGATATTGTCGTTAACGACGATCTTCGGACGAAGTTTCAAGAAAAGAGACTGAAAGGTCGCGTCCGTGCTACCGCCAGCAGGAACATAGTAGCCGTTGGGATTAGCAATTGCGGGGGTTACGCCAGTACCCGTCCCACCCCGATTAGGATCATACACACTTGCAGCGTCAGTATTATCCATCGCGTAGTTGTGAATGAAGTTGTAATCTGCTCGAAACTGACCCGACCAATCTAGTTCCAAAGCCTTTGCACCGCTCGAAATCAAGAACGCTCCGCAAGCGACGATTGATAAGAATGCCTTGAAACTAAATGTTTTTACGTGTGTCATGTAGATCACTTTCTATTGAGCTAGCAGAGTCCCGTCAAGGTAGTTTCCATAATAATGACCTTTCTTAAGCAAGGTCTGGGGGCGCGTTAAGTATGCGATTAAGGCGTGTGGTCATTCTTGGGGGGGGTGGACTTGTCGCCCTAATTTCTGCATCCGGTCTCTACATCGGATCACTTTACAGCCAATTAAGGACAGCGTTCCTTCAGCAGGACCAATTTATCCCTACACGCATCTACTCCGATGTTTCACGCATCGCTCCAGCTCAAACGCGCAAACACGTCGAAGAGCGCCTTCAAAGCCTCGCCTACACCGCTCAAATGCCCTCGGGCGATCGAGAACACCTCACCTTTACGCTGCGCGTACCGGACTATCCTTCTTACCTCATCCCCGAAGGTCACCCCGTTCTCACCGCTGGGGGTCAAACTATTTCTTTGCACTTTGAAGACGCAAGCAAAGACGCGTTGCTGCAATCGATTGAGCTCGAGGGAAAGGAAATTCCTGATCTCTATCTAGAACCCGAGTTCGTCGCGACGCTTTCTCAAGGCGGGTTGACTGAGGGCAAGAAACACATCCGCTCTTACGTCAAGTTCGAGGATTTTCCGCCACTTGTTTGGAGAGCAATCATCGCGGTCGAAGACCAACACTTCATGGAACACGCGGGCCTCGATCCGCGAGGCCTTGCGCGCGCGATCTGGGTAAATCTCAAGACTATGTCGTTTGCTCAGGGTGGAAGCACGCTCACGCTTCAACTCGTGAAGAACCTAATGGCGCGAAAGAAGAAGAACATCTTCAAAAAAGCTCCCGAGATCGTATTGGCGCTGATGCTCGAAGCATCGTTTGAAAAGGAGCAAATTCTTGAACGATATTTAAATGAAGTGAACCTGGGTCAAATTGGCAATCTCGAAGTTCACGGTGTCGCTGAAGGCGCTGAACTCTTTTTCGGAAAAAAACTGAACGAGCTGAATTTGGGCGAGATCGCGCTCATGGCGGGACTCATCCGCGGACCAGGTTATTACTCGCCCTATCAACATAGAGATCGCGCATTTGAGCGCCAAAGATGGGTGCTTAAAAAAATGGCCGAAACGGGCCATATCGCTGAAGCCGAAGCTCAATTGGCTGAAAAACTGCCGGTGCGCCTAGCACCTCAAATCAAAGCAGCCAACAAGGCGCCTTACTTTGCGGATTTCGTAAAAGCCGAGTTGATCAGACAAATCAAGGACCGCATTGCGGAAGCCGAGATTCCACAAGCCAGCCTTCGTGTCTACACCACTCTCGATATCCCGATGAACGCAGCCGCCCAACATTCAGTGAACCAGGGGGTGATGGATCTCGAGTCCAAGCTCAAACTCAATCCTCAGAAGGAGCGCCTCGAAGGCGCACTGGCCTCAGTAGATCCATCAAACGGATTTGTGCGCGCGCTCATTGGAGGGAGAAGTTATTCACAATCAACTTTTAACCGTATTCTCAATATGAAACGGCAAGTAGGCTCGACGTTTAAGCCGATCGTCTATCTCGCTGCGATCCTCAAAGGCGAGGATGCTGACGGCGTGCCCTATGGACCGGGACATCCGGCAGAAGATGCACCATGGACCCTGAAGTTCGACAAGGGTCGGCAAACTTGGACTCCGCGCAATTACGAAAAAGAGTACTTGGGGTGGACTTCGTACAGAACAGCGCTCGCTCACTCGGTCAATACGATCGCGGCCCGAGTGGGACTCGAGGCAGGGTTGGATCGAGTGATCACTACGGCGCGCGCACTCAGCATCCAATCCGAGTTGCCCGAGGTGCCCTCGCTCTCTCTAGGGATTGCAGAACTTTCCCCGGTCGATCTATTGCGCGCTTACGCGATCCTAGCCAATCATGGAATTCAAGATGAGCTCACTGTGATCAGGGCGATAACCCAAGATGACGGAAGCGCGTTTGCTCGTTTTGTCTATAACCCTAGGCAAGTGGTGGATCGCGGCGCTGCAGACTTAGTTACAGACATGATGACTTCGGTATTTAGTGAGGGCACTGCGCGCGGGGCTGCTTCAATGGGGTTCGACCGGCCCGCAGCTGGCAAAACTGGGACGACTAGCCATCATCGAGATGCTTGGTTTGCAGGTTATACTCCTCAGCTCACGACGGTTGTGTGGGTGGGCATGGACCAGACGCCCGCACCGGCGAGCAAAGACGATAAGAGCAAAAAGCCCACAAAAATCAGTCTGACGGGAGGAACGTCGGCGCTCCCCATCTGGGTTAACTTTATGAAGGCCGCTTTGACAGGCGAGCCGCCGCAAAACTTTCCGGTCAGTCCGGAAATCAGTGACATTACGATCGACAGGCATACGGGCAAGCGCGCATTGGGCAATTGTCCGATGGACCAAGTCATTACCGAAAAGTACCTGCGATCGCATGAACCCCGGGACTCTTCGTGTGAAGAGGGATGGCCGGAGTCGAGGAAAGATACGGAGATCTGAAAATCCACGACTTAAGGAAAGCCCGATGATGCTGATGCACCATCGGGGGTGTCCGACACCGGTAAAAAAGACACTTACTTGGTTCTAGCTGCCGTAAAAATTACCGGTGTCGGACACTCATAGCGGGGTAATTAG
>CAZGCK010000022.1:35561-41015 GCA_964524175.1 uncultured Bacteriovoracaceae bacterium | reverse complement strand
GTGTCGAAGTTGCGCGGGCGCTCGCACTGAATCCGGTATTCCTTTTGCTAGACGAACCGTTTGCGGGTATTGATCCAATAGCAGTAGGCGACATTCAAAGAATGATCCAAGTCTTGAAGAAACGTCAGATCGGTGTTCTCATCACAGACCATAACGTGAGAGAAACATTAGAAATTTGCGATTTGGGTTATTTATTGAGTAATGGTAAAATTTTAGAGAAAGGCACGCCTCAAGAGATTGCCAATAGCAAAACTGCTCGTGAGACGTACCTCGGGGAGAATTTTCAATTCTAGGCTTTTGAACCAAGCGGCGGAAACTTTCACAACATGGCCTTAGAGATCAAACAAAGCTTACGACTCAGCCAACAGCTTGTGATGACCCCACAGCTGCAGCAAGCTATTAAACTTCTTCAGTTGAATCGCATGGAGCTCCAAGAGGTCGTCACCCAAGAGATGATGGAAAATCCCATCCTCGAAGAGCTGAGCGAAACTCCCGAGGGCGAGCTGGCCCCCACCCCAGAAGATGCAGGCGGCGACGTCGACCCAGAAGCTGCCCAACTCCGCGATGAGCAAGCGTTTGAGAAGCCACAACCTAAAGAAGAACAGCTGGTTGCAGGCAAAGACGACTTTAACTGGGAGTCTTATGTCGAAGATTTTAACTCCTCTTCGAGCTCCGCTCCTTCGATGCGGGAGATCAATGAGGAGCTTCCTAGTTTTGAAAATGTTCTGACAAAAACGACCTCACTTGAGGATCACCTGGGCTGGCAGCTTTCGATGATCCCGTTGAGGGATGAGGAGAAGCGCTTAGGCGAACTCATCATCGGCAATCTCTCCGATGACGGTTACCTCAACGCCAACCTCGAGGACTTAGCCAAAGAAGCAGGGATCGAACTCGAGGATGCAGAAGAAGTCCTCAAGATCGTGCATAACTTCGATCCACTGGGCGTCGCTTCGCGCAATCTGCAAGAATGTCTGGCGATCCAAGCGAAGATCATGAATCCCCGCCAACCTCTGGTTGAGCAGATTATCGCTTCGCATCTGTCAGATCTGGAGCGCAAGAATTACCAAGCCGTAGCTAAGGCGCTGGGCCAGCCCCTAGACAAGGTCATTGATGCAACTCGACTGATATTGGAGTTTGAGCCAAAGCCGGGGCGCTCCTTTCATACGAGCGACACCCAGTACATCAGCCCGGACATCTACGTTTACAAAGTGGCTGAAGAGTTTGTGATCGTTTTGAATGAAGACGGGATGCCCAAACTGCGAATCTCGCCTTATTACAAAAATATTTTGGCTGCCGCTCAGAGCGGAAGCACGGCGGGGACGGCAGCGAGCGCGGAAAAGGACAAGAACAAACTCACCAAAGAGTATGTGCAGGAAAAGCTCCGCTCCGCGGTGTGGTTGATTCGCTCGATTCATAATCGCCAAAAGACGATCTACAAAGTAACGGATGCGATCGTGAAGCGGCAGCGCGACTTCTTCGAGAAGGGCGTGCAGCACCTCAAACCGATGATTCTCAAGGATGTCGCTAACGACATCGGCATGCATGAATCTACGATCTCGCGCGTGACGACCAATAAGTTCGTGCATACGCCCGTGGGGATCTTTGAGCTGAAGTATTTTTTCAACTCGAGCATCAATGCAGCCGACGGCGGGGACTCACTGGCGAGCGAGGCAGTGAAAGAGAAGATCCGCCAGATGATTTCGAAAGAAGACGAGAAGAACCCCCTATCGGATCAGAAGATCGTGGAGCTGCTGCGGTCGGAGAATATCGATACCGCGCGACGGCCAGTTGCAAAATATCGGGACATGCTGGGGATCTTGTCTTCTGGGAAGCGGAAGAAGGTCATCTAGGTCGTTGACTTATCGCTAACGGTGCTGATGATTATTTAAATAACCCTCAACACCTTGAGATATGACCCATGAACTTGCGGGCAGACCTTTGCGTCGACAAGATCTTTGTGGAGGCGGAAGGGGGCCAAGATAGAGTGAAACCAAACCGAACGGCACTCCTCACTGAGTGCTCCCGGTTGAGCTGTACCCACCCGGCCTCTCCTCAGTGTATCGCCTTAAGAACGAATCGCTAGAATCACGAGAAAAACTAGCAACCTGGCAAGAACGATCAAAACCCGGTTGCGAAACTTTAGTTTTTCCAATGCCAGTCGATAAGAATAGTACTTGGTAGTTCTATTCATTGAATCACCTTCCCTTCTGTCAGAAAGGGGAAGTGAATCCCTTCACACCGCTCAGTTTGGCTGGGCTACCTTCAGCAAAATCTGAGCCCGTCAAAACCCGCTAACCCTAGTTCCCAATTACGAGCGGTTCAAATTCGGACCTAGAGGCTGAGTTCCCGACGCCTTGCAGGCTCTATCCTAGCCCTCTCGTCGAGATTCAGGAGAGACGTCAACTTGGATGGTCAGCCCATCCCTTGTAAAAGTACCCGCCTTTGAGGCTGCCTTTGAGTAGTTAGAAAAATACAGGTCTCGATCTAAGTCCCCGGCAGCGTCACTTTGCCTTCGTTCAATCCCACAAACGCAGTGCGACCCAAGAAAGCCGAGCGCTGGCCGATCGACTCGAACTCAGCTCCATAGAGACCAGGAGTCTGAGCGCGCGTCCCGCGAGTGGGAGCGCAGTTCAGAGCGAAGGCTGGCTTCGCCATACGGATCAGATTGCGCAGCACTTTTTCGTCTTCGTCATTTTCGAAGCTCAAAGTGCGAGTCAACCCGTCGAGTTCGATCCACGCCATCTCAGCCTTGCCGAGCGACCCACAGGCCTCGCGGTGACTCACCCGCCCAGCCAGTTCGAGGCGTACCTTTTCGTTCGCAGCCGTCATTGCGGCCTCATAATCCTGCGCAACTGATTGAATCATCCCAACATAGGCTTTGATTGAAGGCTTGGCCGCGACCGAGCGATATCCGCTACTTTTAGTATGAGAAGCCACTCCTTCTGAAGCTGCGACAGACCAAGTCATCACACTCAAACCAACCCCTACCCAACAAACAACGCATAGCGTTTTGTACATGTCCCCCCCTTCGATTCAAAAGCAGCTCAACCCCCCTTGGACTGCTCCACTTTGTCACCTCGCCGGGGGATTTATCGGACTAGGTTATTGGAGTCAAAGGACTCTTCTTGCGTTGCGTTATTATTAGAGAATTTCAAAACCTTGTTTAAGTGTATGGAATTATTTAATTAAAAATAACGCACCACTTCTTTAAAGTGGATTAAACTAATTCATTAATAAACGTCTTAGAATTTAAAAACGCTCAGATTGCCGTCATCTGTTCCAACTGCGAGAATCCGAGAAAGAGATGCAAACGCATAGGCATAGAAGTACGAACCCTCGTCAGAAATGAGAGGAAGTTTCCACCTGAGTTCGCCACTCGGATCAAATGCGAGCACACAACTAAGACGCGATGCATTATTTACTTCTTCATAGCCAATCAACGCAAGATCAACAGCCGACATCAAGTGCGATGAGTAGTCCGCAAACTGAGGCAGTCCGCGAATCCACTTTGAGTTGAGTTTCGCGGCAGCGGGAGCTGCTTCAAAATACTCGATGTATTGGCCTTGGTCGCTGTTGCCGTAAGCAACTAGCGCGGTACCTGTCGCTCCAAACTCCAGCTGATCAACACGAACTGAGGGCGAGCCCTCAGAAATCAGCCGACCTGCGAAATCCCAAACTCGGAGCCTCTGCGCCTTGCCCTCATTGTAAAGTGCCGCTACTCGAGGTGCCTTACCAGGCAGAATTGCCGCATCTACCACCTCTCCAAGAACCTGAACCTGCGCGAGCGGCTGGACGACTGATCCTTTGACGCTCTCGAGTCCAAATACCTGCAGACTCCCGCCGGCATGCCACATCACCCAGTGTCGCAAGTTGACCGACATCTTAAGCCCCAAGACATCTCGAATGGCGGGGTACTCCGCCCTCTTGCGACCTTTGTGATCGTAAAGATCAAAGGCGATATCCGATTCAGCATCGTCGTCATGAAAACAGAGAAAGCTCCGGTCCTTGCCAAGCGCAATGGGCTTGCAACTCGCCTCAGTCTCCCACACCGTTTTGCCTCGCGCATTGATGGCGACAAGCTTGCTGTCATAGGTAGCCACAAACGCTATCGAGCCGTCCTCGTTGAGAGACTGGGACTTGACCGACATCGCTACAGGGAGGCGCCAAGAGAGCTGGCCATGTCGATCATAGCGCGCCACCTGGTATGAACCGCTGCCTGGGACCTCGGGGTTGGGCCCAGCTCCAATCAAGACCGTGCTTCCATCGCGGGATATACTGAGGTCCGTCATGATGCCTAAGATTTTTTGTGTCCAGAGCTTGCGTGGGAGTGGGGCCCCACTCAGAGGCCCGTCGGTAAAGGGCCGCGCGGAGACTGCGGACCGTGGAGACGCGCTCGCCTGAGGTGCAGGGCGGGAAGAGGTAAACCCCATCAGCAGCAAAGCGGCAGGCAAAAGCAAAGCGCGAAATGGACACCCCAACTTGACCCTCACTCCCGCGATGCTACATTAACCCCACGGAGCGAACAATGCGCATCGCGATTCTATCACGCAACAAAGGTCTGCACAGCATTCGCCGTTTGCTCAAGGAGGCGCGCAAGCAACGCGTGCACGTGGACATCATCAATCCACTCGAGTGCCAGCTCGTCGTGGATGGAGATCGAACGCGCATCTTGGTCTCGGGCCATGAGATCCCACGCTACGACGCGATTCTTCCTCGTATCGGAGCATCGATCACAAGCTACGGACTCGCAGTCGTAAAACAGTTCGAGACGCTGGGCATGTTCTGCGTCAATGGGTCGGATGCGATTGCGCAATCTCGCGATAAGATGACTTGCCTGCAAGTATTGACCGAAGCAGGGCTCCAGGTCCCCACCACCGTCTTGAGTCGGAGCAGCCGAGGGCTCCGGGCCGCCGTCGACGCAGTCAATGGGATGCCCGTCGTGGTCAAAGTTCTCGAAGGCACGCAGGGAGTGGGCGTGATGCTGATGCACACTCCGATCTCGCTGGGCTCAGTTTTGGATACCCTCAAAGCCCTCGACGAAGATGTCATCATCCAGCGATTCATCGGCGAAGCCGCTGGGCGCGACTATCGTGTTTTTGTTGTGGGCGACAAAGTCGTGGCAGCGATGATGAGAACCGCACCCGAAGGAGAGTTTCGTTCGAACATCCACCGCGGAGCCGAAGGACGACTCGTCAAACTTCATCCTTCATTCGAAAAAGCAGCCATTAAAGCGGCAAAGGCACTCGGCATCGGTATCGCCGGGGTAGACCTCATGGATAGCTCCCACGGGCCATTGATTCTTGAAGTGAATAGTTCACCTGGGTTCGAAGGCATTGAGAAGGCCACAGGACTCAACATCGCTGGCATGATGGTGAGGCACATTCGCAAGGCTGCGGGAGCGCGGAAGAGGCGAAGGAAGCGTCGTTAGAGGATTCTAGTGCCCACTGGCGTTCC
>CAZGCK010000022.1:33617-35551 GCA_964524175.1 uncultured Bacteriovoracaceae bacterium | reverse complement strand
CGCTGCTTTGTCGGCGCTGAGAATTTCGGCAATCTTTTTTTGCAAAGTGGTGGCATCTGCCGATGGCTCGTTGCTCACCAGTTGCTGGAGCGCCTCGAGTTTGGCTTCGCATTGTTTGACTGCCTTCATATTTTTTGCCCGGCCGGCAGCGTAGCCCTTGCTATAATCTTCTTTATGGCCGTTATCATATGCAGTTTTAATGATCTTGGACCGTTTCTCCAGCTCACGAAGTTCCCTCTTTGAGTACCTGGGGTGCTTGTGGTCGCCAGACTCATCCTCAGCGTGTGTATACTCGTCTGTGACAACAGGCTGCGGCTCATTGGCATAGACGAGGTTGGCTGATGACCCTGTCAAAGTTAAAACCATCAATATGACAACGTTAGTAAGGGTCGACCTCTGTCTTATTCTAGGTATGAACATGGTTTTTTCTCGCGACAGTTTAGGAACTATTCCCAGCTTACATAGAGAAGGAAGCTGCTGAAAGTCGGAAAAACCTTCCTCATGCTTGACATGAACTCGCGAAGGTTTTTAAACCACGCGCCGACGCGCGCGGCTTAATCGCTGGTACCGATTCTTAGCCTTTTTCTTCAAAACCAACGGAGCGTCCTTACGATAGTCGTCAAGACTCAGACACCCGTAGATCTTTTTGATCAGCATGGTGTTCACCGTGCCCGCCAATTCCTCAACGATAGAGGATTCTAAAGATTTAGGAATCAGGATGTTCATTTTGCGCAGATAGGTGAGATAATCTTCAACAATCTTAGTAATAAACGTCTTTCGGTCCGCATCTGAGTCATTAAAGTTGTATAGGTGCTGCTCAAAGATGACATAGAGGGGATCCAGCTTCTCGGCCTGGATTGTCTTGGCAAGTCTCATGAGTCCTTTTTCGGAACGGTAGGAGCGTAGCTTGAGCACGAAAAACAAAGAAGAACCTCTTTCGAAATCTAAGGATTTCAACAAATTTAAACAGGCTTTAGAGCAAGCGAAACGTGTGTTGATCTCGACCCACCAACTCCCTGACGGAGATGGCCTGGGAGCCGAGATCGCGCTCTACCACTATCTAAAGCGCGCACGCAAGGCGTGCCGGATCTACAACCCGGATCAGCTGCCCAAGCGCTACCGTTTTCTCGATCCCAAAGGCAACATCTTGCTTGGGCCAGGCGAAGTCGAGCTCTGGGACACTTGCGATCTTTGGGTGATCGTCGACACAAATGACCCTCGGCGCCTGGGCAAACTCTGGGGCGAGCTCTCGCTGCGCTCGAAAAAAATCGTGTTTCTCGACCACCACCCAGACATCACGGGAGCGGATCAGATCAGCTATCCACCGCACGCGATGGTCGTCTCCGACACAGAATCGAGCAGCATCGGCGAGCTTCTACATCGCCTGTTTCTCGAGCTGAACTTTGCGAAGATCAACAAGGACGTGGCGCAAGGACTATATGTATCGGTAATGACCGACACCAATAGCTTTCGCTATTCCCGCACGACTCCAAAAGCGCACTTGATCGCAGCTGAGATGATCGAGCTCGGAGTCAACCCCGAGGAAGTCTATCAAAACATTTATTCATCCAAGGAATTGAGCCACCTGCAGCTTTTAGGCAACATGCTGCAGAACGTGCGAGTGAGCTCCGGCGGCAAGGTGGCCTGGCTTGAGATGGGCTTGGATCTGCGCAAAAAGCACGGCGCCTCGGCTGATGACACGCAGTCTTTTCTGAACTTGCTTCTCATCTTAAAAGACGCCGAAGTAGTGTGCTTCTTCCGCGAAGAAGACGACGGGCAGGTTCGTGTCTCGCTAAAATCCAAGGGCCGCATCGTGATCAATCGAGTGGCGATGGAGCTTGGGGGAGGCGGACATGATTACGCGGCAGGGTTCGCGCTTTCGGCGCAGCTCGAAAAAACGGTGGATGCGGTAATCAAGCGCCTGGAGACGCTGG
>CAZGCK010000022.1:18370-33607 GCA_964524175.1 uncultured Bacteriovoracaceae bacterium | reverse complement strand
CCTATCTCGCCTATTTCATACCCGACTATGCAGCCGAGGTCGCGGCCAGCTACGACGAGCGCGCCCGGCGCCTGGAGACGCTGGTGCATAATTACGAGAAGTTTGGGAAGTAATGCTTTCAGCGAGCGACAAACTCAACATCACGATTCGTGGGCCGATGGGCGCTGTGCTCCTGCGCCCCGACTCCGAGGTGATCGAACGCCCCGATTGGTATCAGATCACCACGCCCTCGTGCGCGCACACGTTTCTGAATGAGGTGTCCTACTCGAAAATCTCGCCGGGCGACGCGGATCGGGTCATCCAGGAAGTCATTGAGCACTATCGCCGACTTAAGGTGCCGTTCAAGTGGTGCGTGGGTCCCTGGACTGAGCCCCCTGAGTTTGGCGAGAAGCTCTCGGCGCTTGGATTTGCGCATTGGGACGTTCGCGGAATGATTGCCCCATCGCGAGTCTGGCCGATCGAAATCCCAGCAAGCATTAAAGTAGAGCCAGTGACTGCAGAGAATCTCACTGAGTTTGTATGGACCTACCTCAAGGGTTGGGAGTTTTCTGAGTCAGAACGCAAGCTGACTCACCAGAGTATTGCAGACGCGATTGCGGATGGTCGGCAGCGACGCCACTTTTTTCTGGCTCGCATCAACGGGACTCCTGCGGGAACGGCAAGTTTTTTTAGAAAGCGCGAGGCAGCCTACCTCATGGGTGGCAATATCCTGCCCGAGTTTCGCAAACAGGGCCTTTATTCAGCGCTCGTGGCTCAACGACTTGAAGCCGTACGCTACATCGGACTGAACTACGCCGTGACCCATGCGCGGGCACATACGTCGGCACCGATTTTAGAGCGATTGGGATTTGAGACGATGTTTGAATCCCGGGTGTATCAATCGCCGGCGTGGTGAGCGAGTCGCCCCTTTCAAGGTATCGGTGGGCGAAAAGTTCGCGAAACGCGAACTTTCTGGGTGCTCAGCTCAACTGAGAGGGGTAAAAGTTCGTGTTTGGCGAACTTTTTGGGGGCTTGCTAGAGTCGACCCACACCTCAGCTTGAACGACTATTTCTGAAAAGGACTGCCTAGGGTGGTAAACCTCATAGTCGATCATGAAATTAAAAATTCTCGCCTCTTTCATCGCGATACTTTCCTGGCCGGCTCTCGCAGCGCCAGCCCCTCACCCACTCAACACCAATGCGGTCGCCTGCGAGCGCGCCCCGGGATGGCTGACCACCTCGAGACTCAACCGCGTAGTCGATGCGATGCAGTCCAAACTCGAATGGGACATCCGCAAGATCCGGCTCTACTGGTACGAAGACGCGGCGGCGTTTAAACGTGCGCATGGATTTGATGATTCGGTCGTAGCGATTACGGCAGGTCCCGAGCACTCGGTGAGCCTGGGACCGCGCGTGGATGAAGTCAACTTTGATGCCATCTTCAGCCATGAGCTCGTGCACGTCATCTTGGCGCAAAAATACAAAGGCGCTGTTCCTCGATGGCTAGAAGAAGGAATGGCCAACTACTTGGCTAAGCGAAACCCCTCCACCCATAGCGGCGCCGGGAAAGTCGATCAGGCCTTTTGGAAAGTCGATTATCCCTGGTTGGCATCCTTACCCACACCCGACGTTTACTCCATGGGGCATCCGTTTCGAGCGACCACTGCCAACGGCCCTCGCTACCACTATCAGGCATCGCAAGCTTTGATGGAGATGATCGCCTCCAAATGCTCCATCTCGGATCTGGTTCAACTTTCGGTGGGCAAGAAACTCGAAAGCTATCTTCCCACTTTTTGCTCGATCAAGGACATCAATGCTGAATTTAAAGCCTGGCTAAAAAAGAAGGCCAAGGCAGCCCCAAAGCCTTAATCAAACCTGTGCTCGACCCCACCAACCTTGAAAGGGACGAAATGGCGGATATTGCCACAGAAGTACTGCCAAACCAGTTTGCGGACCTAGGTTTTGCTCGTCAGGTCAGCCTAGATGCCCCTCCTCAACCCCTGAACACGAATCACGGGATTCTCGTTCGCAGCGGGGGTAGGATATCAACCGCACCGTGATGGGACGATCTTTTGACAGCGCATTAAAAAATTTTAATCAGAAGCGTTACGGAATGATTGTCGGTACTTTCTTGGCTCGCGGAAAGGGGTCCAGCGCATACCCACCCCCAATCCCGAAGAAATGTCAGAAAGGTTGTATTGACAACCTATACTGGGAATACATTATAAATTAACCCCACTCTAAAACTGTTAGATTGTGATGCAACTTCGAGGATCACTTCATGATTCAGGTTTCGCACTTAACTAAAGCCTACGGCTCCCGTACGGCGGTCAACGATTTGAGTTTTGAAGTCAATAAAGGAGAGATCGTCGGATTTCTGGGACCTAACGGCGCCGGAAAATCCACGACGATGAAAATCCTGACGGGCTTCATGCCGGCCACCAGCGGCACTGCAAAGGTCGCGGGATTTGACGTGTTCGAGAACCCAATCGAAGTGAAGCGCAATGTCGGCTTCCTTCCTGAGACGCCTCCCGTTTATCCAGAAATGACTGTGAGGGATTATCTCGAGTTTGCGGCCGCTCTTCACGGCGTCGCCAGCGCCAACATCAAAGCTGCCGTCAATATGGCGCTCGAGAAGACTTCGCTGGGCGACGTGCAAAAACGTTTGATCGGCAATCTCTCAAAAGGCTATCGCCAACGGGTGGGCCTTGCGCAAGCGTTGGCGCATAACCCGCAAGTCCTTATTCTCGACGAAGCCACTGTCGGCCTCGATCCCAAGCAGATTATAGAAATTCGTGAGCTCATCAAAAGCTTGGGCGGCGATCACACCATCATCTTAAGCTCGCATATCTTGCCTGAGGTGACGGCCACTTGCCAACGCATCATCGTCATCAACAAAGGTCAGATCGTCGCAACCGACACAATCGAGCAGCTCACCAGCCGGCTCAACAAGGGCCTGACCTACTCACTCTTGGTAAAGAGCCCCAACAGCACTGGCACCGAAGCCATCCGCAAGATCAACGGCGTAAGCAGCGTCACTGCAGTTGGCCCCAAAATGGTCGTTGAGATCCAGCCAGGCTCTGGAGAAATCCGCGACAAAATCATTGAAGCAGCCGTCAGCATGGGCGTCCTCGAGTTCAGCGCTGAGCGCGTTAGCCTCGAAGAGATTTTCTTGCAGCTCACCACGATTGACCCCACGGCGTCCGCTTAAAAGGAGAGACACCGAAGTATGAGAAACATTTGGATCATAGCACGCAGAGATTTTCGATCTTACTTCACCTCTCCGATCGCATACATCGTGATCGCGGGTTTCATGGTGATCATGGGTTGGATGTTCTTTTTCAACCTGAGCCATTTCATCATGCAGAATATGCAATATCAGCAGTTCAACATGGGCAAACCCCCGAGCATCACGGATGGGATCATACGGCCACTCTACGGCAACATGAATGTCATCCTACTGTTCTTGGTGCCGTTCATCACGATGCGACTCTTCGCCGAAGAGCGAAAGCTGCACACGATCGAACTGCTCATGACCTCGCCTGTGACGCTCACTCAGATTATCCTGGGCAAGTATCTCTCGTCTTACTTGCTCGTGATCGTGATGCTCCTTCTCACGAGTGTCTACCCAATCACCCTCTTGCTCACCGGCAACCCCGATCCAGGACCGATTCTGACTAGCTATATCGGGGTCTTGCTTCTCGCGGGCTGCTATCTGTCTCTAGGCACTCTCTTTTCAGCCGTGACGGAGAATCAGATCGTGGCGGGAGCCCTGACTTTTGCCGCAGGCCTCTTTTTCTGGCTCATCAGCTGGGCAACTCAAGCTGCAGGCCCTCCGCTAAGCGATATTTTACAGTATCTGTCTCTCATCAGCCACTTCAACAACTTCAGCCAAGGCCTTCTCAATTCAAGCGATGTTATTTTCTACGCTTCTTTTATTGGTATTGGCCTTTTCCTCACTCACCGAGTCCTCGACTCGTTTAGGTGGAGGTAATTCAATATGACGCAACAACAGAACCAAAACTCCCAGTCTAAATGGACACCGATACTCTGGGCTGCCACAGCCGCCCTCTTCATCGGAATGCTCTTTGCTCGGATCGTGTATCCTGAGCTGACCTGGCTCTCGATCGTCATCGGCGCTCCGCTGGTGGGGGTGCTCGTAGCGCTCATCCGAGCCAACATGCAGTCCTTGCGTGGACGAACCGCCGCTTACGGGCTCAACTCAGCGGTTACCGTCCTGCTCGTCCTGGGCATTGTCGCTGTGATCAACTTCATGGGCGAGCGCTACCCGCAAAAGCTTGACCTAACTAAGAATAGGGCACACACACTTTCTGACCAAACCGTAAAGCTGATCAAGGGACTCCAAAGCCCTGTAAAAGCTGTTTTGTTTGGAAAAACTCCGCAACGCGAACAGAATCGCCCTCTCCTGGACAGCTACAAAGCCCTCAATCCTAAGTTCGAAGTCGAGTTCGTCGATCCTGATCGAGAGCTGACCCGAGCAAAAAAAGAAGGAATCAAGAAGTACGGGACTCTGCAGCTCATCTCTGGAACTCGCGACGCCAAGATCGATGAACCGAGCGAAGAGAAGATCACCAACGCCCTGATCAAGCTCCTCAAAGAAAAATCACCTACTCTTTGCGCAGTCACTGGCCACGGAGAGAGAAGCTTCGCAAGCCAAGAGGCGGATGGATACTCGAGCGCCAAGAAACAACTCGAAGATCAATCCTACGTGGTCAAAGACCTCAATTTGGTCTCCGACCTCAAGGATGGCAAGATTCCGGATACCTGCGATGCGATCGCGATCTTGGGGCCAGCAAAATCCTACTTCGCGCCTGAGATTCAAGCCGTGCGCAGCTACCTCGAAAACGGTGGCCGCGCAGTCATCGCTCTGGACTTCAATTTCAAAGGCACCGGTGAACCCGTACCTGAACTCATCCAACTTCTAGCAGGGTGGAATGTCAGGGTCGAAAATGCCATGATCGTTGACCCGCTCTCTAAAATGATGGGAGTCGACGCCTCGATGCCCATCATCGCGACTTACTCGAAGGACAGCGCGATCACTAAAGAGATGCAGATCCAATGCGCTTTCCCCTTCGCGCGCCCCCTGGGCGTCATCGCGGGCGCTCCAACAGGCCTGACCGTGCAGTGGATGGCTCAAACGACGGCCAAGAGCTGGGCTGTGACAGATATGAAGCAGCTTGCAGCCGGACAAGTGCAGTACACTCCCGGCAAAGACAAGATGGGCCCATTGGATGCCGCCATCATGGTAGAAGGCAAACTCAAGGACTCAAAAGCTTCTCGAAACACTCGCATCGCGGTGTTCGCGGGATCGCTGTTTGCTTCGAACAACTATGGCCGCTTTGGCGGCAATCTTGACTTCTTCCTCAACTCCGTCTCCTGGGCCATGGAAGACGAGAGCTTGATCTCGATCCGTGCCAAGGACAACGAACCAGGCAAGGTCGAGCTGAGCGACAAACAAAGCAAAGTCATTTTCTTGCTCAACGTGATTGTGATCCCGCTTCTCGTTTCGATTGCGGGCATCGCGTTCTGGGTGATCCGCCGGAGGTTGTAGTATGACTCAAGTCAGTTGGAGCCGACAGCTCGGTCTCGCGGCCGCGTTGGTCGTCATGGGTTCGATTGCCGCGTGGCTTGAATACAAACACAAGCCCGCTCAAGAGGCTAAAGAAGAACAGAGCAAGAAAATCTTCTCGCTCAAGGACGTTCAAGTTCAAGGCGTGACCCTCAAAGATGGCTCAGGCCACGTCTTTGAGATTCGCTGCTCAGACACGACTTCCAAACTTTGCAAGCCCGGAGACAACTCCAAGTGGGAGCTTGCCCAGCCCTCGAAACTCAAGGCGGATGACTCCAACGGAAACTCCCTTATCTCGGCATTAAATAACCTAAGTGTCGCCGAGTCGATCGACCTCAAGGAAGAAACCCCCGAGAAGCGAGCGATGCTTCTCAAAGAGTATGGCCTAGACGAAGCGGCACTCCTGGCTCACTCGACCCGTCAGATTACGGTCGAGACCACAGCCGGCACGACGGCCCTCTACCTAGGCGCGAGTCATCCGATCGGTGAAAGTATTTTTGGGGTGATCGAAACAATTCCGGCCGGCCAGAAGCCTTCTGGCAAAATCGATCAAAACAAAGTCTACCTCGTTCCCAACTATTTTAAGAGCAACCTCGATCATGACCTGACTTACTGGCGTGACAAGAAGCTGCTGACCATCTCCTCCCACGAAATCGATGGATTTGAGCTCTCAGGTAGTAAATCCCAACTCCAAGGCAAAAAAACCGATGCTCAATGGACTCTCAAGACCAAGAAAGGCGACGAGTTCCCGGGCGATATCGAGAGCATCGACAGCCTTCTCAGCGCTACGACCTATTTAACCGCCAAGAAGTTTGCAGCCGATCTCAAAACGGACACAAAGGGCAAGGCTGCACTCAAGGGCACTCGACAAGTCCTGACGCTGACCCTTCACATCGAAAAAGGCAGCAACAAGGAGACTCCTGCACCCATTACCTTGACGCTTCACAAAAAGGCCGAAAGCTCGCTTTTTGCTACCCTCTCCAATCTTGATCCCGTCTACGAACTTGAAACGTCTGCACTCGACAAGCTCGACAAGGACGCCAAAGCTCTGCGTCTCACCAAGCTCGTCACTTCGATGGAGCGCTTCACCACCAAGAAGATCGAGGTAACCGGCAAACAGATAGGTGACAAGCCGCTCGTGCTGCAGAACAAAGACGGCAAGTGGATCGCCGAAGGAGAAAAGGAAGCTCCTAACGTCGAACGCGTCCAAGCGATGCTCGATAAGCTGAGCGGCAACCGAATTCAGGAGTTCATCACAGGCGGACATGCCAAAGGGCAGGACGGCGCCATCCTCATCAAGCTTTCTGATGAAAAGGGCGAGCTCAAGCGCCAGATACAGCTCTGGAGAGACGGCGCCATGCTTTATGCGCGCGATCCAGCATCTAAACGCGACGAGGTTTATCGAGTCGACTCCTCGATCACGGGTGACCTACCCTGGACGCGCGACGCGCTCAGCAAACCGTCTGCACCCCCTCCAACAACTGCGCCCGGCACGCCTCCCGGAGATTCTCATGGGCATGGACATGGGGATGGGCATGATCACGGAATGGAAGGTCTCCCCGGAGGACCTCCTGATCCGGGCAAAGCACTGGTTCCTGCTGTTCCCGAAAAGAAGGGCCATTGATTTTGGCGACCACTCCTTGTCCGGACTGTGGACTACGCTTCTCGGGCCCGGAGACAGGCAAAGACTTTGATTGCCCGAGCTGTGGAGAAAGAATCGAGTCACAATCGGGATCAAAAGCGATTGTACCGGGGTTTGACTGGATCACAGGATATTTTCGCGATGTCTGGACGATACTGACTGAACCCACTGCTTTTTTTAGGGCGCTTCCCACGCGCGGAGGCATGGCAAAACCACTCGCCTTCGCACTCGTCACCCACTGGATTGGCGAAGCCGGCGGTTACCTCTGGCGGCTGCTCGCTGGCGGCGCGATGAGCGGTGTTATCAACCGCGTGTTCAAAGTCGCAAGCGATGTAGCTGATATCGATAGCCCTGGGCGCAGTTCGCGCTTTATGGAGATCGGTGAGCGTATCCAGCACTGGTTCTGGGGTGCGGGCTCTGTGATCGCAGACCCGTTTTTGACTCTCTTTTACCTCTTGGTTGTGTCGGCGTTTGTGTTCATCGGAGCACGCATCTTCATCTCGCCAGGCAAGGGAGGAGCGCCCCGTGAGATCACATACGAATCTACCGTCCGGGTACTCTGCTACGGACTGGCTCCCTCTATCCTGTCCACCTTGCCTATGGTGGGCTGGGCAGCGGCCTATATCTATACCGCGATCGTTACGATCATCGGCACCCGCGAGGTCTATCGTACGACTTACTTTAGAGCATCGATCGTCGCGTTTTTTCCACAGGTTCTAGTGATGAGCGCGGTGTCAGCGGTTTTGATCGCGATGCTCGTGTTCTTCTTCAAGATGTTTGCGACACAGTTTTAAGTCAGAATGCATTGCCGGTTGGGGTCTTGAGGAGGCCAGAACATTGGCGCATTAAATCCACTTATTAAGTACATGATATTTATATAAAAAATACTAAAGCCAACCCCCTTGATTGTTAAGCCCATTCATTGAAATACTTGAATAAGGGGGTTTTTTGAGAATTAGGACCCGACAGATCATTACGGCTTCAGCGGCTCTAGTAGCCGTATCCGCGGGAGTGTACCTAGCGAATGCGGTTAGGGTAGCCCTTCTCCCCTCCACGATCGAAGCCTCAGTTGTTTCTGCCCACACGGAGGTAGTCCCTCATGCCAAACCCTCGGGAGGCGAGACTGCTCATCGCCTCTGTGACCAGCTCTACAAGACGGTCTGCCAAAAGCGCGGCGTCACCCATGACCCAACCGGCGTGGTTAGACCCGACATGGATGGCGAGATCCGAGCACTGCGCACTTACGAGGAGATCATCCACCTCCATCGGGATTCAGTTTTTAACATTTGGTTTTATGGCAGAGCTCATGATGAGAATTTACTACGAGTCGCAGAACAAGAAAACCTATCTGGTAAAAGAGATCTTTACTCCCACCCGTCGGGCCCGCGTGGAGTCCGCCTATCAATGGGTCAAACGCACGATGGAAGAATTCATCAATCGACAGCCCCACGAGACTTTTAGCGCTCAAGAAAAGAAGCAGCTTAAAGCCCGCCTTCGCAAAACCAAGCTTGAGCTCCCTCCGCCCGTATCCGTCTACGCGGACGAACCTGACCTGTTCACGAAAAACGACGTTTTCTACGAACGCCTCGCCAACGGAGACATGAGAATGCGAGTCGGAGGAGCGTACCTTCTCTCGGCCAAATCTTGGTTCAACCTAGTTTTTACGCTGGCTCATGAGTTCGCGCACTCGATTGACCCTTGTGAGCTGCGTGCAGCGGACCTCTCGATCCCGGCCTATGACCGGATCTACGCCTGCTTTCTGCAGAACGGACTGATCGCAGCCCGAAAAACCCGTCAAGAATGCGGCGAAAACGACCAGCTCTCCGAGACTTTTGCCGATTGGATGGCCGTGCAAGTGGTAGCCGAAGCTTTGTCGCACTTCTCGACCGAGTTTCACGGTAACCAACTCGCCAATGCAGCGACTAACTCGGTGAGGGACCTTTGCGAGCAAGGCGAGAGCCCAAGCGAACTGAATCTCGACTTGCACCCTTCGCCTGAGATTCGAATCGACCGGATCTTTGGCCACAACCCGAGGATTCGAGAAGTACTGGGCTGTGGACCGGTCACTCCGTCCGCCCGTGCCCCTGCCAGCGCTGGCCTGATCGACAGCAGCTATGAATACTGTGGATTTGGATTTGTCCCTAAAGCCCTAAACATTGAAGCTGAAAAACTGTGAGGAAGCTACCCATGCCCCGCAAACACACTTTCGCCATTGTCGTCCTCGTCGGCATCTGGAGCGGCTGCGCCACTCAGCCAGTCGAGCCTAAGCCGGAGAGCGTCTCGAGCCGAGGCCTAAAGGATAGTGGGATCGACATCACCTACGTGCTTGGCCACAGTCACCGCAGATTCATCGCGCAAGCCAAGAACTCATTCTTCTTGGCTCAATCTTTTGTCGATAAACAGATCCTCAAAGAGAACTCGGTGAATGAAGGACACTACACGGCATTTTTCTCAAAAGTTGAGCAGTTTGTCTCCGCGCCGACTCGAGGCCCCTCCGCCACTTCTAACTCGAACAATTGCCGCTCACCCTTCACCATCACTTTGCGGGTCGGTGCTGATACCAAAGCGGTGAGTGGCTGCCGTGGGATGGACGACGGGGCGCTCAGTCATTTACTGAGAGATGGCGAGTTTTTACTGTCTTCGAGGAAGTGACAAATTCATAAAACTTATCCATCTTTATAAGCACTTACATGGGTTGAGTCTTGTAAAAGCGGGTACTTGTTAGTGACAAATAATTTATTTGATATGGGCACTTACAAAGAGTAAGGTCCCTGTTCCTTATGATGCTGCGCAGCATTAACTTCAAAATCTTACTCCTTCTTACTCTTCTACGGCCGTCTTCGTTTGCCTTTTCAGACGGAACCTTATTCCTCGGAGATGTCGTACTTGAGGAGCTAAAGGATGAGACCCGTTCCTCGGAAAAACTGCTCGAAGGGTGCCAGGGAGCTGTCGCTGCCTGCGATATTGCCGTGGCGAAACTGTTGAGCGGTTACCACATTGCGCGGATAAAACTCCAAGGCGGCGTCGTGATGACAAGCCCCTTTGCAGAGAACGGTTTGGTAGAGCCCGCTACGAATGTTCACTTAGAGACTTTGGGTATCGAGACACCGGCAGTGAGCATGGAAGTCGGGACCTTTGACGTCACTTACTTCCCAAGCAAGGGTGGGGTTCGACTCAATTTGACGATTGGAAACGTGCAAGCGGCGTTTTTTTGCACCAACCCGAAAGGCAAAGCAGTTGTTCCTGGTTTCAGCCGTATTCAGCATTATTGCCAACCTGACGCGATTGCAGGAGTGGGCGCCTCTTTAGGGACGCTGCAATGGGATCCAAACACGGGCCAGTTCGCAGGACGTTGGGCTGCGTTCAACGGAATCCTCAATGTCTATGGAAATGGCCACGGATTTGAGTATTTGTCGCGCCATCTCAATCTGGTTTACGGAATCGATGTCGACACCGTTTGGAGCGGAAGCAATGACCTTCACAACGCTGGAGAGCCTCAAACTCATCTCCGTCTAGTCTTGGGCGCAAACGCCATCTTTCGTAGTGAGAATTACCGTTGGGAAAGTGATTTTCAGATAACCGCTCGGCCAGCGCTTGCAGGAGCCGAAGGAGCGTTTGGCGACATTACCGTTGATGCACAAGTAAATGCCATGCATCACCTCTTCATACACTCAGGCACAATCGGTACCGTGGGCGCCACCGGAAGCCTGAGCTACTGCCAGAATCCGATTGTCTGCATAGGCCCTTTCGCTTCCAGCACGAGCAAGCTCGGGTTGTACACTGGCCTCACTTACAGAATGAGTTTCGATTTACTCCAATTATAGAAAAAAAATTCTGCATGAAATACATCGTTTCCAGAAAAATCAGCGCATCGATTCTCTTGAGCCTCACATACCTCAGTTTATATTCGTGTCCCAGCTATGCCAAAGAAGTTGATCAATTCACGGATCGGCAGTTCATGATGGAGCGACTAAAAGATTCATCCGCCGCGATAGACGAGCAATTCAACCAACGGCTTTTGCTCATTTTGAAAGACCTCAACGAAGAACCTACCCTAGAAGATGAAGACAAATGGAACATCGTCGAAAGCAAGTTTCAGGCAAGCGTGGGCGCCATGCTTTTCTCGCCCCTAGAATCCTGGCTCGAGACAAACGCCTCTAGGTACATGGTCGCAAATGGCGGCATTTATGGCGGGACCATTGATTATGACGACATGTTTCTCGGCTGGTACGCCCCGTTGTCTCCGGTCATTAAGATCGCGACCCTCCTGGTGGGCACGGACAAAATCGGGCATTTCGTTGCGCAAGGATGGGATTATTTCAAGCTATATCTTTCCGTCTCCAAAACCCCGCAGTCCAACGAAAGCCAATGGAAACGAGCCTTGCTAGAGCGAGGTCATGAACTAGAAACGACCATGCTTGGTTTTGGATCCAATGGTATCTATAGCTACGGCGATTTAGCCGCGAATTGGAAAGGTTTTCTCTTTTATCGAAGCTTGTTCGATGGAGAGAATCCTTACTTCCGTAAAAAAGAAGACGGAACGTTTGAGCTGGCCCGGAGCTTTTCTATCAAAGACAATGTCACCGATGACTTTGACGAGGTCCTTAATCCATCAAGAGCTCGGACGGCACGACTTTACGAGAAGATTAAAGAGAACTTTCTCAGCAAGGAAACGCGTGTTTGCGAAAAATACGCTAAAAACCCAGAGGTGTTCACTCAGTCAAATGGCCGCCGAATGCCTAGAGCGGACTATGTACTCGAAACATCAAAAAGCGATGAGTCGAAGTACGCACTTAAAATTCAAGACCTCTGTTCAAATGATACTGAGTAAAGAATACCGGCCTCAAGCAGTGCGTTAATCTCCATCTCCATGATTTACCGCTCTATCCCATAGAATATTAGTGATATGCCTCATAAATCACATGAGGCACAAGTGCTAGAAGTCGTCTGCGGAAGCATGTTCAGCGGCAAAACCGAAGAGCTTTTACGACGCGTAAAGCGCGCTCAAATCGCTCGCCAACGCGTCCAAGTCTTTAAGCCCTCGCTCGACAATCGCTATAGCGTGAATCATATCCAAAGCCACGACGCCAACCGGGTTCCGTCGCGAGCCGTGGAGAAGGCTTGGGATATCCTCAATCTCGTCGGTGACAACACACGCGTCGTGGGCATCGATGAAGCACAGTTCTTTGACGACTCAATCATCGAAGTCGTGCAGAAACTGGCCAATCGCGGAGTTCGAGTGATCGTCGCGGGCCTTGATATGGACTTTCGAGGGCAGCCCTTTGGACCGATGCCCCAGTTGCTTGCCCTTGCTGAGTCAGTCACCAAGCTCACGGCAGTCTGTGTGGTTTGCGGCAACGCTGCCTCTAGGAGCCAGCGCAATTCAGCGCCTCCCGGAGCGCAGCAATCTCAGTTTCTGGTGGGAGCCAAGGATTATTACGAAGCTCGTTGTCGCTTCTGCCATGAGGTCGAATCTTCTGAACATCAGGGAGAGCTCGGTCTCCAAGTTACTCAAGCGTCTGAAGCGCCACAAGAGGTGCGCGCATGACGCCTGCGAAGCTGCCTCACCCCGATAGTCAATTTCGGGACGTGAGGTTTCAACTTTCAGAAATCGAACATGCCTACGGCCCTAAAGTTCACATCCTCTCGGATCCCTTCTTGCTCTCGCATCTCGCGCAGCTCTGCTCGGAGAACACTTATCAGCCGATGATCAACGAGTTGATCACGACGCTTTACTCGTCGTTGCTCAAGACGGTGGTGAACCGAGAGTTTCCCAGCCGTCGCGTGGCGATGACCACGAGGATGGCAACCCACCACCCTGAGGCAGTCTACCAGGGACCCCTCATCGACCCCGAGACTCCTGTTGTATCTGTCAATCTTGCGCGCGCAGGAACCCTCCCCTCCCACATCTGTTACACCTCGCTCAATTACTTTATCAACCCTCGCAAAGTGCGCCAGGACCACATCAGCATCGGCCGCATGACTGACACCCAAGACAAAGTCACAGGGAGTCGCGTATCGGGCCACAAAATCGGCGGTGACGTGGACGGGGCGATCGTGCTTTTTCCCGACCCGATGGGAGCCACCGGCGGGACGCTCGTCGAGGCCGTCAGTCTTTTTAAACAGCAATCTGGGAAGGCGCTCAAATACGTCGCGCTTCATTGCATCGTGACGCCTGAGTATTTGAAGAAAGTGCGCTCCGCCCATCCTGACCTTGAGATTTACGCAATCCGCTTGGATCGCGGATTGTCGCCTGCAGAAGTACTCGACACGATTCCGGGAACACACTGGGAGCGCGAGCGCGGATTGAATGAAAAACACTACATCGTCCCTGGCGGCGGTGGTTTTGGGGAGATCATGAACAATGCCTACGTCTGATGAAAACCAGCTCAATCAAAAGCCCAAGGTCTTAATCCCCGAAGTGAAGCTCCAAGCTCGAATCGCGGAGATCGCTCACGAGATCAGCCATGATTATCGGGGTCGTAGCATCACTGCAATCTGCGTACTGAAGGGCAGCTTCATTTTCTTCTCTGACTTGATCCGGCACCTCGACTTGCCCATGACCTGCGAGTTTCTAGGTGTATCCAGCTATGGCTCTAAAATGGTTTCTTCAGGAGAAGTCAAAGTCACTCTCGACATCAACGAGCCGCTCGAGAACAAGCACGTGATCGTTTTTGAAGACATCGTCGACTCAGGACTCACACTGAACTACATCATGAACATGCTCAGAGCACGCAAGCCGGCTTCGATCAAAAGCTGCTCGCTGCTTCTCAAACCCGATAACCTCAAAACTGAAGTCGAAGTGGACTACTTGGGATTCAAGATCGGCAAGGAATTCGTCGTAGGATATGGCATCGATTTCGCGGGCAAGCATCGCGGACTGCCATACATTGGGTATGTTGAGCAGGAACACTGAGCGCGTCAGACCGGGTGGGATTCTCATCCGATCTCGAGCACCGACACGAATCGATCTTGCCGGCGGCACCTTAGACCTCTGGCCGTTGCACCTGTTCTTGGATCGTCCTGTGACCATCAACTTGGGCATCGACCTTTACGCAGAAGCGACGATCGAAGTCACGCCTCACCATGATGCCTCCTCAAAAAGTGAGATCGTGCTCGAGTCCGAGGACCAAGGCCATGAAATCAGCATGGAATGGAGCGCGCTCGAGTCGATAGAAGTCCCCCCTCAGCTCGAACTACACGCAAAAATCCTCAGACACTTTGTTCGCAAGCGAAATCCAAGCGGCCCAGTTTTTCTCAAGCTCTCGACTCGCGCGATGAGCCCTGCAGGAGCAGGTTTGGGCGGCTCATCCACCCTGAGCATCGCCATTCTGGGAGCTCTTTCGACCTGGATTGCCGACAAAGGGGCGGCCTCAGAAGCCGCGACTATCGCGGATCCGCTCAAAGACGGCGAATCCCTCATCGAGATCGCTCGCGACATCGAGACAACCGTGATCCAGGTACCAGCCGGGGTCCAAGACTATTACGGCGCGATGTTTGGGGGGCTACAAAGCCTCAAGTGGGGAGTAGGTAAACATCAGCGAGAGTGGTTGCCCGAGAATATCCTGAGCGAACTCGAGAGTCGCATGATGCTCTTTTACTCCGGACAATCTCGCAACTCAGGCATTAACAACTGGGCTCTCTACAAAAGTTTTATCGACAACTCGATCAATGTCCGCGAGAAATTCGTCTCCATAAACCGTGCCACTCAACGGCTTGAGGCGGCATTACGTTTAGGAGATTGGCGCCAAGTGGGAGAAGCCATCTCCGAAGAGTGGGCCACTCGCAGGACGCTCGCGCCTGGGATCACCACTCCAGAGATGGACCGCGCCTTTGCTAAGGCAAAAGAGATCGAGCCCAGCGTCTCAGGCAAAGTGTGTGGCGCCGGTGGCGGCGGCTGTTTCTTTGTCTACCTCGAAGGCGACCCTCACTCGCCCGAGACCCAAAAAACACGCACACAGATCGAGCAAGCTTTTGTCTCGCAGGGAATTCGCCCCCTTCCTTTCAAAGCATCTCCTCGTGGACT
>CAZGCK010000022.1:5812-18360 GCA_964524175.1 uncultured Bacteriovoracaceae bacterium | reverse complement strand
CTACGTCCAGGTGAAGCGTGCGTGAAACTCGCCACTACCTGGGTCTTGAATTAGCCGGCGCCAAGAACCAAAAAACAGCGGTTGCGACTCTTGAATACTATCCGCGTGAAAAAAAAGTTTTCTTGCTCGATATCTACGAAAAGATCGCCAGCGTTCGCACAAACGACTCAACTTCTCATCCCGCTCCGGCCGGTACCGGCGCCCTCGGCCCAAACGGAGTCTATGGCCTGACCACTGGAGGCGACGAGGCCCTCGTCGAGCTCTTGCACGAGCTCGTCGACCAAGCCTCGGCTGAGTCCACTCGCATGGGGGTCAACGTCCCGCTCGAACTGCCTCCCGGAATCTCGTGGACCAAAACAGCTAAACCACTCGCAACGGCCGTCGCCTCCGTCAAATGGATGCGCGAAGCCACCCGCAAGGCTGAGCGCCAATTCCGAACCGACCCACGCGGCTTACGAGTGATCGAGTTTACGGCATACACTCAACGCCCTATCGAGCTTTGGATCCGCTACCAAGTGCTCAGCAAGCTCCCTGACTCCCATCGCTTTGAGATTGATGAAACTTTAGGTGGCAATAAGGCCCCTCTCACCGCACGCATGAACCTCATCCGCAGGCACTTGGGCGACCTATCCTTGCTGGAGGTTTGGCCCAAGCTCAGCATGAGCTTACTCTCTCTAGAGATGGACCTCCCTAGGCGCATCGTTCAGAGCTATCGACACCTTGAACAAGGGGTTCATGCACGCGAAGTATTTTTAGAAACCCTATCCGAGCGTCATGGGATTTTTGTCTACGAGCGCGATATCCGCAAACTCTCCCAGAGCCTGCCGGCGTTCGACGCTTTTGTCTGCGCCTATACAGCTCTCCTTTCTGATACGCAGCGATGCGTTAAACCACCTTCTGGGTTCCCCTTATCCTCAGGTTGGGTACACTATCCTGCGTAATGCTACCTTTCGTCATTCGCAGAATCCTTGCCGTCTTTCCGATTCTCTTGCTTCTCTCGGCAATGACCTTCTTTTTGCTGAGACTCGCGCCAGGCGGCCCTTTTGACTCAGAACATGTTTGGCCCCCCGAGGTTCAGGCCAACATTGAGCGCAAGTATGAGCTCGACCAGCCTGTCTCAGTGCAATACGCCCACTGGCTGCGAGACGTCCTTCAAGGCGATCTGCGCGAGTCGTTTCAGTACCTAGGTCGGCCCGTCGCTGAGATCATCGGCGATTCGCTGCCCACTTCGGTGGCGCTTGGAGCGCTGGCTCTGGCAGGAGCCCTAGCGATCGGCATTCCGCTCGGTTGTGCAGCGGCCTGGGCTCGCGGGGCCCAACGCATCACTTGGCTCGATGGCGGCGCCGTATTCATTGCGGTAGCAGGGGTGAGCCTTCCCAGCTATCTCGTCGCAAGCCTTCTCATCATCGTATTCTCACTCTGGCTAGGCTGGTTCCCACCAGCGCTTTGGGAGGGTCCAAGCTCCTGGGTCCTGCCGGCACTTACGCTCGGCCTTAGACCCCTTGCGATCGTCGCGAGACTGACGCGCGCTTCGATGCTGGAGGCCCTCCGGGCCGACTATGTGCGGACCGCCCGAGGCAAGGGACTCCCGGAGAGCGGAGTGATCTTTAAGCATGCTCTCAAAAATTCCTTAGTGCCTGTGCTCACTGTCATGGGACCCGTGGCTGCAAGTCTAGTGACTGGCTCATTTCTGGTCGAGATCGTCTTTCAGATCCCTGGTCTGGGAAAACATTTCGTACAAGCCGTCATTAACCGCGACTACCCGCTCGTGATGGGCGTCACGCTCGTGTACGGCGCGATTCTGCTAGGATCCAACCTCATAGTAGATCTCCTCTACGGAGTCATTGACCCCCGGATGAGAGTGCAAGGATGATGACGGCACACGGCTGGCGCCAATTCACCCGCCATCGGCTCGCGCTTCTGAGCCTGGGATTCTTGGTCATAATCACATTGCTCGCCGTCCTCGCCCCTTGGGTGACTCGCTTTTCGTACGAAGACCAGAATATCGCGCAAAGACTTGAGCTCCCATCCCGCCTTCATTGGCTTGGCACCGACTCGTTGGGACGCGATCTTTATAGCCGCATTATTTATGGCGCCCGCATGTCACTTTCTGTAGGCATGGCTACCGCCGTGTTTTCTCTTTTTGTGGGCACCCTCATGGGCGGGATCGCCGGATACTTTGGACGCTGGATCGATCAAATCGTCATGGGTGTGGTCAATATTTTCTTTATCTTCCCATCGTTGCTGCTGGCGATTCTATTGACGCTGCTCTTTGGCCGAGGATTTACCGGAATACTGCTAGCGATCAGCCTCACGGCCTGGGCAACTCAAGCCCGGCTCGTGCGTGGGCAGGTCATGCAAGCGCGCCAGTTGCAGTACGTCGAGGCCGCTCGAGCAGTAGGCGCTTCTAATCTAAGTATTCTGTTCTTTCATATTCTCCCCAATCTTTGGGGCCCCATCATCGTATCTCTGACGATTCAGATCCCGACCAACATCATGTCTGAGAGCTTTCTCTCCTTCATCGGACTTGGACTACAACCCCCGTTCTCGAGTTGGGGCACATTGGCCAACGAAGGGTTTCGAGCGATGAAAAGTTATCCCCATCTCATCATTTTTCCCGGGTCAGTGCTTTTCTTGACTCTGGTTGCATTCAATTACTTGGGCGACGGACTGAGGGATTGGTTGGATCCGCAATCGTCGCAGCAAATCTAAAACGTAGCGGAAGTCGAAGCTGAAGCAGCCGGCCTGGAGAACAAGATGGGCAGCTCAGCTACCCGCATTGCTAAAGCCCCTCAATCAAAGCCCTCAACTCCCGCTGAAACCGCTCCGGCCTCAGCTTCTCCCGCACACCCTTCACATGACCCGCATCGGGCTTCTCGCGATGAAGGGCAGCTCGTACCGCTCTGGCCAACTCCGTTGGATGATCCGTCTCTGCTAACTCGCCCGGCCATATATCCGCAGCCAACCATCGTGTCGATTCAAGATCCGGTACAACGCAAACTTTTCCGCGCATGAAGCACTCGAGTACAAAGGTAGGAAGGATCTCGTTGCAAATGGATGGAAGCACACCGATGCGGGAATGCGCTATCGCACCTAGAATATCCGCGCGTTGAAGCGAGCCTAGATAGCGCAGATTCTTTAGCTCTTGAACCGCGACTTCAACACGGGCCCTCAACGGTCCGTCTCCGGCAATCGCAAAGCGAACCTCAGGCATCAAACGGCAGGCCGCAAGCAAGGGCTCGATTCCCTTCTCCTGCGATAGCCTTCCTGCATAGAGAACATCCTGCTCGATTGGCATTGCGATCGTGGGCTCATCCGTCAACTCGACGGGATTGAGAATACAACTGACTTTGCTTGCAGGGATCCCAAACCTCTCGAGCTCCCCCTGGATGTAAGGAGAGGGAGCGACAAATCGACGGATGGCACGACCCAAAAGATCCCCATGACGAACTTGCGAAATCGCCGCTGAGTAGTAGACGCTCTTGGCGATACTCGCGTTGCAATTATGCGCTACCGCAGGCCAAGGGGTCTTCTTGTCGAAACAGTCCTTGCAGACTTTCGAGTCTCGAAGCGCCAAGCCATTGGTGCAAAAAAACCTGTGGTTGTGAACCGTCATCACTGCTGGGAAATCGCGGTCGATCACCCACCTAAAAAAAGCAGGAACCAGCAGCGGATACACGTTGTGAGCATGCACAAAATCAGGACGCTCTCTCGAAACCACCTGATTTAGCTCCGACAATGCGCTCGAAAACGAAAGGGACTTAAGGGCATTCTTCCCTAACTTTTTTGGAGGCGAACGGTCGGTCGGAAAAAAAACAGCCTGAATCCCAATCCTCGAATAAGCCTCTGCCAATGACTCGACATGAACATCCTCGCCGCCGCGATGCTGATAGGGAACATGAGTGATCAGGACTTTTTTATATTTCACGGAAAACTAAAGAGCATGTACGTGGATGATTGAAGGCCATAATCATTGTAATCCGCCGAGACCTGTTCGATCAATGCGCGATAATACCCACGGCTCGATACGCGCAGATAGGGAGCAGTGCCGCGCACTTCAAAATAGTTGAACATGGGTATGAAAGTGATCAAGGCACAGGCTACCCAAAAGGCTTTTCCTTTCATCCTTTGCGCAATCAAAAGAACCAAGGGTGGAATTGCCGGCAACAAAAACGATCTCGAGTAGGGTGCGAAAAACAGCATCTGGATGGTCACCAATGCCGCAAGCAGCCAAGGCAGGACTTCCGTTAAAAACCGAGCTCGATAGCGCTGCTGATAAATTGCATAAGCACAAACGCCGATTCCGATCAGCTTAACCAAAACAGAGTACCTGAACTTATAGTAGTCCATGAAACAAAGAGGCAGCAAGGCCAGGATCGCAATGTCTTCTAGCTTCTCGGGGCGCCAGACTTTCTTAAAAAATCTTCCTGCGTAGAGATACCCCAACCAAATCGAGAGAGGGATGTAAAGATGAACGGTCCACTTCAAAAAATTCCATCCCATGGCAGGCCGGTCGCCCGGACTGGAGTCGTAATGAAGCGTTGAGAAAGCCAGGGAGGGATTCATGCTAAAACTCGCAAGTGCGGGTAGAAACAGAAAGAATCCAGTGATCCCTGCAAAAGCCCCGAACGCGACCGCCTCTTAAAAGCGCTTTGAAAAAACGAGATAAACACCAGCCGCGATGAGAAACGCGATCGCCGTCCCCTTGCACGTCACAGCGAAGGCCATCGCAAGAGCCGCCCAGTAAATATTCTTATTAGAACGAACGAGCCACAAACCCAAGAACCCTAAACTCAATGCAGGAATGTCGTCCGCTAAAGCCCATGAGTGCCAAAGAAAGACAGGATTCAGAACCAAACAAAGACCTGCGAAAAAAGCCTGCCAAGGAGCTAGGTATTTTCTCAATTCTAAAAAAAACAGGCCCGCCAGGAGTAGAGCGAAAATCGTCGTCCCGTACTGAGCCACGCGATCCCAGGAGTCGACACTCACCCCAATGGCACTCAAGACCTTAAAGAGCACAGTGACCCAAAGCTCATAAGTAGGACTCCCCGGATGGCGACTCGCTCGATAGCAATCGCGATTCTCTAAGATCCCACGGGCTGTGTTCGCTACCGAACCCGAGTCATAGTCCATGGAATTGCCTGAAATCATGAGCGGCGCCAATGCGCAAAGCGCCACGACTCCAAGCAAAACAAGAAGCCGGCGGTCCAGGTTGCCAATCCGAGTTTGTTCCATTTTTTATGACTACTCTGAAAGGAACTGGGCCGCAAGAAGCAGAGGAGGGAGATCAAGTCGACAATGGATTCGACTCATGCTGCAGGGAACCCTCAACAAACCTAGCGACTCCAGTCGTCGTTGCTTCTCCCCGCTGATTAAGAGCGGTTAGCTCCAAAACCAACTCAGAAGCAGTGGAGGTCCTCACCCATCCTCCAATCTTCACCTCATCCCCAAGAAATGTCATCGTCCTGAACCGAGTCCGCAGCGAAGCGAGTATCCACGAGCCCTTCGTCCCCTCTACAAACCGCAGAGCCCGTTCTCCCATCAGCGCGGCGGTGAACATTCCATGCGCGATGACGCCAGGAAGTCCGGCCTCTTTGGCGGCATTCTCATCCAGATGGATCGGGTTATGATCTCCCGAGGCATCGGCATATTTTTGCAGCTTTTCAGAAGTGACTTTTGCCATCGTTTCGAACTCAATCACAGCTTTCGCTTCGACGCTCATGGACGCACCACGATCGTTGTCTTGGCTTGCCCTGCTTTCAACTCTTGATCTCCACGATGAATATCGATTTCGGTCACGAAAGTCAGAAACTGCAATCCTCTTTCACCTCGCCCTTTTGCCAAAACCTGGGCCAATTGAGTGCGATAGACCAAGCGATCTCCAGCGATCACTCTCTCTTGATAGAGATACTCTTGCTCCGTATGGAGGATGCGCCTGATCGGGATGCCCACTTGGGTGAGCAGCTCAAACTCTCCTTGACGACAGACTGTCAAGAATGTCGGAACAGCGCTCGAGGCCCCTACTGCTGACCTAAACAACTCGAGCCGCTCCGCTGTCGCGAGCTCCTCATAAGAACCGGAAGTGATGCCCTCGGACGCTTTATTTTCCGACAAGAAGCACGTTTTTGAGAAGAAGATAGTTGAGAGGGTTCAGCTCGAGTCCCTTGACCCGCGGCCTGACGAGCGCGATGTTTGGCTCATAATAAAGCGGCACGATCACCGCTTGGTCCTCGATCAGCAGCTTTTGAGCGCTAAGATAAAGCTTCTCTCTAGCGCTTGGGTCGCGCGAATTGCGCGCAGCGAGCACTTGTTCGTCAAATGTCTCATTCTTCCATGCGGCACGGTTGTTGCCCGCATTACCCAAGAACACGGAGAGAAAGTTGTCCGGATCGGGGTAATCAGCGCTCCAGCTGGCGTCAAAGATCGGGAACGCGTGCAAATCTAGCTGCGCCCGGAACGTTTTATTGTCAAAAGGCTCGAGCGAAATATTCAATCCAAGATTTTTTCTCAATTCGTTCTGAATATATTGAGACAAGGTCAACGTCTTGTCGGTGTTGGGCAAAAGAAGCTCGATCTTTGTCCCAACGCTGGGGTCGACGCCCGAAGCCTTGAGTTCTTGCCTGGCCTTTGCAACGTCAAAGGGTAACCCCATCTTGGCAAAATGCCCCATCATCGGTGGAGGCACAAAAGAAGTCGCGCCCTGCTGGCCGCCATGCAGGATCTCTGAAAACTTAGATTTGTCGATGGCCATCGCGACAGCGCGCCTGAACTTGACATTGGATCCCGGGTGCTTAGTCACGACAAAGCCCAGATAGCCGGTTTTAAGATAAGGATAGCGATGAATGTCGGGCCTCGAAACCATGCGACGCAGATCAAGCGTCGCGATATCCGTCAGGAAGTCGAGCTTACCGGACTCGTACAAAGTGAGAGCAGTCGAGTCGTCTTTGATGATCTGGCAGACCACTTGCTCGACATTGCCGCGTGTCCCCCAATACTGAGTGTTGACCCCCATAACGATCTTCGAATCATGGTCATAGGAGGATAGCGTATAAGGTCCGAGCGTAACCATTCTTCCAGGCGTGGCCCAAGAGTTGCCGTGTTTCTCAACGACATCCTCGCGCAGAGGAAACGTCACCCAAAAAGTCGGGATATAAATCCAATGCGCCACAGGGCGAGTGAGCTTGACCTGTAAAGTGAGGTCGTCGAGCGCTTTCACGCCCACTTGGGAAAAATTTTGTATTGTTCCTTTGTTAAAAAACTCAGCGCCCTCGATATCAAACATCAAATAGGCGTAAGATGCCGCTGTCAAAGGCGAGAGCAAGCGTTTCCAGCTATAAACAAAGTCTTTGGCCTTGAGAGGGACTCCATCCTGCCATTTGACGCCAGGTCGGATCTTGAAGGTGTAGGTCTTCCCATCCTTGCTCAGCGTCCAACTCTGGGCAAGCGATGGGATCGGCTTGAGCTTCTTGTCGAAACTGACCAGACCTTCCATGAGGTTCATCAAAACGTAGGTCTCGATCGGCGTGTGAGCCTTGTTCCAATCGAGAGTCTCGGGTTCACCCGGGATGCGCAGAGTAAAGGTCTTCTCCGCGGGAACGCCGATATTTTCGGCGTAGGTTCGACCGCTCCAAGCAGATACAGCTCCCACGATGGCCGACACCAGGACCACACCCCTGAAAGCTCTTCGCATCTTAGTACCTCTCCTCGCTCGGGCCTTAGAACTCTACCAAAAATCGAAACCTATCCATATCTCTTGCAAATACCGACTAAAATAGTTCAGTTTATTGCGACAAATTGCCGGATAAACAACAATTCATTATTCCAGAGTTTGTCTATCCAGCCAATGACGCAGTATCGAAGCCAAGGTCTCAATGCCCGCCGACATTCTGAATCTCAACCGTCACGTCACCATGAACCTTGGCCTGACATCCGAGACGAGAATGTAAAGTGAGCCCCACTGCGACTCTCTCCAAGCGCTCTTCTTCGTCTTCTTCGATCTCTGAAAGCTTGGAATCAGCGGTTTTGACGATCACATGACAGGTTGTGCAAGCACAAAACCCCCCGCAAGCGTGCTGAAGCGGGACATCGTTATTGATGGCCACATCGAGAATACTCTCCCCATCAGCGGCATCGAAAGTTTGGTTCATTGGAAGAAACGTGACCTTGGGCATACAACTTCTCCGTTTAAGACTGACTTCTTACCATCTGTCGTCAAATTTTTTCTTGGGCATTTTGAACCGCCTCTTTAACGATGAGATCAGCGAGCCGATGCGTCGACTGGCTGAGCCGGAAAGTCGCATCCTGAATCGCACTAGGATCGGTTCCAGCGAGCGCGATCTTCAATGAATCGATGCAGGTGCGAATACCTGCGGTCTCCGGCAACGGCAGATGCTTCTCGGCTACTGGCAAATTCTTCTCTGTTGCCCTGAGCACAGGCTCTGCCTCGTTGCGGGCATCGATTAGTTTTCGGTAGCCTACGTCCGACTCTGCGTTTTGCAGGCTCGCTTCGAGCATTTTTTGAACTTCTTGGTCCGATAGCCCATAGCTGGGGCGGACCTCGACGGACTGCTCGTGACCTGTCTTAAGATCCTTGGCTGCGACTTGGAGGATCCCGTCAGCATCCACCAAGAAAGTCACTTCAATGCGGGGCAATCCCGCAGGCTGCGGCTGGATTCCTTTGAGCTTAAAACGAGCCAGGCTCCGATTATCCTCCACGCGCTCGCGCTCACCTTGGAGCACGTGGATGTCAACGCCCGTCTGGTTGTCGACAAAAGTAGTGAATGACTCGCGCGCGACTGCCGGCACGCGGGTGTTGCGAGAAACAAGAGTCGACATCAGACCTCCATAGGTCTCGATGCCAAGACTTAAAGGGATCACATCCAACAAAAGAAGATCCTGATTATTGCCCGCCAAAATGTCGGCCTGGATCGCAGCGCCTGCAACCACAACCTCGTCCGGATGCATCGAGGTGTTGGGCTCGCGTCCAAAAATCTCTTTTGCTACTTGTTGAACCACCCCGAGCCTTGTTGGCCCGCCAACTAGCACCACGTCAGAAAGATCCTCAGGCTTGAGCCCCGCATCCTTGAGCGCTTGCAAACACGGGACTCGCGTGCGCCCCAGAATGGGCCTCACCCACTCCTCAAACTCTCTCCGCATGATCGTGCGCGAGAACTTCAAGCTCTCCAACTCAAAGACCGCCGATTCACTACTTGAGAGATCAATCTTCGCCGCCTCCGCCGCCTCGAGCAAAGAAGCTCTGAGCGCCGCCTCACTGGGCTCGATGCCGCGCTCACGCTTGAGCTCGTCAGCCATTCGGCGCGAGATTTCCTGATCGAGGTCGTCGCCTCCAAGGGCAGTATCCCCGTTCGTAGCTAGCACCTCAAAAATTCCGTCGTGCAGCTTAAGTATCGAGACGTCGAAGGTCCCGCCGCCCAGATCATATACTGCAATCAGGCCCTGTCGCTTCCGATCGATTCCATAAGCGAGCGAAGCCGCTGTCGGCTCGTTGACGATTCTCAGCACATCAAGCCCGGCCAGTCGACCCGCCGCCCGGGTGGCTTGCCTCTGACTATCGTTAAAGTAAGCTGGCACGGTGATGACCGCGCGAGAAACGCTCTGACCCAGCGCCTCCTCAGCAGAAGCCTTGAGCTCTCGCAGGATCATCGCAGAAATCTCGATCGCAGAATAAGTCTGATCGCCTACCCTCACCCTGGCAACACCATCTCCAGAGACGATCTCATAAGGTAATTCCTTCGCGGCCTTCTCAAGATCCTTGAAGTCTCGTCCCAGGAGTCGCTTGACTGAGAAAACAGTATGCGAAGCATCTCGAACCATGAGCTTCTTGGCGCGCTTACCGACCACCAATCCATCCATGAACGAGACCACCGAGGGTACCAAGTGCCCGCCCTCACGCGTCTCGAGAACAACTGGCTTTCCATCACGCACGACCGCCACCAGGCTATTGGTGGTGCCCAGGTCAATGCCGACAATCGGTGAAGCGTCAGTACGCGAGCGGATGATCTCAATCATAGTTGAGCCTAATCCGTTCTACATCCCGCTCAAGGTACTTCAAATAATTTCTCTCCTGAACCAACGCGCTCAGGCGCTTCCAAAGACTCTCCGCGGCGACCCTACTATCGATCGCCTGCTCGACTTCGAGCAGACTCGCTTCGTTGCGTCTCTTCACTTCAGCTAGCTCGAGCTCGAATGCGGCGAGCTTGTCCATTGCGGCGTCCCTGTTCTCGGTCATCGCATCCTGAAGCTCGAACCAGCTTTCAGTCAAATCCATGGGCATACCGGTCTTGCTATCGTTTGCGTCCGCGCCCTCCAAGCTCAGGAGATACTCACGAGTGAGAGATGGATCCTTGAGAGTACGATAGGCCTCGTTCAGTGCGCTCATTTTCTTGAGCGACTCTTGGCGCTCCTCGGCCGATGCTGTCGTGAAGCGATCTGGATGAAACGTACGAGAAAGCTCGTAAAAGCGCTTCTCGAGGTCCGCCCGATCCAAGCCAAAGCGTCTGGGCATGCCGAAAAGCGAGAAAAAATCGCTCATATTTCGCGCGGCTAAGCCGAAAAGCTAGTTCCGCAACCGCATGTCCGTTTGGCGTTGGGATTGTTGAAGGTGAACCCAGTTCCGTTGAGTCCGTCCGAAAAGTCAAGCTGCGTGCCGGTGAGAAAGATAAAGCTCTTGGCGTCAATCACGACCTTGATCCCCTCTTGCTCGAAAACCTTGTCGTTAGCGCCGATAGGCTCCTTGTCAAAACCTAGCTTATAGCTCATGCCCGAGCACCCGCCGCCGACGACCTGCACGCGAAGATTGCCCTCGTTCGCAGACGGATCGGAAGACTGAATGCGGCGAATCTCTTTAACGGCTTTTTCGGATACCGTGATCATTTCGCAACTCCGGATTTCTTGAGATAATCCCCAATCGCCGCCTTGATCGCGTCCTCGGCCAAAACCGAGCAGTGAATCTTGATCGGAGGCAGCGAGAGCTCATGCACGATATCCGTGTTCTTGATCGCTAAAGCCTGATCAATGGTTTTGCCTTTGATCCACTCGGTGGCGAGCGACGAGCTCGCAATCGCGCTGCCGCAGCCGAAGGTCTTAAACTTAGCGTCAGTGATAACGCCGCTTTTCTCGTCGATCTGAACCTGAAGCTTCATGACGTCGCCGCACTCGGGAGCACCAACCAGCCCAGTGCCTACATTGCTCGCAGACTTATCCATTGAGCCAACGTTGCGGGGATTCTCGAAGTGATTGATGACTTTTTCTGTGTATGCCATTGCCGATACTCCTCAGTGTCCTGTCCATTGAACGGATTTTAGATCCACGCCCTCTTTGACCATCTCGTAAAGCGGAGAGAGGTCGCGGAGTTTCTTCACGGTCGTCACTACTTTTTTAATCGCGAAATCGATTTCTTCTTCGGTGGTGAAGCGACCGAGGCCAAAACGGATGCTAGTATGAGCGAGGTCTTCGCCTACCCCAACGCTCTTGAGCACATACGAAGGCTCGAGGCTGGCCGAGGTACAAGCAGAGCCGCTCGATACAGCGAGCTCTTTCATGCCCATCATCAGCGACTCACCCTCAACAAAAGCAAAGCTCACATTGAGGTTATTATCCAAACGCTCAGTCGGATGGCCGTTGAGATAAACTTCATCAAGCTGTGAGCGAATGCCGTCCCAAAGCTTCTCGCGCAACTTAAAAACTCGATCGTGATCCGATTTCATTTTCTGAACTGCGATCTCGGCTGCTTTGCCAAAACCAACGATACCAGGCACGTTGAGGGTGCCCGAGCGCATGCCACGCTCGTGACCTCCGCCATGAATGAGCGGCGCAAGCCTCACGCGTGGATTCTTGCGACGTACATAGAGCGCGCCCACGCCCTTAGGGCCATACATCTTATGGGCTGAGAGAGAGAGAAGGTCGATGTTCATCGCGTTCACGTCAATAGCGACCTTGCCGAGCGCTTGCACAGCGTCGGTGTGAAAAATCACGCCCTTTTCTTTGCAAACCTTGCCGATCTCAGCGATCGGATTGATCGTCCCGATCTCATTGTTGGCGAACATGATAGAAACAAGGATCGTATCAGGACGAATCGCTGCGCGAACCGACTCAGCGCTCACTTGGCCGTATTTATCGACGGGCAAGAGCGTAATCTCAAAACCTTTGCTTTCGAGATAGTGCGCGCTATCGAGAATCGCCTTATGCTCGATCGGTGTGGTGAGGATGTGCTTGCCTTTTTCTCGGTACATCTCGGCGACACCGACCATAGCGAGATTGTCGCTCTCGGTCGCGCCACTGGTGAAAATGATTTCCTTCTCACTCGCGCCAATGAGCTTGGCGACTTTCTCGCGCGCATTCTCGACAGCAGCCTCAGCGGTCCAACCATACTCGTGGTTGCGGCTGGCGGCGTTGCCAAACACATCCGTGAAGTAAGGCAGCATCGCTGCAATGACTTCTGGATCGGCCGGAGTAGTTGCATGGTTATCGAGATAAATAGGGTATTTCATCTAAACGCTTCCCTTCCCAAATCAATTGAGGGCCCAAGA
>CAZGCK010000022.1:0-5802 GCA_964524175.1 uncultured Bacteriovoracaceae bacterium | reverse complement strand
TCAATGGGCTTCGAGGGCTCATACTGTCCATCCGCTAACTCAGCGAGCCGGATGCCCGACAAAAAACCAAAAAGGCGAGCGTTTAGATCCGACATCAGATGACGAATCTCGCATTTGCCGTGATAGGCACAGCCCTGTCCTTCAACTTCATTGGCGAGTGCCTCTCCGCCCGCACACGCAACGACGGACTGAGGTCCTTCCATGAGATTCAAAAACTCTGCGAGGCTCACATCCGAGAGCGAACGCTGCAAAGTATAACCCCCTCGCGCGCCCTGAGCGGACTGGATGAGGCCCGTGTCCTTTAAACGCTGAAGTGTCTTGGCAGTGATCTCAAACGGGAGCCCATAGTGATCCGCGATTTCGCGGGCACTGGTCACTTCGCAAGCCCCCGAGTTCTCTGCCTCGTGGTTCTTCTTCATCTTGATAGCCATATGGCGTAACGCCATCAGACCGTATTCTGTCGTCCGGTTGAGTCTAATCATTTGTTTTTGTGCTTGAAACACTCGATCTACGATAGAGCGAGTCCGATTTCAAGTCTTGTTATATACGATATCTAACATCGTATTTAAATTCAATTCTTGAACTGCGGGCCAACAAAAACCGCAGGCCTTCACAATTGAGCTCCCCCTCCCCTGAGTTGACTCATAACCCATTGATAAGAATAGATAAATTATTTTAATGCAATGCACTAAAATATAAGTTAATCTTTATTAACAAGTTTAAGTTTAATTGATTATCAGGAGCCCATATGAAAGTCTTCAGAACACTCGGAGTCGCAGCAAGCCTGGTTACACTCACTGCCTGCCTGACCCCCGAAGAACTCAAAACGGTAGGTCGCTCGTTTCAACTAGAAGATGACCCTTCTCAAATCCCCACCCCTCCCGTGGCACCTGCTTGCTTTAATGAACGGTTTGTCCAACCCCAAGCCGAGATTTCCCGCTCAATCGATATCCTCTTTGTGATGGATACCTCGGGCTCTATGGACGACAACCGCGCCAAGGTCGCAGAAGGGATCTCTGCATTCGTCGGTGAACTTCCTGCGGAAGTCGACTATCAGATCGGCGTAATGCTCGCTCATGGCAGCCGCAGCAGCTGGAGCGGCAAGCTCTTTCGATACGGCGCTAATACCCTTTTTAAGTCTTCAGCAAAGTCGATCGGCACGATTCAAACCGAGCTAAGAGACATGGTCTTGCACACACCTGTCGACTCCGGCGGCGAGCAGGGCGAATCAGGCACCTACTCTCTGATCAAAGGACTGACCACCCACCTCGCCGCCAATCAAACGGCCGGGTTCTTTAGATCTGACGCCGCGCTAGCCATTGTGTTCGTCTCTGACGAAAACGACATCTGCGCTCCTTACATCGATCAACCCACCCTACCGGGCTTGACCAACGCAGAAAGAACCCTCCGCACTCGAGACTGCGCTGCTGGAATCACGGCAAACCAAGTTCTCGACCAAGTCAAAGCGGTCCAAGGAACACGCCCTTATCTCTTTGGAGCCGTGATTCATCAAAGCCCAACCTACAGCGATGCCCGCGGCAACGATAGCCACGGTTGGGGCTACTCGGAGATCACCACCGCCACCAGCGGCGTGACGACCGAGATCAACGACGGCAACTATACCACTGGCTTGGCAAACATGGGCAGACTAGCCACCATCAAACTCAATCTGATCCTCGACTACACCTTGGCCCACACGGATATCGACCCAAGCACCATCAAAGCTTATGTCGACGGCGGCGAAGTCAACTTCACCTACGACCCAGTAGCCAACGACGTGCACCTCAGCTCAGGCGGCGGCGCTCTGTCAACAGTGGATCTGAACTACTGCATGAATCCAGCTCCAGCCCCAAGTCCGAGCCCTTCTCCTACTGGACCTCCTCGCCCTCAGGCTTAATCACCCAGGCCGAAAAGTCAGTTAAGTCCGAAAAAGTACCACTCAAGAGCACTAAAAGTCGCGTTGATCGCATCACGCATCCGAAGCCTCTTGAACTCGAGGTACGTCTCACTGCTGATTTCATAGCCGTGCGTATCGATCGAAAAAGCAGAAACGCCAAAGCGGTTACCGAGATCGCCATAGCGACCAAACACGGGATCAAGCGAAGGCAACCAAAAGAGCTCCCAAGTTCCTGCGCGAGGCCTTCCGTCTCTTAGATAGCTAAGCGGATGCTTGACCGAAGCCAGGGTCCTCTCGGCAAGCTCCTGAAAGATCTTCTCGTGCTTGCGATACTTTTCCCGTCTGAGCTTCCTAGGACAGCGCGCCCTTTGCAATCAAAGATCAGGCAAAACCGAAGGCTTCATGATCAGAGACTCGTAGCGGTCCCTTAGATCGTGCATCACGGGAACCACGTGAGGCGGAGAGGCCATGTCTTGGATGTGATGGATCGCGTGCCCTAGCTCCGGGAGGGACTGCTTGAAGAAATCCATAATCCCCGCCGCTGTCTGAGCAGACGAAATGGATATCCCTTCGATAGTCGTCTGAAGCTGGCCCAATCTAAAGTCCGATGCCGAAACCTCAGAAGGAAACTTTCTCAAGTCGAGAATGGGCTTGGTGGGATTGTAAAAATGAGAATATTGAAGCCACTTTCTCGGAAGATTTCGATCCTCATTGAGATTTGAGTCTACCAGGGCATCGATCGACGAAATATCCAGTAACCCCGGATAGCAAATCTCAAACTCTGTGGCAGCCAATCGGGTGAGCGTCGCGTGTTCCTCCAGGCGAAACGCCTGAGCGTCGAACGAAATCACCAGCGCAGCCAAGATCCCCCACGAACGAAAAACCAATTTAAGCATGAAGGGCTCTTAGCAGAGCCTCACCAGGTCATCAAATCGATCCAACCCGGAGGAATAAATATTTTAAATTAAAATAATAAAATTAAACAATAAAAGACGCACCAAATTTGACAACCATAGGATGAGAACCTGTTTTCAATTCATCTCAGTCGCGAGGTGACCCAAAGAAGCTCAGATTGGTACGTGCAGAGGTCGCACCCCATAAGCGCGTCGAATCCCGCTGCCACAAGAGACTTTTCACAGACAATGAATGAATGAATGGGTCTACTGGTTAAGGGCCTTAGGATCGCGCAAGAAATCAATCAAGACCTTGAGGTAACCACTGGTGTTTGCGGCTCCTGAGTCCGTGAATGGATACGGACCGCAAGAATCCGCTTTGGACAAGAATGACGAACGCCGACCCAAACCCTGATCAGGCTCCAAGCCAGGAAGCAATCCAAGGCCAGTCTTCCACTGGGCTATCTGCTTTTTTGCTTGAGCTGAACGCCAACTCACGGTCCTCACCGGTTGAGAAGAACCCTTGGTTGAGCCAAACGACATCAACCCCGAGCTCTCTGCCCTCAAGCCTTTCGCATCGCTACCTGTAACTTCGCAAGCGGAGATCGGCAAATACCCAAATGACACGAAATTACTAAAGGGCACCAAACGCTCGGTATCCACAACCACTTTGAGGCGGTTGGGATTTCCGGAGTGAGCGTCTCGATAGTCGTAGTTAAAAACCTGCGCCTCATAGCCGCCTTCGATATGCTGCTCTCCAGAATCCGCGGTGATGGGCAAAGTTCTAGGCGCTTCTGCCCAAAAACTCAGTTGCTCATGCAGATCAGGCAACACTTGGGCTGTATTGAATCCAAAAAGATCGATGAACTCCTGCAACGCCACCCTCAACTCGGTCTCAAGCCTCAATTGCTCTCGACGCAAACTCATTGGGTCGTCGCGATAGGTCTCCGCAAGGTCTGCCAACACATCCTCCTCGAGCTCAGGGTAAGGAGGAGCAAGCTGACGTGTTTTGACATTCACATTGGCGGATGCCTGAATCCTCAGAAAGTACCATTGCCAGCCCAACTGCATGTGCACAATTTGCTCGTCCACGATTTCATCGATTTGCTTATCTACAAACGAAGCGAGCGCAGCGTCTTCTGAGGATCCCTGAAAAATAACATACAGCGCGAAGTCCCCAAGCGCGTAGTTCTGCCAGTCATCGTTCGTTGCGAGCTCAAATCCGATTTTCTTCCAAGGATCCTCGCAATCCATGCCCACTAGATTGATCTTCAATACCTCTTGGCTCTGAGCACCAGTGACGGTGAACTGCTTGATCCCATAGGGCAGCTTGATGTGGCGTTTCCCGAGTGCAGGTCGAGCATTCACCGAGGTCGTCGTCACAGGCAGAGAAGCCAGAGGGTCCGTACGGCTGAAAACTCGATCTCTAACGCTTCTCTCCTCACCGTCCTGCTTATCAGGCAATGACCCTACGGTCAGAGCAGGTCTGCCGTCACCGAAATCGACAAGCAGACTCTCTGTCTCGTTCGAAAAAACAAAGACATGATCACGGCTCAAGCAGGTTCGATATTCTCCCCCCAAAGAAAGCCTCGCCTCCTCAGACAGTCGATCTTTTGGGAGAGGCGCAGAAGCATCTTCCCGGTAGACCACCAAGACGACCTCAGGCTGGCCAGAACAGTGAACCAATCCCCCAAGGCCCACCAGCAGCAGCACTGCGTAAGACAGCTTCATTTGGCGCATGGTCCAGGCTATACTTGGACCGACTATGTCAGTAAATTGCGGTGTAAATTTTATAAACCACAATTAAATAAATCTATATAATCAATAGATATTACGGATGACCCCGTCGCGCTAAGCGACCTTGTCAGTAGCGGACTTTGAGATGCCTGGGACACCCACGCCCCTAGAAAGGGTCACGCGATTACGACCCTCGGTCTTGGATTGGTAGACCGCCTCGTCAGCAGCCTTGAGAACTTCCTCCGCGGTTTTTCCGGTCTCCGGATAGCATGACGCCCCGACACTCACAGACACGCACTTCATGGGCTGATGCTCGCTTTCGGCAAAGCGTGTCTCCGCTACTGAGGCACGTATGCGCTCAGCCAGCACAGCTGCGCCTTCGAGACCCACTCCCGGACAAATCACGGCAAACTCCTCGCCACCGTACCGAGTCACCAGATCGCTTGATCGGCAGCACTTTTGCAAAACCTTGGCAAAGTCCCTTAAGAGCTGGTCGCCGGCGGGATGCCCGTTGCGATCGTTATAATGCTTGAAGTGGTCGATGTCGCAGAAGACGATTGAGTAGATATTTCCGTATCGCGTCGAGCGCGCATGCTCTTTTTGAAGCTCTTGCTTAAAATGCCTGAAGTTAAACAATCCGGTCATTTCATCCACTGTGCTGAGCACTTCGAGCTTCGCATTAGCAAGCTGTAGCTCCTTGAGCAGCGACTGGAGCTTGGCTTCAGCTTCGCGCTTAAAGGAGACATCTTGCGCTATCACCTGCAACACCTCTGTCTGATCTGACAGCGTGAGCGGGCAAGCCAACAGCTCGATCGGCACTACCTTTCCGTCCGGAAGCCTAAACCGGGTATCAAACTGTCTCGGATAGTAGCGGCGCATGGCCACTCTGAGCGCTTTGCCAAAGTCTTCTCGAGAGCCTTCTTCGACCCAACCTGTGACAACCCGACCGACGAGCTTGTCAGCGGGTAGACCCAGGACGCGCTCGCAAGCCGCATTAGCCTCAAGAACCACATGCGTACTAGGATCGACCAGCATGGTGCAGTCCAATAAGCGCTGAAAAAGATCAGCGTATCGCGCCATCTGAGAAGGCGTTTTGGACTTGTTTGGGGACGAAGGTGTACCTGACATGCTAACCAACTTTTCGGCAGGTGCTTGATGTTACTTGAGCGTCAAATCGCTTTCGGGAGCGGCATCGAAACCATATGAAATCGAATAGATTTTTGAATAAACAAAAAAAATTTAAAATTCACCAAAGAAAACACACCCCAAAGCCTT
>CAZGCK010000021.1:30770-42715 GCA_964524175.1 uncultured Bacteriovoracaceae bacterium | reverse complement strand
GCCTATGGTAGAGAGCTACTTTCAAACTCAGCAAAACAAGCTCACCGCGGCCGCCAACGCCTTTAAAGTGCGCACAAAGCCTATTTTTTTGAATGGAGAACCAGTACGCAAGATCCTTTCTCTAGCGGCTAAGCGAGACGCTTACGAAATGATAGTCCTGGGCACTCATGGGCGAACGGGTTTGAGCAGATTGATTCTTGGAAGCGTAGCTGAGGAAGTCATCCGTCAGGCACGAATCCCAGTCATGACTGTTGGCCCAAAAGCTCAAGAGAAGGCGTCCAGGGTCTTGTCTCAATCAAAAGTCAGGATTTTGGTACCTACTGGACTTACGCCCTACAGCAATCGCGCGGAAGAGTACAGCATGAGTTTGGCAAAACGCCTCGATGCTGAAGTAGTGTTTTTTCATAGCATGCGTGAAGCACTTCATCCGGTACTTCAATCTGCCTTCACAGCACCTACCGCTTCGCCTCAAATTCGGAAGTTCTATGAAGAAGTAAAGGGCTCGGCGATCAAACAACTCGCAAAAAAGGCCGAAGCCGCCACAAAAAAAGGGGTCTCCGCGACCTACGTCTTGGATGAAAAAACCTCTTTGTCTTCTGACGCAATTCTAAAAGAAGCGACTCGCTCAGAGAGCTCGCTCATTGTGATGGGTACGCATGGGCGCTCGCTGTTTGCTGGAGCGTTTTTTGGAAGGAGTGTTCGCGGCGTCATCCTAAATGCTCCCATCCCGGTCGTGACCGTTCGCTCACGAAAGTCATGATCCAGCATGAAAAAAGGCCTTCGGATCGTCTCCTACAACATCCACAAGGGATTTAGCGCCAGTAACCTTGCATTCGTCTTGAAGCGACTCAAAACTTCTATCCGGGATGTCCAAGCTGACCTCGTGCTTCTCCAAGAGGTCTTGGGCCATCATGAAACTCACGGCTCCAAGCTAGAGAACTGGCCCACCACTTCGCAATTTGAGTACCTGGCTGATGGCCTTTGGCCTCATTTCGCCTACGGAAAAAATGCGATTTACACTAAGGGTCACCATGGGAACGCCATTCTCAGCAAGTTTCCAATCACATTCTGGGAAAACCAAGACGTATCGCTTAACCGCCTCGAACGTCGCGGACTGCTACACGCAGTGGTTGAGGATCCGAGTTCAAAATTGCCCCTACATGTCATCTGCGTGCACCTAGGTCTCTTCGAGAATGATAGGAGATCCCAAATTACACAGCTCAGCCGTCGCATTTCGCGAATGGTTCCACACGATGCGCCCGTCATCGTGGGCGGTGACTTCAACGACTGGAGACAGAACGTCAGCCCAGTCTTGAAGGAAACGCTTGGCCTAGAAGAGGCCTTTATGAGCCACTTTGGTGAGCATGCCCGAACTTTTCCAAGTTGGCTTCCCGCACTTAAGCTGGACCGGCTCTATTTTCGTGGCCTCGAGTGCCACTCCGCATCATTAGCTGAAGGAAAAATTTGGCGGGAACTCTCTGATCATTTGCCGTTAGTGGGAGATTTTGGCGCCTTGAGATGATCGGCTGCCAGAGAATAAGCGGAGGCAGCGCCGAGGGGCGCCGCCTCCGTAACTACTAAGGGTTCTCTCGATTGTCGAACAATGCATTGATGGACTTGCCGTTCATCACTCTCACGTGAAGCAGCAACTCTTCAGCCTTCAACTCTCTAGGCACCTCTGCTGGGATATCCAGAGCCACTAGCTTACGAGGACAGAAGTCCGACAGCTTTCGCATGATCGGCAAGACAGAATAAGTGTCTTTGCCATTCGAAATGAACTCGACCCGATCAAATTCATAGCAATCGCTCGGGTTGTATCCCTTCAATATAACTCGCCTCGTCCCTGGGACGCGTTCCACATAGTCGACGTTGGCATACACATTCTCGTCAATCAATGAGGTCGTCGAATCAGAAACTCCCAATCCGGCCCTCTTCTCAAGGGGCGTCCCTGCATTGACTACTACATTGTAAGTGCCTTTACCCATGACTCCGACCGAGACCGGCTCCAAGAAAGGAATAGCGAGCTGCGGACAAAGCACATCCTTTTTCTCGACAAAGGCCTTCACGGTGACAAAGATATTTTGACCACTCACTTTGGTGCTCACTCGCTGAGCTTTATAACAAAGGTTAGGGAGATAACCCGAGACGATCACTTGGGTGTCGTCATTGGTATCAAATCCTTTAGGTGTAAAGACCTGAGTGACTGGAACTGCTTCGCGCCCCGAAATGGACCCAGCGTGAGCTACGCCGATCGAAGTTAACGAAGCAATGATTGGAAGAAGTAAAATCCCCGCGTGTTTCATAAACTGTCCCCTTTATTTGAATCAGCATTGATTCGATTGCAGTCCGCTACAGCAAACCTTGTGCCGCCCTCTAATGCACTCACAGTGGAGATCAGAAAATGAGTTGAGACGATTTTGTCTAATTGAGAGACAAATTGTCCAAAACAACATCTGCGACCCTTTAACGAACCTTCTGCATGCTGCGCTACGATCTAAACCAGATCGTCGACGAAAACCACTGAAGTTGTGGACAGCATTTCAACAACAATGCTCACTGACTTGATACATAAAGCGAGACAAGGGGGCTCTCGCACGGGACATAAGTTCTCAATCAACTCAGCTCGTCAATTGATAACTCAAAGTATCAACTTAGTCTTTTCAACTATCTAAACAAAACGCCAGGATGGCCTGCCCCTTGCTCAACAGCCCTACATTCAAAACAACCCAGACATTTTCAGCCAACAGAGGAAAAGCATATGCATACTCAAACAGCAAAACTCATGATCCTCATCGCAGGACTCTCAGTACAAGCAGTACAAGCTGAAACCAATAAATCGACTGGCCTCATCGAAGTTCCCGTACAACGCGTGTTCTTTCCGACCCAAGGATACGATGACAACGACAACATCCAAGTCATCATCGAGGGAGAACTGCCAGATCCTTGCTACGTGCTTGGCAAACAGACTATCTCGCGCGGCCCTTCAGGAAAGGTGACCATTCGACAATTCGCGTGGCGCCGTGAGAGCACGGTCTGCAATTCAGGCGATCTCCTCGAAGAAGGCGCATATTCTGAGGAGGTATCATTAGGACGCCTCAGTGCTGGCACGTACCAAGTCAACAATCGTAATCTCAAAGTCGACGTTGCTCCCGTCAGCTCCTTAGACAATCTCAACTACGCGCGAGTAACAGGCCTACTGACGCGCGACGTTGTCCTCACCAGTGGAGATGTACAAATTACAATCAGTGGCACGCTCGGCTCCTCCTGCGACCAAATCAAAGAACCCATCGATGTGCAGAGGCAAGGAGACACGATTGTTATTCGTCCTATCGAAGTTCGCGTAGAAACCTGCGAAAGAACCCCAGTTAACTTTGAAAAAACAATTCAAGTCGGAAAACTGCCGCAAGGTGAATATCTAGTCCATGTCCGGGCCAAAAACGGAAAAGCACTCCAGAGAACCTTCGACGTGATGAATAACGACAGGGAATAGAAGGCCGTGCGAAGTACTAGCTAGGGCGAAATGTCACTTCGTTCTCCAGTGGTAAATGCTTCTCGAACGCTCTGATGTTCTCGAACGTGGTCTCTGCAATACCTTGGAGCGCCTCAGCGGTTAAAAAGGCCTGATGCGACGTGATCAAAACATTGGGAAAAGTCAGGAGTCTTGCCAGGATGTCGTCTTGAAGGACCTGGCTAGAAAGATCCTGAAAAAAGACGTTCTCTTCTTCTTCGTAGACATCTAGCCCTGCTGATCCGATATGGCCGCATTTAAGCGCTGCAACAAGAGCTTGTGTCTCTATGAGCGCTCCGCGACCGGTATTGATCAGCATGGCTCCTTTTTTCATCTTAGCTAGCGCTTTCTCATCAATGAGGTGCCGAGTCCCAGGTGTCAAAGGAACATGCAAAGAGATGATGTCGGATGTCTCAAAGATCTTAGAAAGGTCCGTGTATGAAACCGCATCTAGATCAGCGAGGTCAGGATTACGTTTCATGTCGTAGGCCAAAACTCGGCACCCAAAGCCTGCCATGATTCGACAAAAAGCCGCTCCGATCCGTCCCGTTCCGATAACACCTACGGTTTTTCCGTGCAGGTCAAACCCCACTAATCCATCGAGCGAAAAGTTGAGCTCACGCACTCTTGCATGCGCACGATGAATCTTCCGATTCAAGGCAAGAATGAGACAGACCGAATGCTCGGCTACTGAATAGGGAGAGTAAGCGGGCACACGCACCACTTTGATATTGAGGCGAGCCGCCTCAACCAAATCAACATGGTTAAAGCCCGCAGATCTCAAAGCGATCAGTTTGACTCCCTCCGCATGTAGAATCTTGAGTGTCTCTGCGTTAACCCGATCGTTCGCGAAGGAACAAACTACGGAAAATCCTCGCGCCAACGCAGCAGTCTCAGGCGTTAGCCGCGGCTCGAAAAACACAAGGTCGTAACCAAAACGCTTATTTGCTTCGGCGAGAGGCCCTCGCTCGAACGGGTGAGCGTCAAAAACAGCAATATTCATTGCTTCTTCTCCTGGTTCATTGGCTTACCCTCACCTTGTAAGTCATGCTGAATTTCCGAGACTTCACGCTCGATCCGCCTCAACTCTGGGTCAACCAATGCACCTACGAAAATGGCCATGTAAGACCATAAAAATAAAGCGCCACCCATCATCATAAAAATGGAGAGAACCTTCCCCGCTGGGGTGATCGGGTGGATGTTTCCACTCCCTACAGTTGTAGCAAGTCCAACTGCCCAAAATAAACTATCCAAAAATCCGTGGATCGACGGATTCATATTTCCCTCAATCCAATGAAAAAGAACCGCTGCCGAAAGGATAAAGACGTTTCCCCAGAAGGTTACCCACCAGAAAAACGGCGTCTTTACCAACGCAAGTAGGCGTCGGCCCACTGATTTCATCTCGAACATTTGTATGAAGATGGCTCGTTTTGGTCTTTTCATGAGAGGTACCTTAATTCACAAATCAGCCTAAGCCCTAATCCACAAAAGTCTTTTCGTCAAAGTTCCTGAGGGTGCACTTCGGGTTAGTGTGCAAAAGCTCTGCGCACTCAGGATGTCTAGAATCAAAGAACAGTGCTACCCAAAGTGATACCTCCCACTTGTTAAAGACTGTGTTGACGTCGTCATGAGCCGACTCTTGAATGTCGTCTACCAACTCGATAGTCGGCCGAATGACGGATCGATAGCGCGGACATCTCTGCAAAGAACCCCGTTTAGGGCCTACCACGGTTTGAATTTGCCTTTTCCATCGCTCTCGTTTAATCGCCTGACTCTACAGTCAAAATCGAAGGGGAATTCAATGCGAACATTTGTGAAAAGCGCCGTTTTCTTTGCAGTCTGCCTGTCACTTACGCACGCTCATGCCAATACAAGTTGGGACACTTACGTTAAGAAGTGCGCGGATGCCGCACTTAACAATATGTATAATACGTTCGATAACCCTCAAGCCTTGGAGTACATCCGACAGACTCAGGCGGATATTTTTGGGGCATTTACGGGCTTCGACCCTGCAAGCGTGAAGGGCACTGACCTTAAACTCCTGGAGCTTTCACGAGCCTATAGGACTATCGGAATTGAGCAACTCGATGTTCAAGGAAAGACTCAAGCCGCGATGAAGTTTGCCTATCTGCTCCGTTACAAAATCCAGTCAACTGATGGACGGGTTGCTGAATTACTTTATGCCGACGACGTTTACGCTCTAGAAAGCGAATTGAATTATAACTGCCACTTCACAAAGCAGTTCAATACTGAAAAAGTACATGTCGCTGAAAAAGTCAGGTAACCGACTGTTACTTTCTTTTGTTGCCATGCTTTTTTCGGCATTCCCTGCTTGGGTGGAAGCAGGGAATGCCGACCTTTTGCTGCGAGAACGGGCGATAGCGTTGGGCATCGTTCCGCTCGACAAGCCTGCCGAGTATCCGGCGGCTATGGTCACCCTGGGAAAAAGTCTTTTTGCGGATCCAATTCTTTCGGGCAACCGCAACATCTCCTGCTCTGTTTGCCATTCGATCGATTCGGGAACTACCGACCATCTCCCTCTCTCTATCGGAGAAGGCGGCACAGGAGTGGGTAGAGCTAGACTACTAGGCAAAGGAGAGATCCTCCCTAGAAACTCTCCGCCCCTCTACAATCTCGGGTATCCGCAGGTAACTAGGCTATTCTGGGACGGAAGGGTGAGCTATTCGACTACTCAGAACGCTTTCTTCACGCCTGAGGCCGGCCTCAATGGGCCCCTGCCAAAATATGCTGCAATCACTGCCGCCTTGAAAACACCAGTCGCTGCCCAGGTTATCTTTCCACTCGTCTCTCATGAAGAAATGATGGGTAAGAAAGGGAGCAACCCGATTGCAGACTCATCTGACAACTATACCGCCTGGGAATTGATCACGAGACGAGTCGTCTCAGACTCAACATATGCTGCGCTGATTTTATCTGCGTTTCCGGAAACCAAGTTACGTGAGATCAACATTGGGCATTTGGCTACAGCTTTGAGTGCATACATGATCAACGACTTTTCCCGGTGGAATACTCCGTGGGATCGGTTTCTCAGGGGTGAAGCAGGGGCAATGGACGAAAGGGAAAAGAAGGGGGCGCAGGTTTTTTTGTCTGATAAGGCAAAGTGCTCTCGCTGCCACAGTGGCGCTCTTCTCTCCGACTTTGACTTTCATGCAGGCGCGTTTCCTCAAGTAGGTCCAGGATTCGGAGCCCGGCAAGATGACTCCGGAGGGTATGCATTGAATCCTCCCTTGAGCGGTCCATATATGTTTAGGACTCCGCCCCTTCGTAACATTGCGCTAACCGCACCTTATTCGCACAGCGGCTCTTACGAGACCCTTGAGGACGTAGTCAACCACTACAATGACCCGAACACGGCCACAGCCCAGTATGATGGTGGCTTTCTAAAAAAGTACACTGGGCAATATGAGCAAGAGCTCTTTATCAACATGGAAGAGAGTATCAGGAAGTTGCGATTGATTTTCATTTCCACTGATCTTGTTTCTCCACCGATCAGCTTAACAAAAGATGAGAAAGCAGACTTAGTCTGGTTCTTGAAGAAATCTCTGACCGAAGAGTGAGCCTACAAAATAGAAAACCCCACTAAATATTTAACTTAACTAGACCCTTCGAATTGCCTCAATCGACAGAGTTCGGCCAAGATCAATATCTGCCAACAAATATGACTTTTGGAACCCGATCTCCTTCCCTAAGGATTGAGATCTTAATCGCCTCATCAATGTTCTCACTCCAAGAGACTTGCAGTTTCTTACCAGCTGTCGTTTCCACAGAGCCAATAAACAGACGAGTTCCGATATTCATTCCGTCGACCTCGCCGTCTTCATCTAGCAAGTTGAACACGGGGGTATTCGCTCTAGGCTCAACCGGAATGGAAAAGCTCGTCACAATCCTAAATCGGAACTCTCCTCTTCCGTCTTTCAACACAAGTGTACCAATCGAATCTGGGCAATTAGAAAATCTTCACTACTCTTCCGTAATCTCCTTGTCGAAGCAAGACGTTCAGCAGATCCGGGAGATTCTCATCAAAACCATTGAGAGAATTAAACCCATTATTCAAAGGTCACCCGAGGAAACTTTGTATGGGTTTTCGATGGATTTTTTTGGCATGTAGAAGAACCCGCTCTTTGCACCTTTTCAATCGATGTGAAACTCATGTCGGACGAGAGCCGCTGATAGAGCGTGGGAAGACTGGGCGAGCATTAGCGATTTCGCCTTTACACGGCATACTCAGAGCAAGATCAGGCCTGACCCACCCCACGTCGGTTACGTGGTTGTGTGTAATTCTCTTTTTCTTATTTCTCCGAACATCATCAATCAGCTTAACGGGTACAGCCCATGCTTTTGACTTGTCGTAGAGCACCTTCCCTGATGTGAACTCGCTATCACTCACTGGCCTTCTTTTGGCTTTGGAGGCTTTTATTCCATCTCCGTCATCAAAGATCTCGATGTTCGGCCAGTCATATATTTTCCAGCAAGATTTATGGCCCTCGATGGGATCGTTGTCCTCTCAACGAAACCCATCAACGTCGATATTTGGTGGCGACTTCGTCATAGGTGGGAGAAGGTAATCGCTACGCCATCTTCGCCCTGAACTATCCAAAGAGTTTTTTGAGGAATTTTTGGTGACGTGGCCTTTGATGCCAAGCTTTTTCCAGAGTTTCTTCAAATGCGGGTATAAGTCCAAATTATGCTCCTTGGGCCAAACCTAGAGAGTCAGATCTAGTCGAAACCACCAACTAAATTTTTAAGTCTTTTTCAGTTGAGCTATTAACTTCTCGTATACTTCCCTTGCGCCCTCTTCCACGCACCAACTTCGTACTTTTTCTGAGTCGAACGATTGAACTCTCGCAACCAAAATCGCTTGCTCCAGGCACTCCTTAGCATTGAAGTGAATATAAGAGGCGAGACGATCGCGAATGCAATCTGTGGGAGAAAATATTTTAATCTTCTTACCTTCTACTGTCACTGCGGCCGGTCTAATTTTGTAATCATCGCCAATGGAGAGTGGGCCGGGAGGAAATTCAATAATCATGTGTTGGCATTCGGGATGTTCATAATGCCTTCCTCGAATTTTTTGGAATCCGATCTTTTCGAGAACAGATTGGACTTTCTCGAGTTCCAGCTTTCCAACTATAAAATCGAGATCTCCTGATTTGTATGCCCCTTTGCTGTAAACGGCGACAACCGCTCCGCCCACCAAAACACTTTCAATACCAGCTACAGCCAAATAGTAAGCAACGTACTTCCATAACTCTTCTTCTGTGCAATTTTTCCAATTAGGCGTTTTCATAGGACAGGCTTGCCCTTTCTTCTTGGCCGCCGCCTAACGCGAAACAGTCGCTCTTTTTCAGAAAGAGGCATTGTTTCGTAAACAATCTCAACGATTTTTTTGATGGGTCCCATGAACGGAGACTTTGGATTGAATTGATAGAGACGAGACCGCCCGATCACTTTAGAAATGAGCACCCCAGCATTTTCGAGACGATTGAGCTGATTCACAAATGGCGCTACTGACGCGTGATAGTCGTTTGCAAGGCCTCGCGCGTGGATTTCGCCATAGTGAAAAAGGTGAAGGTAGATACGCTCGACTGTTCGATTTCCAAAAATTTCATCCAGCATGAAAACAGTATGATCTATTTTTTAGATCATTTGAACTCTTTCTTAGATCATTCAACAAATGCCCGCAAAAATGGAAAAGCCCCGCTAACCACTTGGGCTAACGGGGCTTTCCGGTAATGGCTCAGGAGGTAGGATTCGAACCTACGACCAGCCGGTTAACAGCCGGCTGCTCTACCACTGAGCTACTCCTGATCATAATCTGGCTCAGAACCTCGACTATTACTCGAGCTACAAGGCTTTGTCTAGCGGAGCCCGCACGCTACCTGAATCGAATGCCCTCAGACAGAGCCTAAAAATACTCTTTCATTCTATATAATAAAGCTACTGGCACCCAGAACCCGCACGTCTCTCGGGCATAAAAAAACCTATTTTAATCAATTAACTCACTGCACTCGAATCATTAAAAATACCGTTCTTACAAGTCACCTAATATTCGCACAATCTCGCGCCGTATCAACCTGACAAAGCCCGACTATCGCGGCAACCAAGCTTGACTCCACGCAACTCACGGGATAACCGAGGTGACTCGGGGGAATGGATGATCAAGCTTCGCACGTATATTTTTATCGACTCCTTGCAGCCGCAACTCGCCGAGTACCTAGGCACAACCTCACAAGGCTTTTTGCCCATACCAGGCGATGCTTCACTGTGGATCGAAACAGCTCCTGGCATGGCGATTCATCGCTTGACTGACGCCGCACTAAAGTCCACCAAAGTTCGTCTCGGTCAACAAGTTGTTGAGCGCTCTTTCGGGACTCTCGAAGTTCACCACGAAGACCAGGGTGAAGTCCGCCAAGCTGGTGAGGCAGTGCTCAGAGTCATTGAGCAGAGCGAATCCAACCGCCAGAAGTGCCGCATCGCTTGGCACGAGACGATTCGCGGGATTGAACCCGACCATGCTGTGGTGATCAATCGCCAAGGTCGCAAAGGATCCATGATTCTTCCAGGAATGAGCATGTTCATTCTCGAAACGGACCCCGCTGGATACATTGTTTATGCCGCCAACGAAGCTGAAAAAGCTGCCAACATAACGCTCGTTGATGTTCGCGCATTCGGTGCGTTTGGTCGGCTCACTTTGGTCGGTAAAGAGGCTGATGTCGATGAGGCAGCAAAAGCTGCAATGGCAGCAGTGAATGGACTCACCGGCATCGAGAGTAAGTAAGTCTTTCAAGTTCGTATTTATCACTAGGGGGTTATAAATGTCTGAAGCACTGGGAATGATTGAAACAAAGGGTTTTGTAGGAATGGTCGAAGCATCCGACGCGATGGTAAAGGCCGCTCGCGTAGAACTCGTGGGCTATGAACGCATTGGTGGCGGTTTCGTAACCGCGATCGTCCGTGGCGACGTGGCTGCTGTTAAAGCCGCTGTCGAAGCTGGCTCCCGCGCTGCAGAGAAAGTTGGCGAGCTTGTTTCTGTGCACGTGATCCCACGCCCGCATGCCAACGTGGACGCTGTTCTACCGCTCGGTCGCGCTGACTCATCTAACTTTGGCGCCAAGAGCGGCCGCACGAACGCCGGCGAAACCCGCCCGCAGCTCAACAACTAATCGACATGAACGTCGGTAAAGTCATCGGCACGGTCGTCGCTTCCCGAAAAGATCCAAAGCTCGAGGGACTCAAGCTCTTGCTCGTGCAACAAACGGATCTAACGGGTGGCGCTAAAGGCAGCCAAGTCGTCGCGGTAGATGCCGTCGGCGCAGGCCCGGGCGAACTAGTCCTCTATTGCGCTGGCTCAAGTGCTCGCCAAACGGATGTGACCCAAAATCGTCCAGTCGATACCGTAATCATGGCGATTATCGATGAGATCGAAGCAGGGGGCGAGTCAGTTTTCCGCAAACACTGACTTGCCTTGTGATGTATGCAACTTGATCGGGAACAAATTCACGCGCTAGCCACAGCAGTGGCGGCGCGTCTCGCTGGTGTCGCTTCGCAAGAGGCAGGTGCCGTGCTGAGAACCGGGGTGCGCGCGGCTAGAACTGGGTTGGGGGACCCGATTCTGGACTCTACTGCACCAACAGCTCACAAGGCTGTTGTCGCGGGGAACCGCGCGCACATCTCGGTGAAGTCGCCAGCCGCACCAGTGGCCTTTGCCACTCTCGATCAGGCGATTGAGGCAGCTCGCGTGGCTCAGATCAAATGGGCGGCTGTCCCGATGGAGACGCGCAAGCAGATCATCGCCCGCATGCGCACTGTCCTTCACCAGCATGTCGAAGAACTTTCGCGTCTTGCCGTAGACGAAACTGGCCTCGGGCGCTACGAGGACAAACTCTCCAAAAACCGCTTGGTCATCGATAAGACGCCGGGCCCAGAATATCTGGAAGCGACTGCCTTCACCGGCGATGACGGCCTCGCCCTGATCGAATACGCGCCTTATGGGGTGATTGGATCCATCACCCCGACCACCAATCCTAGCGAAACCGTCATCAACAACGGCATATCGATGCTTTCTGCAGGCAACACGGTCGTGTTTAATCCGCACCCTTCTTCTCGAAAAGTTTCGGCTCGCGCGATGGAGATCATGAGTCAGGTCATCGTCGATGCCGGCGGCCCCACGGCATGTCTCACGACTGTCGCAGAACCGACAATTGATACCGCTCAAGCCTTGATGAAGCATCCTAGCATCCGCCTTCTCGTCGTCACCGGAGGCCCGGCCGTTGTCAAGGCTGCCATGGCTTCAGGCAAGAAGGTGATCGGCGCAGGTCCCGGCAATCCGCCCGTCGTCGTCGACGAAACTGCAGACCTGGATCAAGCCGCTGAAGGCATTATCCGGGGCGCCTCACTCGATAACAACATCGTCTGC
>CAZGCK010000021.1:13048-30760 GCA_964524175.1 uncultured Bacteriovoracaceae bacterium | reverse complement strand
AGAGCTTCGACATCCTCTGCAAGAGCCCGCTCGTCAACATGCTTTGCGTGACCGGCGGCCCCGCCGTCGTCGCCGCCGCCATGAAGAGCGGCAAGCGCGCCGTCTGCGCCGGCCCGGGCAACCCGCCGGTGGTGGTCGACGAGACCGCCGACCTGCGTTCGGCCGCCCGCCACATCACCGCCGGCTGCAGCCTCGACAACAACATCGTCTGCATCGCCGAAAAAGAAATCATCGCTGTCGAATCCATCGCCGACGCGCTCAAACAAAAGCTTCAACAAAAAGGCGCATTCTTACTGAGCTCTTATCAAGTACGTCAGCTTGAGAAAAATATCCTGGATTGGGAAACCGCCACAAACGGTAAGCCCAAGTACCCCGCTAAAAAATTCGTTGGCAAGAACGCATCTGTTATTCTTGAGTCGATTGGCATCCACTCAACCAACGATCCGCGCATCGCGTTTTGCGAAGTGACCGAGGACCATCCATTTGTCCAGGTCGAGCTCCTCATGCCAGTCATTCCGCTCGTTCGCGCCAAGAACGTTGACGAAGCGATCGATATGGCCAAGCGTGTAGAGCATGGCAATGGCCACACCGCTGTGATGTACAGCAAGAACATCGACAATCTTCATCGCATGGCCCGCGAAATCAATACCTCGCTCTTCGTGAAGAATGGGCCGAGTTATGCCGCATTGGGTTTAGGCGGCGAAGGATTCACTTCTTTTACTATTGCATCTCCAACCGGCGAAGGTCTTACCACTTGCAGGACTTTCTCGCGCATTCGCCGCTGCACGCTCAAGGATCACTTTAGGATCGTATGAAAAGTAATAAGGGCGAAGCAAATCAGGACATCGGCACGAAGAACGTCCCTGCCCTTGGATTTTTTGAGCTCTCGAGCATTTCTCGTGGCCTCTTTTTGACTGACGTTGTTCTAAAAAAAGCGCCTGTACGAGTGGTTGCCTCTCAACCCGTCTCTTCTGGCAAACACATCATTCTTTTCGTAGGCGATGTCGCTTCTGTCGAAGAGTCCCATCGCGCAGCAATGAGCGAGGCGGATAACACAGTACTCAAGCAGGTACTGATTCCTGGAGTCCATGAAGAGCTTGCGCCATTCCTAGATTCACTCTGGAATTTCGAGGATGCTGCTCATGCTCCAGCCCAAGAGGCGGTTGCGATTATCGAGTCCTCATCTTTAGCTGGTGCAATTCTCTCAGCAGATCAAGCGCTCAAAACTGCGCGCGTGTCCCTTTGTCGTATGCGCCTAGGCCAAGGCATCGGTGGCAAAGCCTATTTTGTGGTGACTGGCCGGCAAGATGAGGTTGAAGCAGCAGCGGACGCTGCTCAAGATTGCCTTAAAAGCCTCGAAAGCTTTTGTCGAGTCGACGTCATTCCTCGTCCTCAAGACGAAGCATTGGTCTTTTTCTAATCGGAGGGCATATGCAGTACGCAATTGTGCAAGGGTCTGTAATCGCCACCGCTAAAACCGCATCCCTAAAGGGACTACCCCTCAAAGTCTTGGTTCCCTGCGATGCCGAGCAAAAGCCCATCGGTGAGCCAATAGTCGCAATTGATGCCGTAGGCGCTCGCTTCGGCGATCACGTGATTTGGGTGGGCAAGCGAGAAGCGTCGCTTGCAATCCCTGGCTCCCCTCTAGCAAATGACTATCCGGTCGACGCGGCCGTGACAGGAATTGTCGATGATATTGGCTAAAGTGGTTTCGAGAGTGGTTGTGACGGCTAAATTCGAGAGCTTGCCTCCAAGGTCATTGCTGACCGTCGAGCCTTTGCCGGGATTTGGCGACCCGGGACCCTTTGTAGTTTTAGACTCAGTTCAGGCGGGCCCCGGTGACACCGTTCTCGTGATGGCCGAAGGAACCGGTGCGAGACAGGCCGTGCTTCCCGATCCCTCCCTTCCTATGCCCGCTCAAATGGTTGCGATTGGAATTGTAGACAACGTCAATATTTCGTCGACCTATTCACAATAAAGCTCCTCACTCTAGACTACTCAGTTCGGGGCTCCGAGGTTAAGATCAAAGAATGCCCCCCTATCGCCGAAGTACATTTCTCATCAATCGGAAATTTCAATTCCGCTTTGCGCTTTATGTATGTTCTTGGCTTCTTGCGCTTAGTTTTGTCTATCCACTGATCGTCTACAATCTCTTCGATTACTTTGTGAGATATGCCTCCTTGGACCCTCATGGCCCTTCGATTCAAGCGCTACAAGACACGCGGCATGAAGTTCTTCTCCTGCTGTTTTTGCTTCAGGTCATTTTCCTATTCGTGACATTCCTGATCAGCATCTTCATGTCCCATCGGATCGCTGGCCCGATCTATAAGCTTTCGAAGACCCTAAGAGAGCTGAAGAACGGGAACATTGACCAAGAACTTCATTTTCGCGACAAAGACCACTTTCGCGATCTTGCGATCGAATACAACGAGATGCTGAAGGGACTTCGTCATCATTTTGGATCCACCGACGCCACAGCGCTGAAGAATGCCACCACGTCGCTCGAAAGAAGCATAGAGACTGCGTCTGCCGAAGCAAAGCCTTCTCTTGAAAAAGCTTTGGCCGCTCTCCGCAAGCCATATTCCCCTTGATCGCCCCAATTGGAGCTGACTTTTCATGCTTGAATTCAGGCCTCATCACTTTCTCTGCACTGTAGGATTTGAAGGCAAGGGCTACTCGGAGCCTTTTGTTCAAGGGTTTCAAAAAATCGCTAACGACCTCCGCTCGACCGATACTGGAGACGAAGTATTGATTCGCGTCACAGAAGCAACAGATTCGATTTGTACGCCGTGCCCTAACCGCGAGGGGGCGCTTTGCGCAACGGAAGAAAAGATTCAGCGCCTTGATCAAAAGCATACATCCGTTCTGGGCCTGAAGGCGGGACAAGTTCTTAAATGGCGGGAGGCGAAGCAGCTAATAATAGAGAGAATGACAGATCAAGCTTTTGATCAATCCTGTGCACCTTGCTCGTGGAAGCCACTGGGCATGTGCCTCTCGGCACTTCGTAAGCTCAGAGCTGCCCAAAATCTCTGCTTGGCAGCTATGCTTGTTTTTAGTCTCCCTTTCGAAGCCGATGCCCGCACTCCCAAATCGAAACGCAAACCTGCAACCCTCACTCTCGAAGAGGTGCATAGTCCGTTCAAATTTAGGCCTCTTGATCAAGTGCGGGCCGAGATTTCGAAGAAACACAAATCCAAGCAAGCTCGCGCCCTAAAAAAAGCCTGGGACGCACTTCAAATAAAAAACTTTGCATCCGCCATTAAGCTTTCTTCTACACTGACCAGAGATCCGCTCTTTCAAGATTACGCAGACTGGATCGCAGGCGCAGCTCACCTTGGAGCTGGACAAAAGGCGCTCGAGGCCAAGGGCTATCACACCGCCATTACAGCGGGCGAGAAAGCTGTCGCGTTGGCTCTGCAGATCGAGGCTCGCGACCCGTACTCGCCGTTTCTCAAAAATGTTCCAAGAGACATAGGACTTGCCGAAATCCTACAAGGCGATGGGTATGCAGGTCTTAAGAAATGGAAGCCTGCGCACTCGACTTTTGAACGGGGTTTTCAACGACTTTCTGTTCATGGATCGCTTGGACTTGTCCGCCCCGAAACCCTGCAGCGTTACGCCCAAACGTGCACCAAAGCCTCGACTGAACTCTGCGAAGCTTGGATCCAGAGATTCTCCTATTACTATCCGCGCAATTCAGAAGAGATGAGGGCGCTGCTCAAAAACTATCCAGAGCTTTCGACACGGACACGCCCTGCATCTGCACCCAAGTACACTCAAAGCTACAAAGCCCCTGATCTGGATCAAACCGCTTTTGATACCAATCTCGGACTTTATTTGAACGGCAAGTTTGGAACCTCCATCAAAGCGTTCGAACAGTTTGTCGACGAGTTCCCTAAATCGACCTATCGTTTTCGCGCTCGCTATTGGTTAGGTCAGGCCCTCACCCACGAACAAGAACACGAAAAAGCCCAGAGGGCTTACGATATCCTTCAAAAGGACGCGCCTCTCACGTTTTACGGATTAATGGCGGGACTCGCAAACGGTCGGCAAATCGATGCTACGATTACCTCGGGCACCTCGCTCGCTGCCGAAAGAGACCCGTGGTTGCAGCCACAAGAAATTCTCAGAGTCCGGCGCGCAGAGAGCTTCTTGAGCGAAGGCGCGCTCGACCTTGCATTAATGGAGCTGCGCGAGTTTCGAAGCCGAGATTCCCTTTCTAGCCCGTTTCTTATGTATTTAGCCGCCCTCAACTTCGAGGCACGCTCCTATTCAACAGCCTTTGGCATCCTCAGTGATCTTGTCTCGCGCGGTTATGACGGAGCAGCTTCGTCTGCGTTTCTCTCAATGGTTTTTCCGATTGCTTATTGGGATCTCATCAAGAAATACGGCGAAAAAAACAACCTAGACCCAATCTTGATTTTGAGCCTCATGAAACAAGAGTCTGCGTTTGATCACGGAATCATCTCGAGTGCAGGTGCGACGGGACTGCTGCAGCTCATGCCCGCGACTGCGGCAGACACAGAACCCACTGTCTCACGAGCAGACTTGATCGACCCCGAAACCAACATCCGCATTGGCGTCAAATACCTCAAAATGCTCATGACCCGATTCAACGGCAACATTGTTCTCTCTTTAGCGGGATACAATGCAGGCCCCAATGCCGCAGATCGATGGCTCAACAATATGCCCAGAGGCCGGGGGGTTCTTGTGTTCATCGAAACTATTCCCTACAAAGAACCACGCGAGTACGTCGCATCAATTATCCGCAACTATTACTGGTATTCGCACCGGCTAACCCCCCGCGAACCGATTCGTAACATCGCTCAGTTTTGGGCTCCCTCTGTGCCGCCCACACCCACCGACGCAACGACTTCAAATCCAGAACCTTCACCTCCGGCGCCTGAAAGCACGCCTTGAGGCTCCTCACGCTCCTCCTGATATTTGCGTTTGCGGCGCCACTGGCTTGCGCGGAGGGGCCCGCACCTTTCTCCGAGGAGGATCCATCACCCTATCGCTCGGATCTTGCCATTGAGGCTGGAGCTGTCTTGCTGAGAACCGGCGATGGCTCCAACCTTAGGTCCTCTCCTAGCTTTTCTTACGCCATTTTTGGCTCTCTATACTTTGACCAACATCATGGGATGATTGCCGGGTATACAACTGACCTTGGACGCTACTTTCCAAGTCCGGCCACCCACACAGGCGATGCCTACTTCGAAGCTGCCTTCAATAGCGTGAGCCTTGGATACAACTATTGCACAGAGCTTGATGCAAAGCCCTCGATCTGCGCGAGTGTTGCACCAACACTAACTCTTCGTCTCGAAGAGGGAGCTGGGCAGCAGATTCGATTTGGCTTTAACCTCGCCGCACTTTTTCGCCTGAGCGTAAGCTGGGGACTGGGACGATCAAGCCACTTCGGCAAACCGCTTTCGCACTCGGCTGGATTTACAATTCAAGACTACTACCTACCCTACGCAAACGCGCACGGGACATCGCTAAGCGGAAACTACATCGGCTTTATGCTCAGATACAAAATTGAGCTCTAGTTACTTAGGCCCAAACCATCGTATCGAGTCTCCGCAACGGCCTCCCAGGGAGAAGACGGGGTTCTTCGCACGACAGCTTCATGCACGGCCCAGATCGTGTCGGCTACCTCGACTTCGTATCCCGCCCTTACGAGCTTCTCGATAACGTCGTCGGGCGCTGATTTTTCGATCTGAATCTTATCACCTTCTCCTGGATGCACGCGCGCTAGCTTGATTGCATCCACGGCAGGAAGCTTGTGAAAAAAGTAGTTTTCAAAGAACTGCACGATAGCAGAAGGAATCAGCTCCCCTCCCGCTCCGCCTAGAATCGCGACTGGACCTACCGACTTTTTGTTATTCATGGATATAATCGTCGGACTTTGATTGCTGAGATACCGCAACTCAGGACCTGGTGCGTTCAAGTCTTTGGGCTGCTCAGAAAAACCACCCATGTCGCTATTGAGCAAGAAACCAAACTTCGGGACGGTGATTGCGGATCCATAGATGTTACCGATGCTCGATGTGAAGGCAACGATATTGCCAGAGTCATCCAAGACGCTGATATGCGCGGTATGGCCCCTTTTCTGGGAAGCTAGTGAGCGCGGTGCTACGATTGCTCGCTTCAGAGCTACAGCCGGAATACGGCGCGCTTTCTTGCCAGCCATCGCCATGATTCTTGAGAGACGCTTAGCCACTCGCCGATTGATCGCCGCAAACGCTCTGAGCTCCTCATTGCTTCCTGCATACTTTTGAATATCTATCTTGTTGCGCTTAACATCACTCACGCGCTTAGCGCGAAGGTCTGCAAAGTAAGAAGTAGCCTCAATCGTGACAATGTACCTGGTGGCTGAGTCGGGTTTAGGAGTTGGATGTCCTTGGTAGTATTGGTCGATAAACCGCAATACCTCTCCTACCATCAACCCCGCCGCACTGGATGGCGCAGCGGTAATTCCAGTAAACTGATCTAGCCTGAAGGAGATCGGCTCTTTTCGAAGAGGTTGGTAAGCTTCGAGGTCTGCTTTGGAAATTTTTACTCCAGACGCTCGTGCTTCTTGCAGCCACTCTTCAGCGAGTTTTCCCTTGTAGAAAGTACCTGGACCTTCCTTGGCAATTCTTTCTAAGGTCGCTGCGAGCATCGGCTGTTTGAGCACCTCATCTTTGACGACTCCGTTTCCGCTGACTCCACCAAAGATTGAGCGCGTAAGTTCGAAAGAGGCAATTCGGGCCCACTGCTCTTGACTTTCCTCGAAGTACATCTGGCTGATTAAAAAACCCTCCTGCGCAAGCTGGGCAGCAGGCATAACCAAATCCTCCCAATTCTTGGTGCCCCACTCCTTTATCGCTTGTCCACAGCCCGCAACAAAGCCAGGCACCATGACCGAACGCGGACCTGTATTACGCTCACTCCATGACTCTATGGGCTTGCCGTCCGGGCCCACAAAGTACTTCGCGCTCACGCCTGCCTTGGGCGCTTGCGAGATAAAGTCGAGATGCTGTGCCGGCGCGTCCTTTTTCTTGAAAAGCATCCAGCCTCCGCCACCGATACCCGTAAAGTATGGCTGCGTAACATTGAGCACAAATCCAGCGGCACAGGCGGCATCAACGGCATTGCCCCCAGATTTAAGAACGTTCATCGCGACACGGGTCGCTTCAGGGCTGCTCGTCGAAACTGAAGCGGCGCGAGCAGGACAAATGGTTAAGGTGCCATATAAAGATAGGACCAAAAACACATAGATCGTTGAACGAGAACTTGATCTCATCGGGGCAAGCCTCCCTTTATAATTGTATAGGGGGCTCAGCCGACGAACAATCCTCAATATTGTGGCGGTAAGTCAGCTAGAGAAGGTTGAAAAAAGAGCGTGGCTCTATCACGCTTGAGCGAAAGCATAGCTGCAGCCGATACTTCATTAAAGTTGAGTCGAACATCGTCGTACGTGACATTGGACAATAGGCCGTTGCGTCGGAGGTAAGACTGAGTGTCATCCCCGTCGAGAATCGCGGGGCAATTTTTTCCTGTCGAGTCCAAAGTCAGCATACAAGCAAAGTGTTTTGAGTCATTTGAGATAACCCAAAAACCTGGATCTTTTTCGAGTCGACTGCTGAGATCTAACACCACTACAAGGAGTAACTCCGCCCTATTCTCAGGCGTAGCTTCCCAGTAGAACCATTCGCTTCTATTCAACTTGTCTCGCACTTCGTGCATTGATTCTTCAAGCCCAGCCACTTTCGAGGTCCACACTTCTGTACGGCGTCTTGAGACTTCGTCATCTGCACGTGCACTGACCACTGATCCCAATAAACCTAAGAAAACTAAGCAAAGGGCCACACGACTTTTCACGACAAATGCCTCCATCAAATTCTCACATTGAGGCAGAGGCGCCTCATACGTAGAGAGAATGAAGGTATAATTGACATAAACGATCAACAATTACAACTATTTTTTTGCGCGCTTTTGATTTTGTACAGAGTCGGACTGACCACCTCTCCCCAGAGAGAGCGGTGACGAAATCATGAAGGATTTTTTGATTGCAGCAGGATACTTCGCGCTTCTAGACCGCAAATCTAAAATGCATGATGTCGCCGTCTCTCACGACATACTCTTTGCCTTCTAGACGAAGAGCCCCCGCATCACGAATGGCTGACTCGCTCTTATGCTTCATCAAATCTTCGAATCCAAAAACTTCAGCTTTGATGAAGCCCTTTTCGAAGTCGGTGTGAATCACGCCAGCTGCCTCAGGGGCCTTCGCACCTTTGCGGATGGTCCAAGCTCTGACTTCGATTTGGCCGGCGGTAAAGTAAGTCTGAAGCCCAAGCAGATCGTAGCCGGCCCGGATCACGCGATTGAGACCAGGCTCGTCCATTCCCATCTCTTTCAAAAACGCTGCCTTTTCGCTGTCCGGGAGCTCTGCGATTTCTGATTCGATCTTGCCGCAAATCTGAACGACAGGACTGCCTTCGATTTTAGCGTGATCTAGGAGCTTCTTCACGTAGGCATTGGGCTCGCTATTGCCAATGTCGCTATCGTCGACGTTTGCCACGTACATCACTTTCTTAGCAGTGATGAGATGGAAATCATGAATCAAAGCCAGCTCATCTCCGCTGAGATTGAGCGCGCGCGCAGGTTTTCCGGACTCAAGCGCGTTTCTGACTGGTTCAAGTACACCCATCACCGCAGCTGCTTTCTTGTCTCTCGAACGCGCGGTCTTTTGAAGCGAGTTAAACCGCTTATTAACCGTGTCCAAGTCCGCAAAAATGAGCTCAAGATCGATCACACCAATATCACGGATAGGATCGACGGACCCATCGACGTGAATGACGTTGGGATCCGAAAAACAACGCACGACGTGCGCGATAGCGTTGTTCTCCCGGATGTTGCCGAGAAACTGATTGCCCAAGCCTTCGCCTTTAGAGGCGCCCTTTACCAACCCTGCGATATCTACGAACGTCATGCTCGCAGGCACGACCTTGTCTGTAGGGATGTACTGCTGAATTCGCTCCATCCGAGGGTCCGGCACTTTAACGATGCCCGTATTGGGCTCAATCGTGCAAAAAGGATAGTTGGCAGCCTCAGCCTTTGCAGAGGTTAATGCGTTGAAGATCGTCGATTTGCCGACGTTTGGAAGACCTACAATTCCACAAGAAAAACCCATTCAAATCACTCCCGATTAAACTCTGTCATCGCGCCTTTTACATCGCCGCGTATCATGCGCTCAACAGCCAAACTCACTCTCTTAACCAGCGCGTTTAGGCCATCCAATTCTGAGTCGCCATAAGGCTGTAACACATAATCGACTACTGCGATGCGATCTCCCGGTGCAGGACGGCCAATACCCATTCTGACTCGGTGATAGTTCAAAGACCCAGCTCCCAAATGCGCATCAATCGACTTCAACCCATTGTGTCCGCCAGTACCGCCCCCCGTTTTGATCCTCAAGGCGTTGGATTTGAGGTCCAACTCGTCGTGGATCACGATGAGGTCATCGGGAGCGCACTTAAAGAACTTAAAAATGGGTGCTATGCAACGCCCCGAATTGTTCATGAAAGTCTGAGGCTTGATCAGGAGAACCCGCTCGCCCGCTACGGAAGCCTGCCAAACCTCGCCCTCATTCTGATCAGAGGGGCCGGTCGCCTCCCACTCGTCGATTAGAAAATCCACGGCTAAGAAACCCGCATTGTGACGAGTGGTCTCGTACTTGGGACCGGGATTTCCTAGGCCTGCGATGATCTTCATAACTCAATCAGAGAAACAAACTGCTCACGCTGTCATAATTATGAATACGATAAATCGCTTCAGCTAAGAGATCCGCAACGGAGAGCTGAACGATCTTCTTGCAGCGCTCAGCTTCTGGCGAAAGCGGAATCGTATCAGTAACGATCACCTGCTCTAGCTTAGACATCGAAATGCGCTCGACCGCTGGACCAGAAAGCACACCATGAGTAGCGGCTGCATAAACCTTCTTAGCCCCATGATCCATGACGGCGCCTACAGCTTCAGTCAAAGTGCCTGCCGTATCGATCATATCGTCCAAGATGATACAGACTTTGTTCTCTACGTCGCCGATGATGTTCATTGCTTTCGCGACGTTGGGACCTATGCGGCGCTTGTCGATCATCGCAACAGAGGCATCCAAGCGCTTGGCAAAGGCACGTGCCCGCTCAACCCCGCCTGCATCCGGACTGACGAGCACGAGTTCGCTCGATGATTTTTGGATCAGCTCCTTTTGGATGTATTGAAGCAAGACTGGCGAAGCAAAGAGATTATCAAAGGGGATATCAAAGAAGCCCTGAATCTGGCCAGCGTGCAGGTCCATCGAGACCACTCGTGTCGCACCTGCTGAAGTCAGTAAATCAGCAGTGAGCTTGGCGCTGATCGGAGTCCGCGGCGCCACTTTACGGTCCTGTCGTGCATAACCGTAATAAGGAATAACTGCGGTGACCTCCTTGGCGCTGGCGCGCTTCAAGGCGTCAATCATCACGAGCAACTCCATGAGTGTATCGTTGACTGGACGACACGTGCTTTGAATCACGTAAACATCTCGTCCACGAACGTTTTCTCCGATCTCAACGAAGACTTCGCCGTCGCTAAAGCGTTTCACTTCAGCGCGGCCCAGTGATTTACCTAACTTCTCGCAAATCTTCTGTGAAAGCGGAAGGTTAGCGTTTCCGGACAAAAGGACCCAGTCTCTCATCCTCATCGACTCTGCCTCCGGGGGTGGTGTGAGTTGGCGATATCCTAGGCAATCGCAACTCTCAAGGAAGTTTACCTGTGCGGCAGTACCTTATCAAAAAAGACAGCTATAGGGAACATCTTTTATTCCCTATTTTCTGGCCTCCAACACGTCACAAGAGATCCTACTCCGTTACGACAAGAATTGAGGACTTTTTGACATCCTAAAGCGCTCTTCAGTCAAGGAACCGCCCCCCTGTGCCGAGAAGTTAGACACACAGGAGATTGGCAGTATGTGGGAAATCCCCCGGTTCAGGATCCGCGCCTACGTAAAAGCGATTCAAAAGCAGCGATCTGATCGTCGAGCAGCATCCAATAAAAACAACACGCGGATGAAACGCACCCAAGCTCAGCTCATTACAAGCAATGGCTTTGGTGTTCCAGTTACCATTATCCCAGCGCGCGTCGTCCTCAATGACATGCAACCTACAGAGATGGCACTCTTCGCAACCGAACCTTTTGAAGAAGGATCCGTCATCAACTTAACGATCGAAGAGCCGCGTCGGTTTTTCATCACTGGCCGCGTAGTTTCGTGCTTCTCAAACGAAGCGAATACTCGAATCCTTACTCAACAGGCCTACCACTATCGCATCAGACTGCGCTTTCTCTTTAACTCGATGGAAGAAGTCGTGGCCGTAAAGGAGTATTGCGAGTACCTCAATAGGGTTGAGCTGAGGCGCGTTGGGTCGACCTAAACGGGACGCCCGCCGTTAACTGACGACAAAGTTGAGGATCTTGTCCTTTACGAAGATCACCTTGCGCACAGTCTTGCCTTCGAGCTGGTGGATCACGCTGGGGATCTGCCGCGCGGCTGCCTCGACGGTTGCCTGATCCGAGCCTGGCTCGACTTCGACGGTGCCGCGAGTTTTGCCAAGCACCTGCACAGCAAGCGTGAGGAGATCGTCTTTTGCGAGCGCTGGATCAAACGAGGGCCAAGCAGCATACGTGAGTTCCGTCGTTTCGCCCAAGCGATGCCAAAGCTCTTCGGCAAGATGTGGGGCAAAAGGACTGAGCAGCTGCACGAACGGCTTGAGGCATTGGCGGGGTCTCGTCTGCTGCTTGGTCATGTGATTGACCCAAACCATCATCTGACTGATGGCCGTGTTGAAGCGCAGATGCTCGATATCCTCGGTGACCTTCTTTATGGTCTTGTGGGTGATGCGGAGATCCTCTTGCGAAGGCTCAGCCTCAGTGACGAGGAGCTTTGCTTCTGAAGATGGACGATCCTCTGTGTCCTCAACAAAGACACGCCACGCGCGCTGAAGAAACCTATAGGTACCTTCGATTGCGGTAGTTGACCATGGCTTGTCACGCTCGAGCGGGCCCATGAACATGAGGTATACGCGAAGCGTATCAGCACCGTGCTTTTCGATGACCATATCCGGATTGATGACATTTCCGCGAGACTTGGACATCTTCTCGCCGTCTTCACCCAAGATCATTCCTTGATGAACGAGTTTTTTGAAGGGTTCGTGATGAGTGGTGAGACCCGCATCAAAAAGAACCTTGGTCCAGAAACGTGCGTAAAGAAGATGGCCTACAGCGTGCTCGGGACCTCCCAGATAAAGGTCGACAGGCAACCAATATTTGTCGGCCTCTTTGCTAAAGGGCTCTTTCTCGTTGTGTGGATCGGCGTATCTGAAAAAATACCAAGAAGAGCCTGCGCTGCCGGGCATCGTGTCGGTTTCGCGCTTGGCCGGCTTTTGAGTGTCGTGGTCGCGCGTATGAAGCCACTGCGTAATGGCCGCAAGAGGGCTTTCGCCCGTGCCAGTGGGCTCATAACTCGTGACCTCTGGAAGCACGACAGGGAGCTCGTTGAGCGGCAAGCCTTTTTTGTGTCCGCCTTCGATGTGAATGATAGGGAACGGCTCGCCCCAATAACGCTGGCGCGAGAAGAGCCAATCGCGGAGCTTATATTGAATGGTGCGCTTGCCTCGACCCTCTTTTTCGGCCCATTGAATAACGGCTTCTTTGGCTTCTGCGGTTGGCTTGCCGGTGATGAATCCGGAATGGACGGAGACGCCATTGCCGGAAAAGAGCTCTTCTTTTTTCTCGGTAGTGGGCTGCACGACTTCTTTGACGGGCAGATCATAGGTTTTTGCGAACGCAAAGTCGCGCTCATCGTGTGCGGGAACGGCCATGATCGCGCCAGTGCCGTATCCCATCATGACGTAGTCTGCGATCCAAACAGGGATCTTCTCGCCGTTGAGAGGGTTAATGGCAAATCCCCCAGTAAAAGTGCCAGTTTTATCTTTAGTGGCGTCTTGTCTGGCCATCTCTGACTTTTGTGCGGCACCCGCCTTGTAGGCATCCACATCACCCTTGTGTCCGGGCTTGGTGATTCTCTCGACGAGCGGGTGCTCGGGCGCAAGCACCATGAAGGTCGCGCCAAAAATGGTGTCCGGGCGAGTGGTGAATATCTCGATATCAACTCCAGAAAGGCCGTCGACCGGGAATCGCATCTGAAGGCCTTCGCTGCGACCTATCCAATTGCGCTGAAGCTCTTTAGTGCCTTCTGGCCAATCAAGCGTGTCGAGATCCTTGAGTAGACGCTCGGCATAATCCGTGATCTTGAGCATCCATTGCTTCATTGGTACGCGATAGACAGGGTGTCCGCCGCGCTCGGATTTACCGTCAACGACTTCTTCGTTAGCGAGCACAGTCTTGAGAACTGGGCACCAGTTCACAGGCACTTCTTTTTGGTAGGCCAGGCCGCGCTCGTAAAGCTTGAGAAAAATAAACTGAGTCCATTTATAATATTTTGGGTCGCTTGTTGAAACCTCCCGGGACCAATCAAAGCTGAATCCCAACGCCTTGAGCTGCCGGCGAAAGTTCTCAATCGCTTTCTGCGTGGTGATAGCGGGATGCACTCCCGTCTGAAGCGCATATTGCTCGGCAGGCAAGCCAAAGGCGTCCCAGCCCATTGGATGGAGAACATTGAAGCCGCGAGCGCGCTTGTAGCGCGAGAGGATGTCGGTGGCCGTGTATCCCTCGGGGTGCCCTACGTGAAGGCCCGTGCTGCTCGGGTAAGGAAACATGTCGAGCGCGTAATACTTGGGCTTGGAGCTGACATTCTCAGCCTTGAAGACTTGCTTTGAGTCCCAATGTTTTTGCCAATGGGGTTCGATCTTGAGGTGGTCGTAAGCCATAGTCCTCGTTTTGCCACTAGCGCAGGTCAAAAGAGAACTGAATTTTATTGAATGACTGGCTTAAAAGGCGGGGGAACCTAAAACAGGCATTTCAGTCCAAGTTCCTTTGGGTTAAACGCCGCACCATGCTTCATGAGCTTGTACACTTCGAGAATGGATGTTCTTCGGTCAGGCCGGTTGGATCGCACGAGGCGATGCACTCTTCGATAGGGCCATGGGCTGAGGCGCAAGCGATTTACGTCGAACAGTCGGGATTGGAAGCAAGGTTGATGGATACCGCAGAGGCGGGTCCAGTGGTTTTGTACGATGTTGGGATGGGGATCGCCGCGAACGCCGTAGCGGCGATTCAGTGCGCGTTGGTGACTGGAGCTCGTCGCGATCTGCATGTAGTGAGTTTTGAGAAGTTTACAGATGGGGTGAAGTTGGCACTTGAAAACAGTGCCTCGTTTCCGTTTTTACAGCCTTTAAACACGCAGATTCGGACCTTAATTGAAAAGGGCAGCATCGAAATTTCTTCGAACATTTTCTGGGAGCTTCGAGCCGGAGATTTTGTTCAGCAGTCAGCGGTCTGTGGTGCGCCAGAGATAGTCTTCTACGACTTCTATTCGCCCAAACAGGATCCTTCGCTCTGGAATTACCAGGCTTTTCTGCATCTGTTTCATAAATGCGCTTCACGATTGGCTTGCGGAAAGCCCAGCACTCTCACCACCTATTGCAGCGCAACTGCGGTACGGTCGGCGATGATGTTGGCCGGTTTTTTTGTGGGCACGGGAAAGGGAACTGAGACCAAGCGAGAGACGACGATCGCCTCAAGTTTACTTACTGAACTCGAACGGCCACTTTCAAAGGCGTGGCTCGACAAATTGGAGCGATCGTCCAACCCCTTACCTCAGGACTGGCCAAGAGACCGCAAGCAAGAGGCGCTGCAGTTGATTAAGGGCAAAGTCTTGCCGTGAAAAGCAGATGAATTCAATCAGATGCCGCGCAGCACCCAAAAGGGCGCCACGCACCTTCTTGTGGCACCCTGGAGTGGAGCTCTAGAAATGGATTTCGTCCTCGCGCTCAGTGTCTCCCCCGGGCTCCCCCACATAGATAGGCAAAGGCGAGGTACCGGGAATCGGCTCCGGTTCAGCGATCGAGCCGATCACGCCGTACAGAACAAGGCGATTAGAGCGGATTTTTTTCCACCCCCCGAAAGGTTTAGACGCTAACCATGCAAGCACGGCTGCGGTTCCCTTGAAGCCAGCTGCAGGCATACGGCCATTGTGAACCGTGTATGTAAAAGCCGCTTCGACAATGCTCTCCTTACCGGGATCGAGCTTTCCTTTGCTGAGCTCAACTAAAGAGTCCCTAAACACCGGGTACGCGCGCATCACTTCAGATAGTGTCAGCGCTTGATTGCCGTCATCATCAAATCGCGCGAACATCGCCTCGATGTATTGCATGACCCCCGAAAGGCCATCGATATCGTACCTAGCGACGGGCTGATCGGTGTATCCGTACCTGCGAGCCCCACGCTCCATCGCCTTTTGGAGTTGGACCCGCTCATAACTCGTTAGATTTTCGTAAAAACGAACAAGCTGCGGAAAATGATCCCAGTAGGTTCTAAAATTCCCATAGAACTCTTCTCTAAAACACTCTGCCGAGTGCCAATCAAAGCCTAGCACGTCTTTTCCCAAGCTCGGGCAACGCGCATCCACCCCCTTGATGATTCGACTCGAGAGAAAGGCAGCAGAATAAAGATACCCTATGTAATAAGTCGCCTCATCCAAATCAAAAAACTTGTCCCCATTAGCGGCGTAAGTAAATAAGTTGGCCTCGCGAAAACGCCTCAAATGTAGGTCCTTAACCGTCGGATCAATGAATCCAAACGCAAAACCAATCGGCGTGATGTCGGCCACCAATGCCTTCAGGTCTTCGATCGACCCCCGGTCTGCTCCTGCGCCCAGCGTGGTATAGGACTTGATCATGTGTTCAGCCACCATTCTCATCCAATGGATTTGGCTCATGTCGTGCAACGAATGCACGAAAGAAGGGGTAAATGTGATTTGCTTGTCGGTACCCAAGAACATTGGCGTGATTTGGCGAGCAAGCGAGATCAACCGATAGACTTCTGCCTTTGCGCCGGGGACGGTTAATCCCTCGGCATATCGCATCGCCTCTTGTGCAAATCGCTCTGCCGTTGCTCCACCCGAGTCAGAGCCAGAGTCCTCAAGAAGCTGATATATTTTTTCGAGATGAGATTGACCGCGTGTCCAAGCATCAAGCTTCGCGAAGATCAGCGATATCGCCGCGTGATCGATCGCTTGAGGCACCCGGCTTCTCAAGATCCTAGAAGCGACCGGACGCAAGAACCCCTTGATCGCAGCGCGATCAATCGTGATCCACTTGGGCGGCAAGGCATCGATCACGCTATCCAGCGCGGTAAGCGGCAATGCCCCTCCATACAAATCCAAGGTCTGATCCAGACTTGATTTAATCTTCCACGCTAGCTTCATTCCAAACTCGCCTGCTGCATTGGGTCCCTTCAAATACTTGGACTCAACGCTAAATATCGCGATTGCGGGCCCCCCATAAGCTACCGCAGCATTCACAACACGGGGCCAAGCCTCTGCCTCAATCCCGTCGCGAGTTCCGGAGGCGAAAAGCACTTTAACCGCGCTCAGCCATGCTATCGCATCAGGCGGGAGGTCCAAGTGAAGCAGCTTCGCGACCTCATTGACAAAGGCCTGAGCTGAGTTCCAAGTAAAGATGGGATTACCCGCCGTGTGAAGCGAATCCGCAACTCTTTCGCCAGCCACGCTGAGAGCATCTGTCAGCTCCAATAAATTACTAGGCGAGGGCTCTCGCGCCTTGGCGGTCATATTGGGCAGCAAACGAGTCGACTCGATCTTCAGCGTCTGCAAGAAATCCGTTATCGACGTCATCTCCTCCGGTGTGATGATTTCGCGCGATCCGCCAAACAAAGAAGACTTGAGCTCAAAAGTCGCGCGCACCAGTTCGGGCGTCACGGGAGCTGCGGTAAAAAGAAAGCGAGAGACAAAGGCACGCAGGTCATCTTGAGTGTATCCGCGCGCATCGCTGCTCTTCACAAACTTCTTGAACAAATTGAGCGAATCGATTCCACAATCCCAGGTCGCTATCCATTTTTCTTCCTGGATATCACCTCGGTAGTAGGCCTGAAACCTCGGCCCCAACTCGTTTAGGCACCCTACCGCATCCGGGTTGTAGTCCAAGAGACGACTCAACTCGTCTTTGTCACCCAAGATCCCGCATCCGCTCAAGACTAAGGAACTTGCGAAAGCAAACGCCAACAGCATGCTCACATAAATCAATCGCCTAGAATGCATACGAGACCCTCCCTCGAACGCGATCATTACCGACGTACTGACCGATAAAGCCTGAACCACCCATGCTGGAAATCAGATCCGCTCCCACTCCCACAGTCCAGGTACCCTCGCCCCCAAACAGCGCGCGCAAGGGACCGGACTTTCTTATTGATGGCTCATAGGTGAGATCCAACGAAAGCAAGCTACTTGAGCCGTCCAAATCATAGACCCAGCGCACGGCCGACAAAACTCGAGGTATACCGGTCCACTTTCCCTCGATCTGAAAGGCGCTGCTGTACTCGAAGCGCGAAGGTAGATTCAATGGAATCGTGTCCGTCTGCATAGGGGGCTTATCCTCTTCAACATCTAAGTACGAAGCGCTCAACGCAAAGAGCCTATCAATGCGAATCTCTCCGCCCACAGCCGCAAGCAGGGCCGGTCCCATCGGATCCGTAATCCAACTGGGTGGAACCGATTTCTGG